>NZ_JBEYXN010000007.1:0-289853 GCF_040704625.1 Streptomyces sp. NPDC046866
ACCCTCAACCCTTACACCCCCCCCGCCCCCCGGCTCCCGCAGGACATCGCCCCCCCCGGGGATCGGGGTTCCCGGCGGCCGCCCCGGCAGTACGCCGGGCCGACCTCGCTGTGACGCGGCGCCGATGGGCGCGCGTGTTTGTCATGCACACGACATAACCGCTTCGACCCGCCCGCAGCGGCGGCGGACAACCCCCTTCCACAGCAAGCGGAATGCACCGTTTTCGTTCGTTGAGCGGACCATGTCCCCCGCTCAACGGACAACGGCAGGTCAAATCCTTGTTGCGTACCTGCCATTTCGCTCGACTTGCTGGCACGCTCTCAGCCAGTCCCCCACGGCTATCAAGGAGAGCGATCCCCCATGTCCTCATCCCCCACCCCCCGCGCGCTGCGTGCCGCTGCCATCGTCGCCTCGGCGGCCATGGTCGCCATCGCCTTCCAGAGCGGTTCCGCCAGCGCGTCGGCCGAGCGGGAGGCGGGTGCAACCGCCGTCGTGCTCTCGGACGGAGCGCGCGCCCAGGCGATCAGCGCGGCGCAGAACGCGGCGGCCGACACCGCGCGCGCCATCGGTCTGGCCGACGAGGAGCGCCTCGTCGCCCGTGACGTCATCAAGGACGCGGACGGTACGGTCCACACCCGCTACGAGCGCACCTACGCGGGTCTTCCCGTCCTCGGCGGTGATCTGATCGTGCATCAGAAGAAGGACGGCAGCCGCAAGACCACCAAGGCGGTCGAGGCCCGGATAGCCCCCGCCGGCGCCCGCTCCGCCCTGCGGGCCGCCCCCGCGGGTGCCCGCCAGGTCGTGTGGGCCGCCACCGGTCAGCCGGTCTTCGCCTACGAGGCGGTGGTCAACGGCACCCAGCCCGACGGCACCCCCAGCGAGCGGCACGTCATCACGGACGCGGCCACCGGCGCCGAGCTCTACTCGTACGAGGCCATCGACACCGGCACCGGCACCAGCGAGTACTCCGGCACCGTCACGCTCGGCACCGCCCCGAGCGGGTCGGCGTACAGCCTCACCGACACGGCGCGCGGCGGCCACAAGACCTACGACCTGAACGGCGCCACGTCCACCGCCACGGGCACCCTCTTCACCGACGCCGACGACACGTGGGGCGACGGCAGCCCGTCGAACCGTCAGACCGCAGCGGTCGACGCCCACTACGGCGCAGCGGTCACGTGGGACTTCTACAAGACCGAACTCGGCCGCAACGGCATCGCCGGGGACGGCAAGGCGGCCTACTCCCGCGTCCACTACGGCAACGCCTACGTCAACGCCTTCTGGTCCGACAGCTGCTTCTGCATGACCTACGGAGACGGCCAGAACAACCAGAAGCCGCTGACCTCGCTGGACGTCGCCGGCCACGAGATGAGCCACGGCCTGACCGCCGCCACGGCCAAGCTGAACTACAGCCGGGAGTCCGGCGGTCTCAACGAGGCCACCAGCGACATCCTCGGCACCTCGGTGGAGTTCTTCGCCAACAACGCCGCCGACCCCGGCGACTACCTGATCGGCGAGAAGATCGACATCCGCGGCAACGGCAGCCCGCTGCGCTACATGGACAAGCCGAGCAAGGACGGCGCCTCCGCCGACTACTGGTCCAAGACGGTGGGCCGGCTCGACGTCCACAACTCCTCGGGCGTCGCCAACCACTTCTTCTACCTGCTCTCCGAGGGCAGCGGGGCGAAGACGGTCAACGGGGTCTCCTACGACTCGCCCACCTACGACGGTTCGACCGTCACCGGCATCGGCCGGACCAAGGCGTACAAGATCTGGTACAAGGCGCTGTCGACCTACATGACGTCGACGACCGACTACGCCGGTGCCCGCGTGGCGACCCTGAAGGCCACGGCCGACCTGTACGGCTCGACGGGCGCCGAGTACCAGCAGGTGGCGGCCGCCTGGAAGGCCGTCAACGTCAACTGACGGCCCGAGCGGGGGGCGGCACCGCATTCCCCGCTCCCCCAGCCGTGACGGGGGACGGCCCGGCCGCCGGCCGGGCCGTCTCCCGCGGGTCCCGCAACCAGGCCCGCGTGTGCGGCGTGTGATCCGGCGAGGGCAGCTTCCCGCTGTCCTCGCCGCACTGCGCGTGGGGGGACCTGATGCAGGAACGGACCGAGACGCTGAGACGCCGGGTGGCGCGCGCGGTGTTCCGCCTCGCCATGGCTGCCCTGATCGCGCTGCTCGCCGTACGCACCTACGAGGAGACGGCCGTCGCCCTCGCGCGGGCGAACGGATCGCTGCGCACGGCTGAAGCGACCGTGACGGAGCTGACACCGCACACGCAGTCCGGGAGGAGCGGCGGAGGCCAGGACGGCGGCAGCGGAAGCCGGTTCGTCCACACCGAGTACACCGTCGGACTCCGTGTCGGTGACGGGCTGAAGACGGTGGACGGCGTACCGGGCGGGGCCGCACACGGTCTCCGCGAGGGCCAGCGGGTCGTGGCGGGCATGTGGCGGGGGCGGATCGTGGAGGTCGACGGGCGGCAGGTGTGGCCCGGTTGGGACCCCGCGTCGTGGGACCTCGCGCTGTTCGTGCTCTACCCGCTGCTCATGGGGTATCTGATCGCCCTCGCTGTGGCCGCCGCCGCACGGCTCGCCTCGGTCGGCGGCAGGGCGCGGTGGGAGCGGCAGGACCGGTCCGGGCCCTGCCTGCTCGGGTTCCTCGTCGCAGTGGCAGCCGTTCTCGTTCTCCTGGTCTGTGCGGCCTTCGGGAACGGCCCCGCGTTCTGGCCGCTCCTACCCGTCGGCGCCGGGACCGCGGCCGCACTGGCGCGGCTGTGGGTGGTGGTCCGGCAGGTCCGGTCGCGGCACCGGGCCTCGCTTGCCGGCGTCGGCCCGGACGCCCCCGAGGACGCTTAGCGGCTCTTGAGACGGCGGTTGACCTCTTCGTTGATGCGGCGGTTCAGCTCCGCCAACTGCTCGGGGCTCAGGGCGGTGAGGTCGCCGAGGTTCGGGTCGGCCGGGGGCCTGTCCTTCTGTTTCTGGTCCTCTCGGCGTTTGAGCTCCTGCTCCTCCGGCGAGCCGGGCGCCGCGTACGCGCAGCGGATCAGTGCGCCGTCGGCGGCCTTCAGGCAGGTCGCCTCGCGGCCCCCGACCTGGCCCTTGCCCTCCACCCGGTAGCGGATGTCCTGTTCGCTGCCGATCGTGGCGGTCCAGGTGCTGCCGCCGGTGGGGACCACCTCGAAGACCCTGTCGTCGTTGTAGCAGCAGACGTCCCGGTACTCGGCCTTGATCAGCGCGACGAGGGCCTGGGGCGAGGACCAGGTCGGATCGAGCCGGTGCACGGTCAGGGGCGCCAGCTGGCCGCCCTGGTGGCGCACCGGCACCGTCGACACGGCGACGACCGAGCTGGCTTCTCCTTGCGGCGTGAGGGGCGTGACGTACGCGCTGCGTCCGCTCGCGTCGCCGTAGTGCAGGGTGAACTCGGAGTCGTTCCCCTCGTTCGCGCCGTCCTCGGACGCGTCCCAGCCGCTGCGCTCGAACCACCAGTCGGCGAAGCTGCCGACGGCGGCGGTCGCCTCCCGCTGCCGGGCCGCGAGGCTCAGCGGATAGGAGGGGCCGGGGACCGAGGCCGTGTCGGTGGTGATGGTGACCTTGCCGGTCCGCCCGTCGTAGAGGGCGACTCCGGCGGGGCGTTCCGTCAGGACCAGGAGCCCGGTCTGGCGCTTGAGGGGGACGACCACGACGGGGGTGTCGCCCGAGCAGGTCACGTAGGCATCGCGGGCCTCGAAGCGGACCCAGCGTTTCCGGGAGGAGATCTTCCGGCCCAGGTTGTGGCTGAACCAGCCGCTGATGCGGGCGTCCGCCACGTCCACGTCGAACGCGCAGCGCTGCTGCGCGCGGCTGGTGCCGCCGAGCGGGACCTCCTGCACGAGGCCGACTTCGTACCCCGACAGCCAGCCGCTCCGCTCGACGAGGGTGGCGAACCTGTCCGAGTCGGGCAGGTACGTGATGTCGGAGATCTCACCCGTGACGTCGCCCAGGTGCGGGGCGGCCTGGGCCTTGCCGACGAGGTAGGGGGCGCGGGGCGCCAGCGCGGGCACGGGCTCGGTCACCACCTGCGTGTGGGCCATGTAGGCGCGGTCCTGCAGGTACGTGCCGTAGATCAGCCAGAAGACCGCGAGTCCGAGGCCGGCGATGACGCTCAGGCAGCCGAGGGCCTGCAGGACGCCGCTCGGCTCGGCGGCGGCCTCGCCGCTCCGTTTGCGAAGGAGCCACCGCCCCAGCGCCACGAGGGCGACGAACGCCGCCGCCAGCAGCGGCAGGGCCAGCCACGCGAAGAACTTCCGCAACTCCCAGACGAGGATCGTGGTGTAGTACGGGGCGTAGAGCGGCGCGCACGCCGCCAGGACCACGAAACCCGCCGTTATGCCGATGCGCAGACCCCGGCTCATCAACACTCTCCCCCCGCCGCCTGGTTGAGCTCAATTGTGTAGTGCCGGGCGGGCCGTGTCATGGCCGTGGGGAATGTGCCGCCCCGCCCTGCACGGGCGCGGGGCGGCGGGGCGGGAGCAGCCGGGGGGTCAGGGGCCGCCGGTGGCCTTGCGCAACTGGTACCGGTTTCCGGAGCCCGGGCGGCCGACGTACCGGTAGATCCGCGGCTGCCCTTCGGTGCCGCCGACTCTCCACGCCGTCCGGGAACACCCCGGTACGAGGACGCGGACCTCCTGGCTCCACACGTCCCGCCCGGGCTCGAACGACCAGGTGCCGGAGCCCGAGCACCGCCGCGAGGGGCCGCTGGGGTGGTCGTCGGGGACGTGCTCGCCCACCCCGGAGGCCGTGACCCGGCCGTCCGGGGTGAAGACCAGCGTTCCGCTGGTGTGGTCGATCCAGGTACCGGCCATGGTCGCGGGGCCGATCGCCGGCGGCTCGTAGGCGGGCAGCAGGCCGGCGGTGAGCCCGAGTGCGCCGAGGAGGCCCGTTGCGGCGACCAGCCCCGTGCCCCACAGGGCCACGTGCCGGACCGGTCGCGGGTGCCGGGAGCGGGCGACCAGGCCGCCCGCGGAGAGGGCGGCCGTCGCCACCGCCCAGAAGACCAGCACGGGACGCACCTCCACGCGGTTGTACGCCTCGAAGACCGCGATCGGCGGTGCCACCAGGACCGCCGTCACCAGCGGCACCCACCACCACGCCTCGCGCCCGCCGATCCGGCGGCCGAGCAGATCGGCCAAGGCCACCGCCGGCAGTACGAAGAGCGCGGACAACAGGAACGCGAGCACGGCGACGATCACCCCGAACGAGAGCAAACCGCCCAGCAGGGCGGCGTTGTCGGTCGGGGTGTCCGGCGGCGGCTGCGTCCGGACGTACAGGAGGACCACCACGACGGCGAGCGCGACCTCCAGGCAGCCCGTCAACGCCGAAACGAGCAGCATCCGGCCGTACGACCGCTTCTGATGCACGGCCAACCCCCCTCGTGGCACGGCGAACCGCTCGCTCCGCCCAGTCGGCGGAGTGGGCCCCATTGTGACAGCACGGCTGAACACGTTCAATAATTCTTCGCCCGCTCGGGCCGGGAGGAGTGGCGCCGGCACCCCTTTTGCGCCGTGCTGCGCGTCGAAAGGCCACGCGATCCAGCAGAGGGAACGTTTCGCGCGCTGCGCACATCTATGGGTGCGGCGGGGTTCCCCAGGGGCCTCGCCGCACCGTGTCTGGAGAGTTGTTGTGAGGGGCAAGGCGGGGCTGGGATGAAGGCGATATCGGTGGTGGCGGGCGGTTCTCCGGAGGACCCGGAGCGCGAGGGGACCACCAAGGACACGGAGGCGGACACGGACGGCGCGGACGGCGCCGACGGCGCGCCGGTCACCCGCAAGGCCGACGCACCGGGCGGTCAGCCCGAGGGCACGGAGGACGTCAAGCCCCAGCCCTCGCCCGCGGGTGCCGAGCCCGTGGACGGTGCGGACGCGCATGCCGACGCGGACGCCGACGGGGACGCGCCGGCGGACACGGAAGCCAAGGCGGATGAGGACGCTGAGGCGGAAGCGGAAGCGGAATCGGAAGCCAAGGCGGACACGAAAACAGACGCAGAAGCCAAGGCGGATGGGGTCGCGGAGGCGGACGCAGCAGCGGACGAGGCGGCCGAGGCCGAGGCGGACACGGAAGCAGACGCAGAAGCCGCGGCAGAGGGCGAGGCCGACGCGGACACGGAAGCGGACGCGGGAGCCGAAGCAGAGGCAGAGGCCGAGGCAGAGGCCGAGGAGGACGCGGAAGCCGGGGCGGGCGCCGGTGGCGAGGCCGGTGAGGGGGGCGACCACGCGGGCATCGGTGCCGGGGGCAAGGGCGATGCCCGGCCCGAGGCTTCGGCGCCGGGTGATGAGGCCGGGAGCGGGGCTGGGGGCGCCCGTGACGCCGTGGCCGACGAGGAGGACCCGGCCTCGGGCGGGCCCGCGCCCGAGGCGGATGCCGAGCCCGAGCGGGATGACGCGCCCGGTGGCGGGCCCGCGGCCGGGGAGGCGGAGTCCCCCGCCTCGGCGGCCGGCGCCGAGCGCCGGGGCGAGGACTCGCGCACCGTCACGTTGCGCGCGTCCGACCGCCCCGACCCCGCCGCCACGGACGCGGCCGGGGACGGCAGCACCGCGCGCCGCGCAGTGGCGGACGCGGAAGACCGGCCCTCGGTCCGGGCCGAGGGCGCCGACGCAGCCGACGCCGAGGCCGCCGGGACCGGGGCCGATACCCGGAGCGCCACCGACACCGACACCGACACCGCGGCCGAGGGCGGCCGCAGGGCGCCCGCCTGGGCTCGGGGCGCGGAGAGCGACTCCGAGCGGACCAGTCGGCTCGTCGCCCCGAAGCCGCTCGACGCGCCGGCACCCGCCCCCGCAACGCCCAAGGCGCCGCTGGATCTGCTGGCCGAGCTCACCAACACCCCTGCCCCGCCGGAGACGCCCCGCCGGACGGCGCTGCGGCGCGTCAAGGTGTGGACGCCGATCCTGCTGCTCCTCGCGGGGGCCTGCGCAGGCGCCCAGTTGCTGCGTCCGCTGCCCGGCCCCCGACTGGTCGCCGCGCAGACCCTGCACACGGTCGACGGGCAGTTCTCCATCCCCTGGCCCGCCCAGGGCCAGGGGGCCGTGCGCGTCCCCGGCTCCGGCGACGTCGGCACGTTCGGTGAGCAGAAGCCCGTCCCGACGGCCAGCATGGCCAAGGTGATGACGGCGTACGTGATCCTCAAGGGCCACCCGCTGCGCACCAACGAACCCGGTCCCGACATCACGGTCGACGCCAAGGCCGTGGCCGAGGGCAATGCCGAGAACGAGTCCCGGATCAAGGGGCTCACGGCCGGTGCGAAGTTCAGCCAGCAGGACATGCTCAAGATGCTGATGATCCCGTCGGGCAACAACGCCGGCAGGCTGCTGGCCCGCTGGGACACCGGCAGCGACTCCGAGGCCGCGTTCGTGGGGAAGATGAACGCCGCTGCCAGGGACCTCGGGATGAAGGACACCACGTACACGGACCCCAGCGGCCTGGACGCCGGCACGGTCAGCACCGCCACCGACCAGCTGAAGCTGGCCGAGGCGGTGATGAAGGACGAGGTCTTCCGCACGATCGTCGCCATGCCCAGCGCACCGATCAAGGGGCTGCCCCAGCCCCTCATCAACAACAACGAGCTGCTCAGCGTGCAGGGCCTCAGCGTCCGCGGCATCAAGACGGGATCCAGCACGCCGGCCGGCGGTGCGCTGCTGTGGGCGGCGTACAAGTCGGTCGGCGACGAGACGCCGCTGATCCTCGGGACGGTGATGGAGCAGCGCGTGGACGGTCCGGACCCGAACGCGACCAAGGGTCTGGCCCTGGCCCACGTGAACAGCAGGAAGATCATCGAAGCGGTGCGGACGGCCTTGGCCTCCACTCCGGTCGTCCGCAAGGGCGACACGGTCGGGCACGTGGACGACGGCCTGGGCGGCCGCACGCCGCTCGTGGCCACCAGGGACCTGACCGTGATCGGCGTTCCGGGCCAGCAGTTCAAGCTCACCCTCGCCGCCGGCACCTCGCCGCTGCCGCACGGGGCGAAGGCCGGCACGGAGGTCGCCACCCTGACGGCCGGTGAGGGCGAGGGGGCCAAGAGCGTGCCGGTGGCCGTCGGGAAGGCCTTGGCCGAGCCCTCCGTCGGCGCGCGGCTGCTCCGTCTGGGGTGAGCGGTCCGGGGGTCAGCGTCGTGGGAGGGCGCTGCGCAGCCTGGTGTCGAGGTCCTTGGCGAGCTGGGCGTCGGAGGGCGGGTCGTCGCCCTGGAGCCGGGCCAGTTCGGCGGCGAAGGTCCGGGTGAAGGCGCCGTACAGGGGGGTGCGGGGCCGCTGGACGGCGTTTTCCAGGGCGGGCAGCAGGGTCCCGCGAGCGTAGCCGGGGCGGCCGTGGGCGTCCCGCGGCATGCGGTCGGTGCGCTCGCTCGGCGGGGCCGCGGTGGCCTGGCCCGCCGGCTTCGCCGCCGTGCAGGTCAGCTTGTCGTCCTCGTACGCGGAGAACCGGGTGGCGGCGAAGCCCGCGTCGAGCAGGCAGCGTTCGCTCTCCCGGCCGGTCAGGAACTCGATGAGCTGCCGGGCTGCGGTCGTCCGCTGCGACCCCCGGGCCACCGCCAGGTTCTGGCCGCCCAGGACCGCTCTGCCGGGCAGCGGGGCCACGCCGAGCTCCTGCTCGGACAGGGACTGGTGGAGGGTGCGGTAGGCGTACGGCCAGTGGCGCAGGAAGGCGGTGCGGCCGGCCGCGAAGTCGGTGAGGGTGTCCGCCTCGTCGGAGTGGACGGCGTCGGGCAGGGTGTAGGCGGCCTGGGTGCGGCTGCGCAGCTCGTCCAGCCCGGCCTTCAGGCCGTCCACGGAACCGGCGTAGCGGCCGTCCTCGTCGGTGAGGGCGAAGTCGTCGGTGGCGGAGGCGAAGGCCTCGACGCCGTTCACGGTGAGGCCTTCGTAGGAGGCGTCGAGCTGCGCCGTCCAGCCCTTCCGGTAGGCCTCGGGCGGCCTCCTGCCGGCGCCCGCGCCGTCGAGGGCGCCGATCAGCTGCTGGACCGCGGGCCAGCGGGTGCCCTTGCGGAGGTCGGGGTCGGTGATGCCCGCGCCCTTCAGGTAGTCGCGGCGGTAGAAGAGCAGCCCGACGTCGCTGTTGAAGGGAACGGCGTACACCTTGTCCTTCCAGCGGGCGGTGGCGGCGACGGACTTGACCACGTCGGCGTCGACCAGCCCGTCGGGGAGCGGTTGGACGAGGTCCGCGGCGGCGAACTCCGGCACCCAGGTCACGTCGAGGTTGACCACGTCGTACTCGGCGCTGCCGGACTGCAGCGCGCCGAGCAGCTGGCTGCGCTGCTGGTCCGCCGAGCCGGGCAGCTCGACGAGGCGGGCGCGGTAGCCGGAGCCCTTGCGCTCCTGCTCCGCGTTCCAGGCGTCGATCAGCTGCTGGCGGATGCCTCCCTTGCCGGTCACGTCCCGGCCGCTGGCCAGCACGATCTCGCCCGGGGTGTCGGCCGCGGCAGCGGCCTGGCCGCCGGCCGGGTCGTCCCCGCCGTCGCATCCGGCGGTGGGCAGCAGGGCGAGGAGCACCAGAGCGGTGGTCGCGCCGCGCCTGAGCGGGCCGTGCCTGAGCGGGCCGTGCCTCATCCTTCGCCCCCCGTTCCGGTCCTGGCGACCTCGTCCCGCAGGCGGGCGACCAGATCGCCCTTGGTGTCCAGGCAGCGGCCGCCGCTCGCCTCCGAGACCGCCGCGTCCGGTTTGCCCTTGTCGCAGCCGCCGCTGTCCAGGGAGGCCATGACCACCGGGATCTTCTTCTGCCGTACGAGGGCGAGCAGGGTGCCCAGGCGGCCGCCCTCGGTCAGGCGGTTGTTGTCCTCGTCGTCGGTGATGTAGACGATCAGCTGCGGGTGGTGGTCGTCGGTGCCGCGCCGCGCCATGTCGTCCAGGGCTGCGACCAGTGCCTGGTACGGGTCCGCCTCCAGGTCCTTGACCTTGGCGGCGGTGTCGATCGTGCGGCGCGCCTGCTCGCGCTCGTGCGTGCCGAACGACAGCACCTCGCTGTACGCCCGGCCGCCGCCCGGCTCGGCCGCCACGCCCCAGACGCCGTACTCGTCGCGCTCGCCGAGGCCGGCGAGGGACTGCCCGATGATGCCGGGCGCACCGCCGGGCCCCTCCCACAGGGCTCCCATGGATCCGGACGAGTCCAGCAGGAAGAGCACCCGTCCGGGCCCGTTGGCCTCGCGGTAGTCCTTCAGCGCCTTGGTCATCGCCGAGGGCAGGACGGTGGCGGTGAGCGGTCCGGGGTTGTCCAGGGCGCCGAAGCCGCTGAAGGCGATGCCGGGGTCCAGGGGCCGGTGGGGGCCCGACGCGCTGCGGAAGCCGTCACTGCCGAAGACGGCGAGTCCGCCCCGGGCCGCCGCCGCGGACGCCTGGTCGCCCTTCTTCCCGCCCGCGTTCCCGCCCGCGTTCTTTCCGGCCGCCGCCTTGCCGGTCAGCCAGTCGTGGAAGCGCTCCACGGCATCGCTGCGCGCCTCCTGGTCCCGGCCCGCTCCCCGCCAGCGCACCCGTACGAACGTCGGGCTCAGACCGGGGACGTCGGCGGGGTACGCGGCCAGGCGCCGGACCCGGGTCACGCTGTCGCAGCCGGTTCCGGTGTGGAGCAGGAACTCCGGCAGCAGGGCGGCGGTCCGCCCGTCGGCGTCGCCGGCGGGCAAGGTGCACAGCAGGTCGGCACCCGTACGGGAAGGGGGTCCGCTCTGGGCGACGCTGTGTTCGGCGGCGGCCGGGTCCGGCTGTGCCGTGCCGTACAGGCCGACGGTGGCGAGCAGGCCGGCGTCGGTGTGTTCCGGGTCCGTACGCCGTATGTCGGCGCGGTACCTCAGGGCGGCGGTCAGGGCCGCGAGGCTTCCGACCCGCTCCGAGACCGCCTCGGCCGCCAGGTCCTGCGGAACAGCGAGCACGAGCGGCGAGTACGCGAAGGGCTCCGGGTCGGGCCCCAGCTCGACGTACGTCCGCTCGGTGGTGGCGGAGCGGGCCCGGTCCACGTCCGCGGACACCGCCGGGATCCACACGTCCGGCTGGGGGCCGATGTCGCGCTGCGGATTGTCGGCGTCGCCCGACGGTCGCTGCCAGGGGTCGGACTGCCGGTTGAACGCGGCGACCGCGGCGGCTGATCCGGCGCTGTAGACGGTGATGCCGCTGCGCCGGCACGCGCCGCCGTCGGTCAGGTTCTCCGGCGAGGTCAGGTACGCCTCCGCCGCCCTGCGGACGGTCGGTTCGAGGTCGGGGTCGGTGAGCAGCCGGATTTCGAGGGGCGGCCTGCACGCCGCCCCGTTCCCGCCGTCGATGACGGCGAGGGTGGCGATGACGAGGCCGGCGATCGCCACGGGCACGCCGACGACGGCCGCCATCCGCCGCCCGGTGAGACCGCCGGGGCCGCCGGGGCCTCCGAGCAGGCCGGGGCCGCCGAGGCGGCCGAGCCCGATGAGCCGGCCCAGGCGGCCGGGGCGGGGCCCGGGAAGCCGGCTCTCGTCCGGTTGCGGGCCGCCGCCCGCTGTCCCCGGGTCGCCGGAGGGGTCCGGCGCGGGCGCGTCCGGCTGACGCGGGGAGGGGGCGGCGAGCAGGACGTCGGCGCCCGGGGCCGAGCGGCTCTGCGGCTCCCACGGCTCGGGGGGCTCGCGCAGCGTCGTGTGGTGCGCGGACATGTGGGCTCCGAGCCGGTCGGCGAGCTCGCCGAAGCCGACCTCGCCGCCCTGCCCGTGCAGGCCTTCGCGCAGGAAGCGGACGAGCTGCCCGGTGAAGGGCGTGGGCGTGTCGTCGTCACCGGCGTCGATGCGGTTGTTGGCCTGCACGCTCATCAGCAGACAGGTCCGCTGCCGCTGCGCGGTGGGGAGCGCGTCCCACCCGGCCGAGGCGTTTCCCGCGTAGCAGCAGTCGAGGATGACGACCACCCGCTCCGCCCTGCTGCGGGAGAGCACGGTGAGGACGCTCTTCCAGGGCACCGCGCCGAGGAACACGGACTCGGCGCCCGGGACGATGGTCGCCCGCCGCATCAGCAGCCAGAGTTCGTCACCGGTGCTGGGCACCGCTCCGTGGCCGGAGAAGTAGAGCAGGAGCAGTCCTTCGGCCGCCTCGACCGCGGCGCCCAGCCGGCGGTCGAACTCGTCCACGGTGCGCGGACGGGCGACGACGACGTCTTCCTCGGTGAACAACCCGCCCTCGACGAGCGAGCTCTCCAGCTCCGCCAGGTTGTGCTCCACCGCCTTGAGGTCGCCCGGCACCCCGGTGGAGTGCTCCGGCTGTTTGAAGGCGTATTCGGGTACGCCGACGAGCAGCGCGCGGTTCACCTTCCCCCGGGGGTCGAAGCGCGCCACCGGCTATCTCCCGTCGCCGTCGCGCGTGACCTCGGCCTCCGGGGGCTCGCCCCGTTCCACGGAACGGCGGTTCTCCTGCCATGCGCGCACGCCGCTCTTCACCTGCTCGTACACCTCGTCGAACAGTTTCGGTGCGACTGCTCCGATCAGCACCAGCACGATCTCCAGCCCGGCGCCCATCGGGCTGCCGGGCCCGTCCGCCGTCCCGGCCCGCTCCCTGATCTCCAGGCCGCCCGCGTCCCTGAGCGCTTCGAGCTTGTGCTCCCGCTCCAGCCACGCCTTGAGCGCCCCGATGTCGCTCTCGCTCGCGCCCTGCTTCAGGCGCACGCGGACAGCGGTGCTCGCCATAGCCTCCCCCTTAGCCACAACGTCCCATGATGGCACGCGAGTTGACCACCGGGGGAGCCCTTGGCGGCGAATGTGACCGGCCGGGTGGCGCGCGGAACGATTATCGTGCGTTCGTTCGATCGGGCCGGGTCGATGGCGGCATTCAGATCCTTCAGAGCGCTATGCCCTGATTACGTGGATATTCTGTGGAGTGTGATCGAGTCTGGACGACCGCGGTTCCGTCGGCGCCCCGGCCCGGGAAGGCTCGTGCGGCTGTCGCCGGTCATCCTGACCATCGTCATCGCCAGCCTGGCGTACTCCACTCCGCCGGAAATGGCCTTCAGCCGGCTCCTGCCTGCGGCGCCGGCCCTGGCAGCCGCCATGTGGCCGGTCCTTCCCACCGTCCTGCTCGGCACGGTCTGCCTCTTCCTGATGATCGGCCTCAGCCTCGTCTTCCCGGATCTGGGAACGTGGTGGACGGCCGCCGGGATCGTCGCGGTCACCGTGGCCGCCGCGTACGGGAGCCACCTCCGGCTCCAGCGGGAGCGCACCCTCTTCCAGGTACGGCTCGTCGCCGACGCCGCGCAGCAGGTGGTGCTGAGCCCCCTGCCGCACCGCCTGGGGAACGTCGAGATCGAGTCGCTGTACCTCGCGGCCGCGGCGGAGGCCCGCATCGGCGGGGACTTCTACGAGGTGGTCGATACGCCGTACGGGGTACGGCTGCTCATCGGCGACGTGCGGGGCAAGGGCCTGCCGGCCGTCGGGGCGGCCGCGGCGATCGTCAACGCCTTCCGGGAGGCCGCCTACGGCGAGGCCGACCTGGTCGACGTCGCGCGCAGGCTGGACGCCAGCAGCAGCCGGTACAACGCCGCCTTTCCCCCCGACGGGCCGATGGAGCGCTTCGCCACCGCCCTGCTCGCGGAGATCCCCCACGACGGCAGGCGGATCGACATCCTCAACTGCGGCCACCCACCGCCGCTGCTCCTGAACCGCGGGCGACTCCACGTCCTCGAGCCCGCCACCCCCGCGCCGCTGCTCAGCCTCGCGGAGCTGATCGGCGATCACTACACCGTAGAGACCTTCCCCTTCGGCCCCGGGGACCTGCTGCTCCTCTACACCGACGGGATCGCCGAGGCCCGCGCCCGCAACGGCGAGTTCTTCCCGCTGGCGGCCTGGATGCGCCGGCAGCCCCCGACGCCGCCCCGTGAACTGCTCACGGCCCTCCACCGGGACCTGCTGCGCTACAGCAGGGGCCGCCTCGACGACGACGTCGCCGCCCTCGCCGTACGGCTGCGCGAACCCTGACCCCGCTCCACCAGGACGGAGCGGCAGGTCCCCGGCGGCCCTGCCGTGGGGCCCCTGCCGTTCCGGGATGCGGTGCCCCGGCGACCGAGGTGAACATGGAGGAGCCGCTGTTCACCCGAAGACAGCGTGCAGGGTCGAGGTGCCCGGCGACGCCCGCGCCTTCGCAGCGGTCTCGCCTTCGCAGCGGTCTCCTGGCAGGAGGGTCCATGAACGACTACCCCCTGATCGCGGATCACGGCCTGGTGGGCGACTTGCAGACGGCGGCGCTGGTCACCTCCGACGGGACGGTGGACTGGTGGTGCACGCCGCGGTTCGACTCGCCGAGCCTGTTCGCGTCGCTCCTCGACAGCGACCGGGGCGGCCGCTGCCGCCTCGCCGCCGACCCCGGCGGGCACCAGGCCACGGTGCGCCAGCTGTACCTGCCGGACACGCCGATCCTCGTCACCCGGGTGATGGCCCCGGAGGGCGTCGGCGAGGTCATCGACTTCATGGAGCCCATCTCCTCGCCCGCTCCCGCCGCCCGGCACCGGCTGGTCCGGGTCGCCCGGGTCGTCCGCGGGGCCCTGCCGTTCGAGTTGCTGTGCCGGCCGCGCTTCGACTACGGCCGGGCCCCGCACACGCTCGACCCCCTCGACGACGGCAGCTTCGTCTTCCACGGCCCCGACACCGACCTGCACGTCCAGGCGACTCCCCCGGTCGTGCTCCTTGCCGACGGCTCGGACGTCACCGCACGCTTCACGCTGCGCGCCGGCGAGAGCGCGGCGGTGGTCCTCACCAGCGAAACGGGGGAGCCGGGCGCGCGCAGCGGACTTCCGGGCGGGCTGCCGCCGACCGTCGTGGGGGTGACGGCGGCCTTCGACGCCTGCCGTGACTTCTGGCTCCACTGGCTGCGGTCCTGCCGCTACAAGGGCCGCTGGCACGAGATGGTCGTCCGCTCAGCGATCACCCTCAAACTGCTCACCTACGCCCCGACGGGTGCGCCCATCGCCGCGGCCACCATGGGCCTGCCCGAGCAGATCGGCGGCGAGCGGAACTGGGACTACCGCTACACCTGGGTGCGCGACGCCTCGCTGTCGGTTCGCGCCCTGATCGACCTGGGCTTCACCACCGAGGCGAACGCGTTCCGCCGGTGGATGCGCGAGCGGCTGGAGGCCGGCGGCACCGCCTCCGGGGAGCCGCTGCAGATCATGTACCGGGTGGACGGCGAGCCGCACCTGACCGAGGAAGTGCTCGAACACCTGGAGGGCTACCAGCGCTCCGCCCCCGTCCGGGCCGGCAACGCGGCGGCCGACCAGATCCAGCTCGACATCTACGGTGAGGCCGCGTACGCGATGGCCCAGAGCGACGACATGGGCGGCATCCGGGGGTGGCGGGTCTTCGCCGGCCTCATCGACTGGCTGTGCGACCACTGGGACCGCCCGGACGAGGGCATCTGGGAGACCCGCGGCGGCCGCCAGAACTTCACCTACAGCCGGCTGATGACGTGGGTCGCCTTCGACCGGGCGATCCGCCTGGCCACCGCCCATGCCCGGCCCAGCGACCTCCCCCGGTGGCTCGAGGCCCGCGACGCCGTCTTCCGGCAGATCACCGAGCGCGGCTGGAGCGAGGAGCGCGGCGCCTTCGTCCAGCACTACGACACCGACGTCCTCGACGCCTCACTGCTGCTGATGCCCCGCGTCGGGTTCCTGTCCCCCACCGACCCGGACTGGCTCAGCACCCTGGACGCCATGACCGGCGAGCTCGTCAGCGACAGCCTGGTCTACCGCTACGACCCGGCGGCCTCGCCCGACGGACTGCGCGGCTCCGAGGGCACCTTCAGCCTGTGCAGCTTCCTGTACGTGGAGGCCCTCGCCCGCTCCGGCCGCGTGCACCAGGCGCGCTACGCGTTCGACAAGATGCTCACCTACGCCAACCACGTCGGCCTGTTCGCCGAGGAGATCGGCCCGTCCGGGGAGCAGCTCGGCAATTTTCCGCAGGCCTTCACCCATCTCGCGCTCGTCGCCGCGGCCCTCGCACTCGACGAGGAACTGGACCGCGCCGAGCGTTCGGGTGCCTGATCCGCCGCCCGGGAAGGGAGACCCTCCGGTGACCGAAGACCCCGCCGTCAACCGACCCCCCGGACCCGCCCGGTCGAAGGCCGGCTCGCGCATGCTGGCACCGCTCGCGCTGGCGCAGTTCATCTGCAGCTTCGCCGGGTCGAACATGAACGTGATGATCAACGACATCAGTCGGGACCTGGACACCACCGTGCAGGGGGTGCAGGTCGCCATCACCGTGTTCCTGCTGGTCATGGCCGCCCTCATGATCCCCGGAGGCAAGGCGACGGACCGGTTCGGCCGCAAGCGCTGCTTCCTCACGGGCCTGGCCGTCTACGGCCTCGGCGCGCTCCTCAGCGCCGCCGCGCCCGGCCTGGGCGTGTTGATCCTCGGCAACTCCATCCTCGAGGGCGTCGGAACGGCCCTGCTCATCCCGCCGGTCTACATCCTCACCACGCTGCTGTTCACCGACCTGACCTCGCGGGCGCGCGCGTTCGGCGTCATCATGGCCGCCGGCGGCGTGGGAGCGGCCGCGGGCCCGCTGATCGGCGGGCTGATCACCTCCGCGATCAGCTGGCGCGCCGCATTCGTCTTCCAGGCCCTGGTGATCGCGCTGATCATCGCTCTGAGCCGGTCGATCACCGATCCCCTGCCGCCCGAGCCGGACCGGCACTTCGACGTCGGCGGCGCCGTCCTGTCCGCCGGCGGACTCGTCCTGATCGTCATGGGCATCCTGGCCGCCGACAACAACCCGTGGCTCATGCTCGGCCTGCTCGCCGCCGGCTTCCTCGTCCTGGCCTGGTTCGTGTACTGGATCCGCCGGGAGGAACGGGCCGGAACGGAACCGCTGCTGTCCACCGGCCTCTTCCGCAACCGCACCTCGAACCTCGGCCTCGTCACCCAGAACGCGCAGTGGCTGCTGCTCATGGGCACGTCGTTCACCGTCGCCACCTACCTGCAGGTCGTACGCGGCTACGACGCCATCGAGACGGGCGTGATCTTCACCGCGGCCACCTTCGGGCTGCTCGTGTCCTCCCTCGCCGCAGAACGCCTCGCCGAACGCCTCCCCCAGCGCACCCTGATCATCGCGGGGTTCGCCCTGGCCGTCGTCGGCGTCGGCGCCCTGATCAGCCTGGTCGCCGGCTCCCCGAGCCCCTGGGCGTTCGCTCCCGGCCTGCTGCTGATCGGCCTGGGCCTGGGCGTGATGCTGACGCCGTCCGTGAACGTGGTCCAGTCCGCCTTTCCCGAGGACCAGCAGGGAGAGATCTCCGGCCTGTCCCGCAGCGTCTCCAACCTCGGTTCCTCCTTCGGCACGGCCATCGCCGGCACCATCCTCGTCGCGAACCTCACCCGGCACGCCTACGCCGCCGCCATGGCCGTCCTCGCCCTCACCGCCCTCATCGGCCTGGCCACCGCCACGCGACTGCCCCGTACCACCCCGCCCGCGCACGCCCCGCCGCCACGGCAGACGTGACGGCCGCTGCGCCGGCGGGGCGGGGCGGCCGGTCGGCCGTCAGCCGGTTCCCGCAGAGCCGGAATCCGAGCCCGGCGCGGGCGTCGGGAGCAGGAGCGCGGAGTCCGCGTGGAGCGTGATGCGGACCGGCACGTGGTCCGTGGCGTCCACCGGGGACTCCCCGGTGCCGGGGTTGCGGGCGTAGCGAGGGTGGGCCCCTCCGCTGATCTGCCAGCGGATGCGGTGGCCGGCGGCGAAACGGTGGGCGGTCGAGCTCATCGGCACGGTGATCCGCGACGGCTCCTGCCTGTCGGTCCGAAGGCTCCCCAGCCCGTCGCAGATGTTGACGGAACGGCCCTGGGGGTCCACGTCGCACAGGCGGGTGAAGACGTCGGCGTGACCGGTGTCCGTGGAGATGCTCAGCCGCGCGGAAACCGGGCCCAGGACGTCCAGGGGCTCGGCCAGCGGCGGGCCGGTGAACGTCAGGACGTCGTCGCGTGCCTCCAAGGTGCTGTTGTCGCGCGGGCCGGCGGTGCGGGAGAGCAGCGGACCGCCGAGGGAGGGGGTGGGGTCGGCCGGGTCGTAGCGGAAGGCGGTCAGCGGTGCGGAGCCCGTGGGGGCCTGCCGGATGAGGTGTCCGCCGGGGGCGGGGTGCCAGGCGGTGGCGGCCGCGGCCGGCGGCCAGTCGGGAAGGTCCCGCCAGGCGCCTTCGCCGCCGATGTGCACGCGGACCCTCGTGGGCCGCCGGTCGCCGGGGTCGGCGTACAGGTGGGCGCGCAGCCAGGCGAGGCTTTCGGCGAACACCTCGGGCCAGCCCTGCTGGAGGGCGGAGGTGTGGGTCCAGGGGCCGACGAGCAGGGCGGTGTCGCATCCGGCCCGGCGCAGCCGGTCGTACTGCTCGAAGGTCTGGTCGGCCAGCACGTCGTGCCATCCGGTGATCAGGGCCGTGGGGACCGCGAGCCGGTCCGCCGACTCGGCCGTCGACGCACCGCGCCAGTGCGGATCATCGGCGTCCGGGTGGGCCAACACCTCGTCCAGCCAGGGAACTTCGCATCCCAGGGCGGATGCGTACGCCCCGCGCAGCGGCCGGGCGGTGGTCACCTCGCGAAGGCGGCGCTGCAGGCGCAGCGTCGCCCTGAGGAAGGGCGCCATGCCCTGGTGCTGGTACGTCATGCCTGCGCCGACGGCGAGGGCGTTCTCCAGGTGCAGGGCGCCGTTCGCGTGGAAGAGGGCGTGGGGGTCGTGCAGCCCCACTTGCACCACCATGGCCTTGAGTTCGGGCGGCGGGTCCAGGGCGAGGGCCCACTGCACGTATCCCAGGTAGCTGGGACCCACGGTGCCCAGTGTCCCGTTGAACCAGGGCTGCGTGCGCAGCCAGGCCACCGCGGCCCGGCCGTCGGCCGCCTCGTTGCGCCACAGGTGGAAGGCGCCGCCCGAGCCGCCTGTGCCTCGGCAGCTCTGCAGGACCACGTGGAAGCCCTGCTCGGCGAAGAGCAGGCCGTACATGGCGGACCAGGGCAGGCCCCGGCCGTAGGGCGAGCGCACCAGGAGGGTCGGGAAATCCCCCTCCGCGCGCGGGAAGTAGTGGTCGGTGATCAACGGGCTTCCGTCGGCGGCCGGTACCTCCAGCCCCGGCTCCCAACCGGCCTCGTGCCGTCGGGGCGGCAGGCGGCGCCAGGTCGCCCTCATCATCCGCGAGGACAGCGCGGGCTTCCGGGCAGGTGGGACCCAGGCCGATCCGGCGGTGGTTTCGGCGCGGGCCGCGCCCCGGTCCCCGGCGTCGGCACCGGCATAGGGCATGCGTGATGACATCGTTCCCCCTTCATCAATTACGTACACTGTACGTTATTGCTGGCGCGGCTCACCTCCTGCCGGTAGGCGAGCGGGACCGAGGGGGGCGAGCGGGCCGTCACTGGGGCGGTTGAAACCGCCGGCCGCCGCGGGTGTGCAGGAAGAAACCGCCCGATCCCCCGAGGGGCCGCTACGTTGGCCCGGCCGTCGCAGCGGTTCGCCGGCTCGCGACACCCCCATCCCCACCACGACCACGGAGGCACACCATGTCCGGGATATCGCGGCGCTCACTGCTCGGGTACTCGGGAACGGCAGCGGCAGGGGCGGCCCTGGCTTCCGGCGGGCCCGCCCTGGCGGCACAGGCGCCGGCCGGGGAGTCCGGCAAGGCCGGCACGACCCCGGCCACCGCGGCGCAGGGGACCCAGGCCGCACCCGCGTTTCCCCGCGGAACGCAGTTCAAGGGCACCGGGGTCGTCGCCGGAGTCGGCGGTGAACTGGTAATCACCTTCAGCGTCTCCGTCATGGACGCCCCGGCCTCCTACGACATCCCTCCCATCGAGCTCGCCGACGCCCTCAACAGGATCGCCCAGAACCACGGCTGGTCCGCGATCACCTTCTACGGCACCCCCGCACCGGCACCCCTCACCCCCGGGTCAGCGGCGTAGCGCTCAGGGAGCGGAGGCGGGTGCCCCGGCGGGGGTCGGCGGGTGGCCTTCGCCGACGCAGCCGAGGTGGTCTCCGGTCACCGGGGCCCCCTCGGCGACGTTGCGGTCGTAGGTGACCTTCCGGACGCCGACCGGGGCCGTGCCGACGAGGACGTCGAAGACGGCGTCGTGCTGGGCGACGACCTCCTTCCGCGCGCCCGGCAAGGCCATGGCGAGCGTGGCGGCGTCGTCCTCCCGGCCGGGGGCGTAGCGGATGACGGGCGGCCCCGAGTGGCGTACGGCAGGCGCCGCGGCGGAGGTGTCGGTGACGGCGAACCGGGCCGCGCGCAGGGCCGCGGCCACCGCGGCGTGGTCGACGCGGACCTTGACGCCGGCGGGGTTGGTGGGAACGAGGTCGGCGGGCCGGGGCTGGACGCGGGTGTCGCCCGTGAAGGGCCGGTCCGCGGCGAGCGCGGCCCACAGGGCCCGCGAGCGGTCCTCGTGCCAGATCAGGGTGGAGCCGACACCGGTGACCCGGTGGTCGAAGTCCGTGATGGGGACGGTCGCGAACTCGGTCCGGGACGGATCCATGCGGCCCAGTTTCCATCCGATGCGGACGACGTCCCAGAGGCCGGTGCGGTCGTCGGTGCGGACGGACGCGAGCAGCTTCCGGGCCGTGGCCAAGGTGGCGGCCGGACCGGCGAGGGCTCCCTCGGCCCGCAGTTTGGCCAGCAGGTCGGAGACCATGCGCTGCTGCCGCCGCACCCGGCCGAGGTCTCCCGGGCGGTTGATGTGCCGGGCGCGGACGTACTGGAGGGTGCCGCGGCCGTCGGTGTGGTGGACGCCTGCGGTGATGTCGAGGCCGGAGTTCACGTCCTGGAGCGGTTTGTCGGTGCACACGACAGCGCCGCCGAGCCCGTTGATCGCCTGCTCGAAGCCGGTGAACCCGGTTTCGAGGTAGTGGTCGACGTGCAGTCCGGTGGCCTTTTCGACGGTGGCGACGGCCAGCGGGCCGCGCCCGAGGGCGTAGGCGCCGTTGATCTTGCCTTTGCGGGCGGGTTGCGTGGTCTCGGCGTATTCCACGTAGGAGTCGCGGGGCAGGGAGACGATGCTTGCACGGCGCTCGTCCTCGGAGAGGTGCACCAGCATCATCACGTCGGTGCAGTTGCAACCCTTGCCTCCGACGCTGAGCCGCCGCTTCTCGGCAGCGGAGAGGCCTTCGCGGCTGTCGATCCCGACGATGAGCCAGTTCGTGCCGTGGCGGCCGGCAGTCGGCGCCGCCGGGTCGTCGGCCGACACGGCTCCGGCGGCGGGCAGCGAGCCCAGCACCAGGGTGGACGCCAGGGCCAGCGTGAGGGTCAGCCGTCGCACGACACACTCCCAAAGCGGATTTACAAGTTGATTCCCGACATTAAGGTACGAAGGGATGGAAGTGCCGGTCACACGCCGCCGGTCGCCGCCGGGGCTCCGGGGTAATAGGCCGTCAGATTGTCCTCGGCGGGCCGCACCAAGCCCGCCGGGCCTCGGGCGAAGGCGCGCAGCAGGTTCTCGGTGACCCTCCTGGTGAAGGCCCCCGCGCCGGCGTCCAGGCCGTGGTTTCCCTTGCCGCCGGGGCCGGTGGCATCCAGCGCCTCCACCCACCTCATCGTGCCGGTCGCGAAGACGCCCGCCCCCGAGGGCAGCGTCGTGTAGGCCGAATCGGCATGGGCCCGGCGCTTCTTGCACACCACGGGCGAGTGGGCGATCACCTGGATCGGGCGGGGGGTGGGATAACCCGTCTTCACCTGGTCGTACTCGACACCCACCAGGTGCGGGAAGGACTGCCCGCGGCGCACGCCGGTCCCGGCCAGCAGCCAGTGGTCGGGCTCCGACACCACGTAGGGCGCGTCCACCGGATAGCCGTCGTAGATCACCCCGAGCAGTGCGCTCTCCGGATCGGACAACGGGGCGCGCCGGAAGTCGTTGGTGGGCGGCAGCCCGGCCCGGTACCCGGGGTCGTCGGCGTAGTCCTCCTTGAAGCACACCACCGTCCGGTCCGCGCCCAGGGCCGAGGCCTCGAGCCGGATGCGCCGGTAGCAGCAGTTCGCCCCCAGCACCGCCAGGTTGGTGCCGGCGTCGCGGGCCCGGGTGACGTGCAGCCGCTGCTCCGGGCTCCAGTACTCGTCGTGCCCGAGGGACACCACGCCCACCGCCCCGCACAGCAGGGCGGGGTCACGCGCCACGTCCACGCCGGTCACGTAGGCCAGGGGCAGCCCCATCCGCTCGGCCAGGGCGAGCAGCGGTGCCTCGTAGAGCAGGAACTGCCCCGCGCCCCGGCCGCTCTGGTACGGGCGGTCGAAGGAGACCGCCAGGGACCGCGAGGCCTTCTTGCCCGTCGCCCCCTTGTACAGGTCCGCGCCGCCCCAGCGGTTGTACGCCTGCCAGGTGGCGACGGAGTTGACCACCACGAGGCGGCCCGCGGTGGAGCAGGACCGGACGGTCACCGGCACGTACCGCTGGGCCCTGCCGTCGGCGGTGTCCAGCCGCAGCAGGTAGCAGCCCTCCGGCCAGCCCGTGGTGTCCAACCGCACCGAGGGCCGCCAGTCGGTGGTGACCATGCGCGTGGCCGGAACGACGCGGGCCGCTGCCTGGCGAACCCCCGGCAGCGGGCCGGAGCGCCACACGAGCCTGCCGCGTACTCCTGCGTACCAGCCCATCCGGTAGGCCGAGACGGTGAACGCCTCGGCGGTGGTCGACACGTGCAGGTCGAGCGGCTCCCCCGGCAGGACGCTGACCCGGCTCGCAAAGCCCTCGACCGCCCGGGCGGAACCGGTGCGGGTGATGCGCCAGTCGGCGTGCCCGGAGCGGGAGTTCTCCGCGGCCACGTCCAGCCCGCCGGCCGCCTTCGGCGCCGCGCGCGCCCCGGAGTCCCGGCCGCGCGCCGCCTCCGCCGCCGCCGATGCCGGTCCGGCGCCGAGGAGCCCGCACCCGGCGAGGCAGGCCGCGGCCATCCCGAGGACGTGTCTGCGCTCGGGTCCGCCCGCAGCGGCCTGCGTGCCTCCCCCCGCCTGCCCCGCGGAGCCGCTCCGCTGCCGTCCGCTTCCCATGCCCACCGCCTCCGCCGACACGCCGCCTCGTGCTGTCTGTCTTCTAGGCGACGGCGCACCCGCCGGCCCGTTCGGCCACGCCCCCGGCCGTACGGCCCACCCGAAAGCAGCAAGCGCCCGCGGTGCGGGGCCCGCCGTCCCCGCGCGCGGCGGCCTTCACGCGGCGGCATCCGGGTCGTCCGCGGCGTGGCGAGGCCGGGGCGGCGGGGCGCTGAGTCATGATCGGCCGGGTGAAGACCTACGGACGTCCGGCCGCCTTCGCGGTTGCGGGACTGCTCGCCGCGCTCCCCGCGTGCTCGCAGTCCGGCGGCGCCGGCGCGGCTGCCCCCACCGGCGCGGACACGGCGCGGACAGGGGTCGCCGGCCCGGCGTTCCGGGGCGGACACCCTGCCGCGGCGGGCGCGGGCGACCCGTACTTCCCGGAGCTCGGCAACGGCGGCTACGACGTCACCCACTACGGCCTGACCCTGGACTACGACCCCGGCAGCGGCCGCCTGGAGGGCACCGCGGAGATCACCGCGAAGGCGACCGAGCACCTGAGCGCCTTCAACCTCGACCTGCTGGGCCTGAAAGTCCTGAGCGCCACGGTCGACGGCCGCACGGCCGGGTTCCGGCAGGACGGGCAGGAGCTGACCCTCCTGCCGCACGACCACCTGAGGAAGGGCAGCACCTTCCGCAGCGTGGTGCGGTACGCGGGCACGCCGGAGGCCGTCACCCACGACCACGGGTGGCGCGAAGGCTGGCTGAGGACGGACAACGGAGCGGTCGCCTTCGGCGAGCCGACGGGCTCGATGTCCTGGTTCCCGGGCAACCACCACCCCTCGGACAAGGCTTCCTACGACATCACCGTCACGGTCCCCAAGGGAGTCCAGGCCGTCTCCAACGGCCGGCTGCTCGAACAGCGCACCAGCGGAGACCGCACCACCTTCCACTGGAACCAGGCCGAGCCCATGGCCAGCTACGCGGCGACCGTGGCCATCGGCAGCTACGACATCAAGACCTCGCGCACCCGGTCGGGCATCCCCGTCGTCTCGGCGGTGGACACGACCGCGGGGGTGGACGAGGACGGAGCGGTCCTCGGCCGGTTCCCCGAGATCATGCAATGGGCCGAGGAGCGGTTCGGCCCCTACCCCTTCTCCGCGGCCGGGCTGATCGTCGACCAGGCGGCCGACGTGCCCTACGCGTTGGAGACCCAGACCAGGCCCACCATCCCGGCCGCCATCTTCCACACCACCAACGTGGTGCACGAACTGGCCCACCAGTGGTTCGGCGACTCCGTCACCCCGCGCACCTGGCGGGACATGTGGCTCAACGAGGGCTTCGCGACGTACGCCGAGTGGCTGTGGACCGAGGACCACGGCGGGGCCACCGCCCAGGAGCACTTCGACCGCAACCACGCCAAGGCCGCGGACGACGACGAGTGGGACTTCCCGCCCGCCCAGCCGCCGACCGCGGCGGACATCTCCCGCCAGCCGGTGTACGTGCGCGGCGCGATGGTGATCCACAAGATCCGCCGGGCCGTGGGCGACGACGCCTTCGACGCCCTGGTGCGGGGCTGGACCCTGCGCCACCGCCACGGCTACGCCTCGACGGAGGAGTTCACCGCCTACGCGCAGTCCCAGACCGGCCGCGACCTCGGTCCGATCTGGAACTCCTGGCTCTACGGCGACGGCAAACCCGCATGACCGGGGCCGAGGCGGTGTCAGGTCTTCATGCGCCGGCGGGCGCTCTCGACGAGCTTCATGTACTTGTCCCAGTTCCACACGGGTCCCGGGTCCTCGTGCGAGGCCTGCGGGACCTCGACGTGGCCGATGATGTGGTCCCGGTCGATGGGCACGTCGTACTTGGCGCAGATCGTGGCCGTGAGCACGGCAGACGCCTCGTACATCTTGTCGGAGTAGACCGGCTGGTCGATCCACCCCTCGTGTTCGATGCCGATGCTGCGGTGGTTGTACCAGACGCTGCCGGAGTGCCAGGCGACGTCGCGCTCGCGCACGCACTGGGCGATCCGCGTGCCGGTCGAGCTGATCACGTAATGCGCGGACACCTTCTCGCTGGGGTCCTGGAACATGCGCAGCATGCGCGGCAGGACGTCCGTCGTCAGGTGGATGACGACGTAGTCGATGGGATAGTCCTCGGGGCGGTCGGCCGACAGGTAGTTCTCGTCGCAGGCCTCGACCCAGACGGCGGGGGCGTAGTCCACCGTGGTGTCCCGCCGCTGCCGGGCGGCCGGCGCGGCGGCGGGGCCCGCCGTGCGCACGGGACGCGCCGGACCGGCCTCCTTCCCCCCGGGCCCCACCAGCTGGGACAGCCCGGCAGCGGCCAGAGCCGTACCCGCCGCTCCGGCAGCGCCCCACAACAGCCGTCGTCGGCTGAGCGGGCTCTCTTCCATGACCACTCCTCACGCAGTCGGGCGCACAACGGACGGCACACCGCGAAACCTGACATCCCGAAACATTCGCGGTGTATCCGGCAAACTGATCCTTCACCAGCGCCCAGACCCCAGCAAGCCGACCCCCACCCCCAGCACCACCAAACAGCCCACACCCCCGGGCAGACGGGGCACAGGATGAGCACGCACGACCGCGCCGCGGTGACGACCGGGATCGCACGACTGCACGCGTCGCCGGCCCTCGCCGGGCCCGGCCGCCTGGGGCTGGTGACCAACCACACCGGTGTCCTGCCCGACCTGCGCCCGGCCGCGCCCGCCCTGCTCGAGGCCGGCGCGCGGCTGGTCGCCCTGTTCGGCCCCGAGCACGGGCTGTACGGGACGGGCCAGGCCGGCGAGAGCGAGGCATCCCGTACGGACCCGGCCACCGGTCTGCCGGTCCACGACACCTACCGGTGCACCGGTGAACTCCTCGACAAACTGCTGCTCGACAGCGGTGTCGACGCCCTGGTGTACGACCTGCAGGACATCGGGGCCAGGTTCTACACCTACGTGTGGACCATGTGCGACCTGATGGTCTCGGCAGCCCGCACGGGCGTGCGGTTCGTGGTCGCCGACCGGCCCAACCCCCTCGGGGGACTCGTCAGCGAGGGCCCGCTGCTCGACCCGGCGTGGGCCAGTTTCGTCGGGCGCGCCGCAGTGCCGGTCCGGCACGGGCTCACCTGCGGGGAGCTCGCGCGGTACCTCAACGCCTCGGTCGTCCCCCGGGCGGCGGGGTGCCCGGCGGAGCTCGAGGTGATCGAGGCCGCCGGATGGCGGCGCGCCATGGACGCGGAGGCGACCGCCCTGCCCTGGGTGGCGCCCTCGCCGAACATCCCGACGCCCGCCACGGCCACCGTCTACCCGGGCACCTGCCTGTTCGAGGGCACGAACCTCTCGGAGGGCCGGGGCACGACGCAGCCCTTCGAGATCGTCGGGGCCCCGTACGTCGACGCTCGGTTCGCGCCCGCCCTCGCCGAACTGGACCTGCCCGGGGTGCGCTTCCGCGAGCTGCGGTTCGTCCCGACGTTCCACAAGCACACCGGGCAGCTGCTGCGCGGGGTCCAGCTCCACGTCACCGACCGCGAGTCCTTCGCCCCGGTGCGCACCGCCGTGGCGATGCTCGGCACGCTGCGCCGGCTGTACCCGGACCGCTTCGCGTGGCGCGCCGACGGCGAGGGCGGGGGGAGCGACCGGCGCCCCTTCATCGACCTGCTCTGGGGGTCCGACCGGCTGCGGCGCACCGTCGACGCGGGGGACGACCCGCTGCCGCTGTGCGATCCGCCGGCGCCGCCCGGCCGGTGGGCCGGCGGCGACGTGCTGCTCTACCCCTGAGACCGGCTGCCGCACCGGCGCCTGCGTACGGAAGGACCACCCCGCCGATGACCGATCGGACGACGACATCCCGGGCCGACATCCGCGGCTTCCGGGCGGGCGACGGACCGCAGGTGGTGGAGGTGTGGCGGCGCAGTGCGCCCGCCGACTCCATCACCGCGGACCGCTTCCGCTCGCTGGTGCTGCTCGACGCCAACTTCGATCCGGAGGGCCTGCGGGTCGCCGTCGCGGGCGGGCGTGTCGTCGGTGCGGCCTACGCGGTGCACCGTCTGACCCCGATGTCCGGCACCGACCTGGAGCCGGAGCAGGGCTGGATCCCGTTCTTCTTCGTCGACCCGGCGGCCCGCGGCCGCGGCCTCGGCCGCCGGCTGCTGACCGACGCCCTGGACTGGCTGCACCGCCGCGGCCGCACCCGGGTGGACTTCTCCTCGTACACCCCGAACTACGTCCTTCCCGGCCTGGACGTCGAGGCGTACCCGGAAGCGGCCCGGCTGCTCGGATCGCTGGGCTTTCGCACCCTGTACGAGGCGGCCGCGATGGACCGGGGCCTGGTCGGCTACCGCTTCCCCGAGGACGTGGCGCGCCGGGTGGAGGAGCTGACGGCGCAGGGCTACCGGTTCGCCACCCCCTCCGACGACGATCTGGTGGACCTCTTCGCGCTCGCCGGGAACCACTTCGGTCCGGACTGGGCGTGCACCATCCGGTCCTGTCTGGCCGCGGGCACGCCGCCGGACCGGATCGTCGTCGCCCGGGACCCGGCGCAGCGCATGGTCGGCTGGGCGATGCACGGCGCGTTCGACGCGGTGGACGAGCGGTTCGGCCCGATCGGCGTGCTGGAGGAGATGCGCGGCACCGGACTCGGGGAGGTGCTCCTGCACCTGGTCCTGGAGAGGATGCGGGCCCGCCGCGCGCACTCCGCGTGGTTCCTGTGGACGGGCGCACAGTCGCCGGCGGGCCACATGTACCGCAAGACCGGCTTCACCACGACCCGCGTGTTCCACGTGATGCGCCGGGAGGCCGCTCGATGACGCCGGCGCGCAGCACCGGCGGCGTCAGCCGCCGCCGCTTCGCGTTCGCGCTGCCGCCGGTGCTGCTCGCCGCCGGATGCTCCGCACCGCACCGGGGAACCGGGCGGCCCGGCGATCCGATCGTCCTCACCCTGCTCTCGCACTACGCCAGCGGGGTGCTCAAGGCGGCCCTGCAGCGCCCGGTCGACGAGTGGAACGCCACCCACGACCGGGTGAAGGTACGCACCGAGGCGGTCGAGTTCACGGACCTGCTGACCACCTTCATGGTCCGGCAGGCCGCAGGGCAGGGCGCCGACATCCTCCACCCGTACTGCCTGTGGAACGGCCAACTGGTCCAGGCGGGAGTCCTCCGGCCCGCTCCGCCCGAGCACGCCGAGGAGATCGTGCGCGGCTACGGCAGGGCCGCGGTCGACGCCGTGTCGGTGGGGGGCCGGGTCCACGGGTACCCGACCGAGGTGCAGACGTACGCCCTCTACTACAACAAGCGGCTGCTGCGCGAAGCCGGCGTCCACGGTCCGCCGCGCACCTGGCGGGAGCTGGAGGAGACCGCCTACCGCACCGCCAGGCGCGACCGGTACGGCAACACGCTGGTGCAGGGCTTCGGGCTGTCGACGGCCGACGACTCCACCACCGTCGGCCAGACGCTCGCCCTGCTCCACGCCGCCGGCGGCACGTTCGTCTCCCGGGACGGCAGGAGCACCGCCATCGACTCGCCGGCCGGGCGGGCCGTGCTGGATCTGGAGCACCGCCTGGTCTCCGCAGGTGCGAGCGCCCCCGGCATCAACGTCTACCAGGCGTTCCGGTCCGGGCAGGTCGCCATGGTGGTCAGCGCCGGCTGGTGGACCGGGAGCCTGAAGGAGCTGATGGGCAAGGACTACCGCGACGTCGGCGTGGCGCCGCTGCCGCTTCCCGAGGCGGGCGGCAAGCGCGCCACGCTCTCCACCGGCTTCATGCTGGGGGTCAACGCGGCCAGCAGGAACCCGGGGGCGGCGTGGGAGTTCCTGCGCTGGCTCAACACCGAGAAGGTGGACGTCAAGGGCGCCGCGGGGGGCGGGAGGGCGACCCGGATGAGCTCGCTGCAGGTGTCGGTGGGTTCCCTGACCGGCCGCTCGGACGACATGCGCACGCTCCTGGGCGCGCACGGCGACGCGAACCTGCAGCCCTTCCTGGACGCGCTGGGGTACTCGGTGCCGGAGCCGAACGCACCCGGCGCGCAACAGGCCAAGTCACTGCTGCGCAGGAACATCGAGGCGCTGTGGACCGGCCAGCAGTCGGTCGACCAGGCCTTGCGCACCACTCGCCGCCAGGTCGACCGGGAGATGTCGCGCTCATGGTGAACACCCTGACGCCGACGACGGCCGAGCCGGCGGCGCCCGCCGCGCCCTCCGCCGGGCCGGCCGTCGACGGCCGCGCCCGGACCCGGCGCCGCCAGGTCGTCGTCGCCTACCTCTTCCTGGCGCCGACGCTGCTGTTCTTCGCCGTCTTCCTGATCCTGCCGCTCGGCTTCGCGCTGCTGCTGTCGACGTCCCGCTGGGCGGGCTTCGACCTCGGGGACATCCAGCCGGTCGGCACGGCCAACTTCAGGGACCTGTTCGCGGACGGATCGACGTTCCTGGCGCCGATCCTCACCAACACGCTGCTGTTCGCCCTGGGGACCGTGGTCCTCGCGCTCGCCGGCTCGGTGGTCGTCGCCACCTGCATCGACAACCTGCGGTTCCAGGGCCTGTGGCGCACCCTGTACTTCCTGCCGATCGTGACGACCGTCGTCGCCGTCGGCAACGTGTGGAAGTACATGTACGAGCCGGGCGGCCTCGTCAACGGCGTCCTCAACGCCCTCGGGCTCGGCTCGGTGGCCTTCCTCCAGGATCCCGCGACCGCACTGCCGGCGGTCGTGGTCGTCCAGGCCTGGGCCTCGGTCGGCTCGGCGATCCTGGTGCTGACCGCGGGGCTGAAGTCGATCCCGGAGTCGTACTACGAGGCGGCAGCGCTCGACGGCGCCGGGCCGGTCACCGTCTTCCGGAAGATCACGCTGCCGCTGCTGCGGCCGTCCCTGCTGCTCGTGTGCATCACCCAGCTCATCAGCGGTCTGCAGTCCTTCGCGCTGATCATCGTGATGACCAAGGGAGGGCCGGGCGGCGCGACCGACGTGGCTGCCCTGGAGATGTACCGCCAGGCCTTCTCCTACGGCCGGTGGGGCCCTGCGAGCGCCGCCGCGTTCGTGCTGTTCACGGTCGTCCTCGGGGTCACCCTGGTGCAGTTGTGGATCTTCCGGCGCAAGGGGGAGGACGCATGATCCGCCGCCGCTTCCCGTGGTTCTCGTACCTGGTGGTCGTGACCGGCGCCGTGCTCACGGTGGTGCCGTTCCTCGACATGGTGATGACGTCGTTCAAGGGGGCCGGGGAGGCGGGCACGCTGCCGTACCGGTTCCTGCCGCAGGCGTTCGACCTGTCGAACTACCGGGCGGCGGTGGACCAGCTGGATCTGCCGGTGCTCTTCCGCAACAGCGTCATCGCCACTGCCGTGATCACCGGGTCGGTGCTGCTGACGTCGTCGCTCGCCGGCTACGCCCTCGCCAAACTCCGTTTTCCCGGGCGGCAGGTCATCTTCCGTCTGGTGCTGTCGACGATGATGTTCCCCCCGTTCCTCTTCTTCATCCCGCACTTCCTGATCCTGGTGCACTGGCCGCTGGCGGGCGGCAACGACCTGTTCGGACGCGGCGGCGCAGGCCTGACCGTCAGCATCGCGGCGCTCGCCGTGCCGTTCCTCGTCAACGGATTCGGGATCTTCCTGATGCGCCAGTTCATGGTCTCGATCCCGGACGAGGTCCTGGAGGCCGCGCGCATCGACGGGGCCGGCGAGTTCGCCGTGTGGTGGCGGATCGTCGTGCCGCAGACCAGGCCGGTCGTGCTGACGCTCGGCCTGCTGACCTTCGTCAGCGCCTGGAACGAGTACATCTGGGCGCTGCTCGTCTCGACCGCCAACCCGGCTGTGATGACCCTGCCCGTCGGCATCCAGCTCCTGCAGGACTACGTGGATCCCACCCGCACGATGCCGATCGTCATGGCCGGTCTCGTCCTGAGCGTCCTGCCGGTCCTGCTCCTCTTCCTGCTGCTGCAGAAGCACTACATCCGCGGCGTGATGCTGAGCGGCCTCAAATGAGGGGACTGCCGGGGTCCCCGGTCCCGTCCGTCCCGCCCGGCGGCCGCCCGTGGCACCGCCGGGCCGGGGGGTCCGGCCGGTTACGCGCCGCCGCGCCCGCCGGCCTGCTGGTCTGCCCGCTCGTCTTCCTGTTCGTCTTCCTGCTCGTCCTCCTGGCTCCCGCTCCCGCCCCGGCCGGCTCTTCCGGCCGGGCGGCTCCCGCTCCGGCGGCCACCGCCGCGGACGACAGCGGCACACCGCTCACCGGGTTCATGATCCAGTCGACCGCCCGGGTGACGGACGCGGCGGCCGAGGTGTCCAGCCCCGGCTATCCGACGACCGGCTGGTACCGGGCCGGGCCGCGCTCCACCGTCCTCGCGGCCCTGCTGGCGGCCGGCGTCCACCCCGACCCGTTCCGCTCGACCCGGCAGAAGCTGATCCCCCGCGCCGACTTCGCGGTCCCCTGGTGGTACCGGTCCGACTTCACGGCCGGCGGCCGGGGCACCCGTACGCATCTGGACGTCAGCGGGGTGACCTCGGCCGCCGACGTCTTCGTCAACGGCCGTCGGATCGCCACGTCCGACGAGGTCGCGGGGACCTACACCCGGCACGAGTTCGACATCACCGCCCTGATCAGGCCCGGCGCCAACACGGTCGCCTTCCGGGTCCAGCCCAACGACCCGCGCAAGCACCTGACCACGGGCTGGCTGGACTGGCTGCAGGCGCCGCCGGACGCGAACATGGGCATCGTCCGCGACGTCGTGGTCCGCCGCAGCGGCGCGGTGGCCCTGCGGGACGCCCACGTCGTCACCCGCCTGGCCCTGCCCGCGCTGGCCTCCGCCGATCTGACCGTCAAGGCCCTCCTGCGCAACGACTCGTCCGACACCGTCACGGCGCTGCTCGCCGGCACCGCCGGACCTGCGGCCTTCAGCCGGCGGGTGACGCTGGCCCCCGGGGAGAGCCGGACCGTGGTCTTCTCCCCCGCCGACCACCCCGGGCTGCACCTGCCCTCGCCGCGCGTATGGTGGCCGGCCGGAACGGGCGGGCAGCCGCTGTACGACCTCGACCTGCGCGTGACGGTCGACGGTGTCGCCTCCGACACCGCCCACACCGCCTTCGGGATCCGCGCCGTACAGGCACCGGTCCATGCCGACGGCGCCCGCCGGTACCGGATCAACGGCCGCCCGCTGCTGGTCAAGGGCGCGGCCTGGTCCCCCGACGAGTTCCTGCGCTGGGACCCCGGGTACGCCGAGGACCGCATGCGGTACGTGCGCGACCTGGGCCTGAACACGCTGCGTCTGGAGGGCCACCTCGAGCCCGACGAGTTCTTCGACCTCGCGGACCGGTACGGGATCCTCGTGCTTCCGGGGTGGGAATGCTGCGACAAGTGGGAAGGGGAGGTCAACCCGGCCGAGTCCGGGGAGCGGTGGGACGCCGCCGACCACGCGGTCGCCCGGGCGTCGATGGCCGCCGAAGCGGCCCGGCTGCGCGACCACCCCAGCGTGATCTCGTTCCTGATCGGCAGCGACGCGGCGCCCGATGCCGAGATCGAGGCGGAGTACCTCGAGGCACTGCGGGCCGCCGACTGGAACCTGCCCGTGGTCCCTTCCGCGTCCGGGGAGCCGGCACCCCTCACCGGCCCCTCCGGGATGCGGATGACCGGCCCGTACGACTGGGTTCCGCCCGGCTACTGGTACGACAAGCGCGAGGGGGGAGCCACCGGCTTCAACTCCGAGACCAGCGCCGGTCCGAGCATCCCGACCCTCGACACGCTGCGGCGGATGCTGACGGCGCAGGAGCTGGAGAGCCTGTGGAGGCAACCGTCCGCCGAGCAGTACCACCGCTCCCCCTCGGCCGCGTTCTCGACGCTCGCGCTGTCCAACGCGGCGCTCGCCGGACGTTACGGAGCCCCGGCCGACCTCGGCGACTACGTGCGCAAGGCCCAGCTCGCCCAGTACGAGAACGTCCGCGCGCAGTTCGAGGCGTACTCCCGCAACGCCGGGGACGCCACCGCCCCCGCGACCGGCGTCGTCCACTGGATGCTCAACAGCGGCTGGACCTCGCTGCACTGGCAGCTCATCGACCGCTACCTCGACCAGAACGGGGCCTACTTCGGCGCGAAGAAGGCCAACGAACCGCTCCACATCCAGTACGGCTACGACAACCGCACGGTCAGCGTGGTCAACAACCGCATGACCGCCGTCTCGGGGTTGAACGCCCGGGCGACGCTCTTCACCACCGACGGGACCCGGGCGTACGACCGCACGGTGACCGGTGTCGGTGTCGGGGCCCGCCAGGTGACGACCACCTCGCTGACCCTCCCGGCGACGGTGCCCGGCCTGACGGGGACGTACCTGGCCCGGCTGCTGCTCACCGACTCCGCCGGCCGGGAGGTGAGCCGCAACGTCTACTGGCTGTCCACGCGCGACGACGTCCTCGACTACGCCCGCACCGACTGGTACCACACCCCGACCACCGCCTACGCCGACCTGACGGGCCTGAACGCCATGCCGCAGGTGGCCCTGCGGGTGACGGCCGCCACGACGCAGGACGCCCCGGCCGGGAACGCGACGACGACCGTGACCCTCCGCCACCCGGGCGGCACCGACGCCCCGGCCCTGTTCACCGACGTGGACCTGCTGTCCGCGGACGGGACGGCCCCCCTGCTGCCCGTCCGGTGGGACGACAACCAGATCAGCCTGTGGCCGGGTGAATCCGCCACCGTGAAGGCCACCTACAGGAGGACGGCCGGTTCGCACGCCTCCCCCCGCGTACGCGTCGCCGGCTGGAACGTCCGGTCCGTCACCCTCCCGTCCGGCTGAGAGCTCAGAGCCGCCAGAGCTGGCCGGTGTAGTTCCCGCAGGGGTTGAGGACCAGGGCGAGGTCGACCGCCGGGGGCCCCGCCGTGTCCAGGCACAGGCCGCTCGCGGGGTTGACGAACCTGCTGCCGTCGGCGTCGTAGCGCCACTGCTGGCCGGTGTAGGAGCCGCAGGGGTTGAGCACGGCCGCGACGCCGGCGGCCGGCTGCCCGTTCGTGTCGAGGCACAGGCCGCTGGGTGTGTTCGCGAGGTGCCCGCTCGTGCGGTCGTGGTGCCAGATCTGCCCGCTGAAGAACCCGCACGTGCGGAGCACCACGTCGAGCCCGGGGCGTTGCGGGCCGTTGGTGTCGATGCACAGTCCGCTGTGGGTGTTGGTGATCGAGCCCTGGACCGCGGTCGGTGCCGGCGTCGGTGGAGGGGCCTGGTTCGCCCCCGGCGGGGACGGCGCCGTCGTCGTCGGGGAGGCCGCCGAGGGGGGTCCCGGTTCGGCGCCGGCGGGGGGTGCTGATCTCGTCGGGGGCGAGGTGGGGGCCGTGCTCGCCGGCCGGCCCGGAGTCACGGTCGCACCGGCGGCCCCGGAGGCCGTCGAGCGTCCGTGGCCGTCCAGCGCCGCCCAGAGGACGCCCGCGGTCGAGAGCACGAGCACCACCGCCGCCGCGGCGGCCGCCTGGGTGGCGCGCTGCCTCAGCCGTGACGCCGGCGGTCCGTCCTTGACGGGCATCTGCCACGCCGTGGCGAGCACGGTGCCCACGGCGTCGAGGTCGGTGGCCGTTCCCGGGTGCGGGGCGCCGGCCAGTTCGCGGAGCAGGTGGCCCGGATCGGGCCGCCGCTCGGGTGATTTGGCCAGGGCCGACGTCAGCAGTGGCTTCAGACGGGCGGGCACCCCGTCGAGATCGGGTTCGTCGTGCAGCACCCGGTAGAGCACCGCTTCGGACGGTCCGGTGCCGAAGGGCGGCCGGCCGGTGGTGGCGTAGGCGACGGTCATCGCCCAGGCGAACACGTCGGCCGGGGGTCCGGCCTGTCCGCGGACCTGTTCCGGGGCCATGTAGCCCACGGTGCCGACGGCGACGCCGGTGCGGGTCAGCGCCGTCCCGTCGGCGGCCTGCGCGATACCGAAGTCGATGACCTTCGGGCCGTCGCCCGACAGCAGGACGTTGCCGGGCTTGAGATCGCGGTGCACGATCCCCGCCCGGTGGATCGCCACGAGCGCCTCGGCGAGCCCGAAGGCGAAGCCGTGCGCCATGTCGCCGCGCAGCGGTCCGTGCCGGCCGACGTGCTCCGCCAGGGTCGGGCCCTGGACGTACTCCATGACGACGAACGGGGTGCTCGCCTCGACGTCGACCGCCAACACGGCCACCGTGCAGGCACCTTGGAGGCGCAGCAGCGCCGCCGCCTCACGGCGGAAGCGCGCCCGGAACTCGGAGTCGGCGGCGAGTTCCTCGCGGAGCCGCTTGAGGGCCACCAGGCGGCCGTCCGTTCCCCGTGCCAGGTAGACGACCCCCATGCCCCCTGCGCCCAGCCGGCCGACGAGCGTGAACCCGCCGATCCGCTCCGGGTCCCCCGCGCGCAGCCCACTCACACTCACCTGGCTCCTCCTGAGAAGTAGCGTGGTCGCGGACCGCGGGCGCCCGCCGGGCCCTTCGGCCCGCCGTGCTTCCCCCCCTCGATCCGGCTCAGGAGCAGAATGCCAGTCCGCCGACCGGGCTGTGTACACGGTTCAGCGGGGCCGGTGCCGAGCGGTGGCCCCGGAGCGCCGGCGCCGTTGTCAGTGGTCCGCGAGAAGATCGCTGCATGACGATTTCCACCGCCGATGAGGCGCTGTTCAGCCTGTCCGACCGCGCCGGGTACGAGGCCGCGCTGCGGCGCCTGCGCGAGGCATCTCTGGCGTACTACGGCGACGGCGACAGCGACCTGGACGACGCCTCCTACGACCGGCTCAGACTGGCCGTCCTCGCCTGGGAGCAGGAGAATCCCGGCGAGGTCGGCGAGGACACCCCGACCGGTCTGGTCGCCGACGGTGCGGCGCCGGCCGGCGACACGGCGCACACCACGCGCCTGCTGAGCCTGGACAACGTCTTCGACGCCGAGGGGCTGCTGGCGTGGGGGGCGTCCGTCCGGCGGCGCCTGGGCCGTGCCCCGGAGGGCGGGTTCACGGTCGAGCCCAAGATCGACGGCGCGGCCGTGGCCGCCCGCTACCGCGGGGGTCGCCTCGTACAGGTCATCACCCGCGGCGACGGCAGCCACGGCGAGGACGTCAGCCATGTCATCGGCCAGGTCGACGGCCTGCCCGAGCAGCTCGCCGTGCCGGCCACGGTCGAGGTCCGGGGAGAGGTCGCCTTCACCCAGGCGCAGTTCGAGGCGGCGAACACGGTACGGGCCGCCCACGGCGCACCCCTCTTCGCGAATCCGCGCAACGGGACGGCGGGCACGCTGCGGGCGAAGGACCGGCCGTACCGGCTGCAGATGACCTTCTGGGCGTACGGTGCGGTGGAACTGGACGGCGAAGCGTTCCTGCCGGCCGGTGCCACGCATGCCGAGGCCCTCGCCGCCGTGGCCGCGGCCGGTGTGCAGACGACGGCGGCCTCCGCGGCCGGTCTCCGCGTCGTCGCCGATCTGGCCGGGGCGCAGGAGGGGGTCGATGCGATCGCCGCCCTGCGTGCGCAGCTGCCCGTCGGCATCGACGGGGTGGTGGTCAAGCTCGACGATGCGGCCGAGCAGGCAGCGGTCGGCTTCGGCAGCCGGTTCCCGTACTGGGCGATCGCGGTCAAGTTGCCCGCGGTCGAGCGGCAGACGGTGCTGGAGGACGTCGTGTGGGAGGTGGGCCGTACGGGTGTGCTGGCCCCGACGGCGGTCCTCAGGCCCGTGGAGATCGACGGCTCCACCGTCACGCGGGCCACCCTGCACAATCCCGCCGACATCCGCCGTCGCGACCTCCATCTCGGCGACACCGTGACGGTGTACAAGGCGGGCGACATCATCCCGCGCGTCCGGGCGGCCGTGGTCGGGCTGCGGCCCGCCGGGGCGGAGCCGGTACCGCTGCCGGAGGCGTGCCCGCGCTGCGGCGGAGACATCGACAGGGCCCAGGAGCGGTGGCGCTGCGCGAAGGGCACCTCGTGCGCCCTCCCGGCGCTGATCGAGTACGCCGCCGGGCGCGAGATGCTCGACATCGACGGCCTCGGCAGGACGTACGTGGCGGCGCTGGTCGAATCCGGAGCCGTCACCGACGTCGCCGACCTGTTCACGCTCACCGTCGAGCAGCTCACCGCCGCGTCCGGCAGCGCCAAGCGGGGTGCCAGGCTGGCCGAGCAGATCGAGGCCGCGAAGTCCCGGCCCCTCAGCCGGATGTTCTGCGCCCTGGGGGTGCTGGGGACCGGGCGCAGCATGTCCCGGCGCATCGCCCGGCACTTCGGCACGATGCAGGCGATACGGGAGGCCGATGCGGCCGCCCTGCAGGACGTGGAGGGGATCGGTCCGGAGAAGGCGCCGGTCATCGTCGAGCAGGTGGCGGCCCTGGGCCCGGTCATCGACAAGCTGATCGCGGCGGGCGTCAACACGGCCGAGCCCGAGGAGCCGGCGGGCGCGCAGGGCCCGGGACCGCTGGACGGGAAAATCGTCGTGGTGACGGGCAAGATGACGGGGCCGCTGGAGGGGCTCGGGCGGACCGGGATGAACGGGCTCATCGCGAAGGCCGGCGGGCGCGCGGGCAGCAGCGTCAACTCCAGGACGTCGATCCTGGTCGCTGCACCGTCCGCCAACGGCAAGCCGAGCTCGAAGGCGGTCAAGGCCGCGGAGCTGGGCGTCGAGGTCCTCACGCCGGAGGCCTTCGCCGATCTGGTCGGCGCACTGCTCGCCGACTCCATGGGCTGACCTGACCCTTGCACCGGGGGCCGTCACCGCGCCCGTGCCGCGGTGACGGCCCTGCCCTTCGCCGGGGACTTCCGTCTCAGAGGCGGACCCGGCCGCCCGCGTGATCGGGCGCCCGCTCCTCGGCGTCGTCCTGGGGCGGCAGGAACTCGGCGATGATCTCGGTGCCGAGTGCGTACGCCGGCACGCCCGCGGTGATGAGGGCGGTCTCGGCGACGCCGATGAGGTCGGCGATGCCGGCTCCGGCGTGGAGTGCTCCCCGGGCGTGGATACGGGCGGGGTGTTCCCGGCCCAGGGCCAGCAGCTGCCCGAAGTGGACGAGCTGCTGCACGCGCCCTCCCAGCGGATTGTCGGTGAGCACGATGTGGCGCAGCTCCGCCAGCGCCTCCTCCGTCGGCAGCCGGCCGAACTCCGCGGCCAGGCGCAGCCGCTGCTGCACCCCGCCGGGAACGGCGCCGAGGGTGGAGCGGTACCGGTCGCGTACGGCCTGCGTACGGGAGGCGAGGGTGTCGTCCGTCATGACGCGGCCCGCGCGATCGCGGCGCGCACGGCCTCCTGCGCGCCCGGGGGGAAGTCCACGGCCCCGCCGATCGCCGCGGCGGCGATCTCGGCTTCGGCGCTCTCCTCGATCGCCACCACCAGATGGGCGGTGGCCGCCGCATCCGGGCCGAACACCAGGAGGCCGTGGTTGGCCAGGAGGACCGCGGCCGTCGTCGGGCGCCGTTCCAGCACCTCGGCGATACCGCGCACCGACACGTCCGACCCGCGGGGCCCCCAGGGGACCACGGGGACGTCCTCGGCCTGCCCGAAGCGCAGCATCGGCTCGGTGCGGCAGGGCAGCGGGCGGTGCGCCACGGCGAAGGCGGTCGCGGAGGGCGAGTGCGTGTGGATGATCGCGCCCACGTGGGGGCGGGCCCTGTACACGGCGGTGTGCATCGCGATGATCTCGGCGCTGACCGACTGCAGCTCGCCTTCGAGGACCTGCCCGTCGAAGCCGACGGTCGCCAGCTCTTCGGGCCGCAGGCCGCGGACGAACCCGGGCGTCAGCAGAAGGCGCTCGCCGTCGAGCCTGACGCTGAGGTTGGCGTGCCCGGAGTGGGACATCACGCCGGCTGCGAAGAGGCTCTCCGCGGCCTTCACCAGTTGGTCGGCCCGGTCTTTCCGTACGACTGCATCGCTCATGGCGGCATCTCCAAAGGTGCTGTCAGCGGCGCTCGTTCGCCGCTGCCCACGTGCCGACCACTCTTCAACTTGAACTAAGGTTCAAGTCAAATGCCGGGAACCGACGAGGAGCAGGAGGGGCCAAAGGTGCGCATGACGATCGGCCGACTCGCCGAGATCACCGGAGTGCCCGCCTCGGCCATCCGGTACTGGGAGCGCCACGGCCTGCTGCCGACGCCGGAGCGGGTGAGCGGGCAGCGGCGCTATCCGCCGGAGGCCGCCGAGCGCATCACGGTGCTCCGCACCTGCCAGCAGGCCGGGCTGACCCTGGTCGAGATCGGCGAGTTCCAGCGGGAGCAGCCACGCAGAGAGGCGATGATCCGCGCCAAGATCACAGAGATCGAGCAGCGCATGGTCGACCTCGACCACGCCCATCAGCTCCTGACGCATGCCCTGAAGTGCGGCGAGGAGGACATCGTCACCTGCCCGAAGTTCCGGGAGCAGATGGCGTCGTGGCAGACGCCCCACCCGGCTCCGTGACCACGCTCGGGGCTTCGCCGGTCGCCCGGCGAAGCCCCGGCCCCTGCCGAGCCGGACGGCTACTTCTTGACCTCGTTGAGGCAGAGCACGAACTGCTTGCCCGACCTGCGCCGGGAGCCCCTGGTCTGCTCGTAGTAGCCCAGGTCCGACTTGCCCTCGCAGCGGTGCGTGTCCAGCGTTCCGGATATCACCTCGACCACCTTGTAGGCAGCGCCCGCCGTACCGCAGTCGACCACCTGGAGGTCCAGGCTCGCCGCGGTGGTCCCGTTGTTCTTCAGGCAGTCCCCGACCTCCGCGTGGTCCGCGTCGTCCTGGCTCAGGAAGTACCCCACCGCGCACGCGATGAGGACGACGACGACGCCGATGCCCTTGAGGATCTTCATGATGCCGATGCCCCCGCTGCGGGCCGGCGGGGCCGGAGGTGCGGACCACTGCTGCTGGGGCGGCGGCTGCATCTGCAGGTGCGGCTGGGGCGGGTACGTCTGCTGCTGCGGCGCTCCGCCGTAGGGCGGCTGGGCGTGCTGCGGCGGATACGCGTACCCGGGCTGGGGCGGGTACCCCTGCGGCTGCTGTGCGTACGGGCCGGGCTGGCCGTACGGGCCGGGGCCCTGCTGCGGCGGATAGGTCATACGGGAATCCTTCAACGATCAGGCACGTCGTCCAATTGACGTGGGCACGCTATAGCAATCGATCACCAGCCCCCGCATCCGCGCCCACCCGCTCTCCCGCCCACCGGCGCAAGGCGGCCCTGGCCCGTTCGCCGTCGGCCGGACGCAGACCGCCGATGGATACGTGGTGGTTGCCCTCGGGAACCTCGAACGCGAAGGAGTCCCGCGTGCCCTTCCCGAGCCGGAAGGGTTCCGCGACTGCTATGTCGTTCTCGCCGTTGACGAACATCAAGGAGGTGCCGTGGAGCCGCACCCAGCGGTCGATGTCCGCCATCGCGCCGGCCTGGAACCGCAGCGGGATCTCCCGCGGCACGTAGGACCGGACGTCCTGGACGCCGGGGTGACGCAGCAGGTCTGCCAGGTGCGGGGCGGCGAAGTGCGCGTACCCGAGCTGTGTGCCGAGCTGGTGGAAGTACGGGGTGAACGCCTGGAGCGTCTGGTCGGTGTAGACGGGTAGCTGGGTCACTTCGGCCACCCAGGCGTAGAGCGCGTCGTCCGTCGCGTCGGCCGGGGGAACCGCCGCGCAGCTGCCTTCGGGCTGGTGCATCCAGAACATCATCGGCAGGCGCAGCACGGCGAGTTCGAAGGCACGGTCCGCGCTGCCGATGGTCCGGAAGGTGGCCTTCGCCTCGGCCGCCCACCGCTCGTACCGCTGCGTCATCGCCTCACGGCGTACCAGTGCCTGCCGCTGGGCCGACTTCAGGGCGTCTCGGCATGCGGCCGTGCCGAGCTGTTCCAGTCGGGCGTCGTACGCGCTGTCGTCCTGGTCGTCGGTGTTGTCGGGCGCGCCGTAGGCCACCGTGCCGGCCACGTCGGTCGGATAGAAGCGCCGGTGGTAGACGGCCGCCATCCCGCCCTTGCTGCCTCCGGTCGATATCCACGAGCCGCGGTACAGCTGCTTGAGCGCGGTGATCAACCGGTGGTGGTCGGCGGCCGCCTGCCGGATGGTGAGCGTGGACCAGTCGGCCCCCTCGGGCCGCGACGTCCCGAAGAACCGCTGCTCGGTGGTGATCTGGTTGGCGTCCAACAGCTCGGCCGGCTCGGACAGGCGCTGCGGTGACGACCCCAGGTCGTATCCGCTGGAGTACAGCACCATCGGCTTCTCCACGGACCTGTGCACCAGCGTCATGCGCTGCTCGAAGGATCCGCGGCCGGGATGGCGGTGGTCGGCGGGCTGGCGGAACGCCAGGTCGAGCACGGTCTGACCCGGGGCGCCCGGCCGCTCGCCGAGCAGCCGCATCCCGGGGACCGCCGCGATCCTGGCCCGGATGTCCCCGTCAGCCCCCGTGCCGGCCGGCTGGGCCACGGCGGGGGCGGACACGCCCGTCGCCGCCAGCACCGCGGAGACCACGACCATGAGCAGGCGCTTCATCGTCTTGTTCATGCCTCCAGACAACCTCGGCCGACAGGTGCCGCGGCTCCCCCGCGCGGGGAAAAGGCCTCCCCCTCACGGGGGAGGACTCCTTGTCCGCACTGTGCAAGGCACGTCCACGGTGCGGCCCCTGCGGCTTGACCTTGACACGGTGGCAAGGCCTTCACTGCTGCCGAGGAGGTGGTCCCGGTGATCATTGGGGCACAGGAGACGGAAACGGAAACGGTGCGGGCTCTGCGGGGGTTGGCGGGCAGCAGTTCGTCGGTGCGGCTGGGGGCGGCCCTGGCCATCGGCTCGGCCGCGGACCCCGGCTGCGTCGACGCGCTGATCGAGCGGTGCGCGATCGAGCCCGACTTCCACGTCCGGGACATGCTGACGTGGGCGCTGACGCGCCTCCCCCCTTCGGTGACGGTGCCGAAGCTGGTCGAGGCGCTGGCCTCGGAGCGCGGGCAGGCACGCAGTCAGGCCCTGCACACGCTGTCGAAGGTCGGGGACTGCCGGGCGTGGCCGGCGATCACGCGGGACCTGCTGACCGACGCCGACGAGGACGTGGCGCGCAGCGCCTGGCGGGCCGCGGTCGTCCTGGTGCCCGAGGGCGGCAGGGCCGGCTTGGCCGCGGTGCTGGCGACGCAGCTCGGCCGCGGCGGGCACGAGACGCAGTTGAGCCTGAGCCGGGCGCTGGTCGCGCTGGGTGAGGCGGTCATGCCGGTGCTGCGTGACGCGATGACGGGCGCGGACCCCGGGGTGCGCCGGCACGCGATCGCCACGGAACGGCTGGTGCGTGATCCCGATGCCGGGTTCGGGTATGCCGTCGAGGAGGCCAAGCGGATCATGGTCCTGGGCGCGACCGCCCGGGAGGAGTGACCTGACGTGTTGATCGGTGATGTGGCGCGGCGGTCCGGGGTGAGCGCCCGCATGCTGCGCCACTACGAGTCGCTGGGCCTGCTGCGGCCGGCGGAGCGTACCGGCGCGGGCTATCGCGAGTACTCCGACGAGGACCTCCGGCGGATCTTCCACATCGAGAGCCTGCGGTCCCTGGGGCTGCCGCTGCGCGACGTCGCACGGGCGCTGGACGATCCCGGCTTCACCCCGTCCGGGCTCATCGAGACCCTGGTGGGCCGGACACGGGAACGCATCGCAGCCGAGACGGAGCTGCTGACGCGGCTGGAGCGGATCGGTGCCGCGGAACCGGCCGGCTGGGAGGACGTCCTGCGCAGCGTGGCGCTGCTGCACGCCCTGGGATCGCAGAGCGCCGAGAGGCGGCAGCGTGCGGCGCTGTCGGCGGCCGAGGGGGGCGCGGTGCCGGTGGGAGCGCTGGTGGAGGCGGCGTTGGGCGAGTCGGATCCGATCGTCGCCGGCGCCCTCCGCTGGGCGCTGGCCCAGGCGGGGGGCGGTGCCGCACTGGCTCCGCTGGCGCAGGGACTGGGGTCGCCGGCGGCCGAGGTGCGCAGGCGCGCCGTGCAGGCCGTTGCGGAGATCCCGGACGCGGAGGCGACCGCGCTGCTGCGCAGCGCTCTCGCGGACGCCGATCTCGCGGTCCGCAGGTGTGCGGCTCTGGCGCTCGGGGTGCGCGGGGCGGCCGAGGCGGTCCCGACGCTCACCGACATGATCGCCGACGGGGCGAACGACGTCGACGCGGCCGAGGCCCTCGGCGCGCTGGCGGGCGACCCCGCGCTCGCGGACGGCATCGTCGCCGGGCTGGTCGACCGCCTCGGCAGCGGAGGCACCGGAGGCACCGGCGGCGCCGGACCGTCCGCCCGGCAGCGGCTGGCGCAGGCCCTCGCGGACATCCCCGGCCGTGCGGCCTTCCGCGTACTCGCCGAGCTGTCCCGGGACGAGGACCGTGCCGTCGCGATCACCGCGGCCTACGTGCTGGAGCTCCGCAGCATGCGGTGACCGACCGCGGATGCGGATGCGGATGGGGATGCGGATGCGGATGCGGAGGCACCGCCGTACCCCGCCCGGCCCGCCCCGCGGCGGGCGCGGGCGGTTGCGGGGTACGGCGGTGCCGCCGGCGTGCTCAGAGCGCCGATATCTCGGCCAGCAGGTCGTCCAGGCCGAGCGAGCCCTGCGACAGCGCGGCCATGTGCCAGGCCTTGAGGTCGAAGCCCGCGCCGTGCCGCGCCCGGGCCGCCTCCCGGCCCGCGAGCCAGACCCGTTCGCCGAGCTTGTAGCCGATGGCCTGGCCCGCCATGCCGAGGTAGCGGGTGATCTCGCTCTCGACGTAGTCGGCCGGCCGGCTGGTGTGGCGGGCGAGGAACTCCTGGGCCAGCCCGGGCGTCCAGGGCTCGCCCGCGTGGAAGGGGGAGTCCTTCGGGATCTCCAGCTCGAGGTGCATTCCGATGTCGATGATGACGCGGACGGCCCGCATCATCTGCGCGTCCAGGTAGCCCAGCCGCCGTTCGGGCTCGGTCAGGAAGCCCAGTTCGTCCATCAGGCGCTCGGCGTACAGCGCCCAGCCCTCGGCATTGGCGCCGACGACGCCGACGGTGGTCTGGTAGCGGGAGAGGTCGCCGGCGACGTGCGCCCACTGGGCGAGCTGCAGGTGGTGGCCGGGCACGCCCTCGTGGTACCAGGTGGTGACGAGGTCGTAGACGGGGAAGCGGGTCTGCCCCATCGTCGGGAGCCAGGTGCGTCCGGGCCGGGAGAAGTCCAGTGACGGCTCGGTGTAGTAGGGCGCGGCGGCACTGCCCCGGGGGGCGATGCGGGACTCGACCCGGCGTACGCGCTCGGCCAGTTCGAAGTGCGTGCCGTCCAGGGTGTCGATGGTGTCGTCCATCAGCTTCTGGAGCCACTGCCGGGTCTCTTCCACCCCCTCGACGGCCTCGCCGTGCCGGTCGCACCACGCCAGCGCCTCCCAAGGGGTGCCGGCGCCCGGCAGGACCCGTTCGGCCTCGGTGCGCATCTCGGCGAGCAGGCGGTGGAACTCGTCCCAGCCGTAGGCGTAGGCCTCGTCCAGGTCGAGATCGGTGCCGTTGTGGTAGCGGGCGAGGCGGACGTAGCGCTCACGGCCGACCACGTCCGGTGCGCCCTCGACGGCCGGGGCATAGGTGTCACGGAGCCAGTCGCGCAGTTCCGCCAGGGCTCCGGTGGCCGTGGCGGCGGCCGCGGTCAGCTCGCCGCGCAGCGGCTCGGGACCGGGGTCGGTGAACTCCGCGAACCAGCTGCGGTCGGTGCCGATCCACTCGGTCAACTGGCCCACGACGGCCGAGACCTGCCGCGGGCCCGCGGGCAGCTCGCGGGCGAGGCCGGCCTTCAGGGAGGCCCGGTAGCCCGCCAGGGCGTCCGGCAGGGCGCGCAGCCGGCGCGCGACCGCCGCCCAGTCCTCGTCGGTGTCCGTGGGGGTGAGGGTGAGGGCATCACGGATCTGGTGCAGCGGTGAGCCCAGGTTGGCGACGTGCCGCAGGCCCTCGCCCGCCTCGTCGACGGCGAGCTCGGCGGTGAGCCGCTCGCGCAGCAGCCGGGCGCAGCGGCGCTCTCCGGTGTCGTCCGCACCGGGGGCGGCCTCTGCCGCGTCGAGCTGCCGCAGGGTCGTACGGGCGAGGTCGGCGACCGCTTCCCGGCCCTCCGGCGATAAGTCGGGGAGGCGGTCGTGACTCCCGGCGACGCCGAGGAAGGTGCCGGCGATCGGGTCGAGTTCGACGAGGGCGTCCACGTGGGTGTCGGCCACCTGGCGGGGCAGCCGACCGCCCGCGGAAGGGGTGGAATTGCTGGAATCGGGCATGGGAGCCGTCCTTGTACCGATGCGTCTGCAATATCAGTCGGACATTAGCAGCCGAGGCCGGGCCGCAACAGATTCATTGCGCGTCCACGGCCGTGCGCACCGCATACGGCACACCACCCGGCCCGGGAAGCGCGTCAGATCCATTCGTTTTTGCGGGCGATGCGCAGCGCATCGATGCGGTTGCGCGCACCCGTATTCGCCACGATGGTCGAAATGTAGTTGCGCACCGTCCCCTCGGACAGGGACAGCCGTGCGGCGATCTCCTCCATCGTGTCGCCGCGGTCGACGTGCTCGAGCACGGACAGCTGCCGGGGGGTCAGCGGGCAGTCGCCGTTGGAGACGGCTGCGACGGCCAGCTCGGCGTCGAAGGCCCGCTCGCCGCGGTGCACCAGGTGGACGGCCTCGAAAAGGCGCTGCGGCGGAACGCTGCGCCGCACCATTCCGTCGATCCCCCCGCCGAAGACCCTGCGGACGACCGGCCGGACGCATGCGGTGGCGACCAGCAACGTGCGGACGTCCGGAAGAATGGCGATCTTCTCGGCGACGTCGACCGTTTCCTCGTCCCTGCCGTCGAAACTGACGATCACGACGTCGGGTCGATTCAGCTCGGCGAATTCGAGTGCGGCATATATGTTGTCCGCCGAGCCCACGACGCTGATATCCGGGCGCCCTTCCAGTAATGCCGTGAGCGCATATCGGGACAGGGCGAGGCCATCGTAAACCATCACATCGACGCTCATTCGATTCCCCTATGAATTGAGACGAAGCAGCGACAGCGTGCGCGCAGCGCCCCCGTGCGGTCAGCAGGCAGCGGGCGCCGCATACCGGACACCCTTGCATGCGGACGCACTTCGTTCGTCGAACCCTGCGCTGCCTCTGTCAGATCGTGCTCGCGACCCACGAAGCGGACACCGGCAGCAGCGAGTCTGGTACGGCCCGCTCCCGGAGCGTTCCCGACCGGTTCCCGGAGCGCCTCGGGAATCGGCGGGAAGGCCTGCGCGGCCTGCCGGGCCCGTCGGGAACCCGGGCACGGCCGGCGGCGCGGAATCCGGGCACGGCTGCGCCGCCGCACCGGTACACCGGTGCGGCGGCGCCTCCGGTCACGGCAGCGGCGTCAAGGGGAGTGCGAGGAGGTCCACACCGTGCGGCGGGCCCTTCAGTTCGCCGACCTCCGTCCAGCCCCACCGCCGGTACAGCTCGCGCGCCGACGCCCTGTTCGACGCGGCGAGTACGGCGAACGGCTCGGTGCGGTCGGCCAGCAGCAGGTCCAGCAGCTCGCGCCCGTACCCGCGGCCGCGCAACTCCCGTACCACCGCGAGCTCGTAGACGTAGAACAGCGGCCCGCGCAGCCACGGGGGTGCGGGCGCGGCCGCGCGCGGATGCCACCATCCCTCCTCGCGGCGCACACCGTAGGCGAACCCGCCGAGCACGCCGCCGTCCAGGACGGTGGTCGCGCAGAAGCCCGGCAGCGCCGCGTGGTCGGCCAGCTGCCGGGCGAAGCCGTCCGCGGCCGCCGCGTCCTCGCGGTACGGCGGCTCGCGGTAGACCCGGTGGTAGACGTCGCGGAACTCCTGGGGGCGGTGGACCTCCCGGACGAGCTCAGGCATCGACGGTCTCGCGCTGGACGTGCGCGGGCAGCACGCGGTGGAGCCGCTGGAGGAGCACCACCGCCACGAGGCAGCACAGGCACAGCACGAGCCAGGGCAGGCCCGCTCCGCGCGCCAGCAGCCAGGTGAACACCGTCGGCGCCAGCACCTTGGCCAGGCTCCACATCAGCTCCTCCATGCCAAGGTACCGGCCGCGCAGGTGTCCTGCGGCCATCCCCACGATCAGGGCACTGCTGGTGGGTGCCTGGAGCAGCTCGGCGACGGTGAAGACGACCATGCCCAGCACGAGCCCCCCGAAGGCCAGTGCGACGTGGTCGCCGGGCACCGCCGCGATCACGACGAAGGACACCATCCACAGGACGGCCGCCACCTGGAGCACTCCCGGCCGCCGGTACCGCTCGACCGCCCTCGCCAGCGCGGTCTGCGCCAGCACCACCATGACGGTGTTGATGGCGAACAGCATGCCCGGCTGCCACGCCGGCAGCCCGCGCGCCTCGATCACGTACGCGCTGAGCAGCACCGTCAGCGCCAGGTCGCACAGGGCGAACACCCAGACGGTGGCGAGGACGCCGAGGAACGGCCGGTCGGCGAGCACCTCCCGGTACCCGCCGGCCTGCCGGTCCGCCGCGTCCCCGGCCGGGGCCGTCCCGGCGGCCGGGCCGGCGCCGGCGCCGGCCGCGCGCGGGACGGCGCTGCGGCGCCAGGTCCCGACGAGCCCGGCCGCGAGGAGAAACGACACGGCGTTCAGCGCCACCACGGCCGTGTAGCCCGAGGTGCCGCCCCAGCCCACGAGGGTGCTGCCCAGCAGGCCGCCGGCGCCTATCCCGGCGTTGCGCAGGGACCTGTCCATCGCGTACCAGCGCGCCCGGTGCCCGTCGTCGGCCACCTGCGCCACCAGCGCGAAGACCGCGGGCCGGAACAGGCTGTCACCCCACATGGTGGCCGTGACCAGCAGGACCAGCTGCCAGGGGGTGTCGGTGAACACGTACGCGGTGAAGGTCAGCACGCGGATCAGGTTGCTCGCGACCAGCACGCGCCGCGGCCCGATCCGGTCGATCAGCCGGCCCCCCAGCGGTCCCGCGGGCAGCGAGAGCAGCGCGCCGGCGGACAGCATGAGGCCGACCGTGGTCAGGGGGATCCCCTTGGCCGCGTGGAAGTACACGACGGCGAAGGGGAGGAAGAGCCCGGTGCCCAGGGCGTCGACGACCTGCGCGACGATCAGTGGCCTGCGGCCTTTGGTGTTCGGCAGGCCGAGTGTGTCGATGACAGCCATCGCAATCGGTGTCCCTCACGCGTGGGGTAGGGGGAAGACGTTGAACTCCTCCTCGGACAGCGGCTGTGACCGCCAGCCGAGCCGGACGCCCGCACGGCCGATCCTGCCGTCGCCCCACATGGGCATGCCTGCGGGGAAGTTGGACACGAGGCCGGGCACGATCGTGTGGGCGGCGCTGAACCCGGCCGCTTCGGCGTCGCAGGTCGTCAGGTCGACGCTGATCACCTCGAAGCCGCGGGCCTCGACCCGTTCGCGGTACGCGTCGAGGCTGCGCCGGGGGAGGCCGGGCAGACCGTCCCAGGGGCGGGTGGGCAGGTCCAGCACCCAGGGCGCGACCCGCTCCCCCGCCCGCGGGTCCAGGTGGACCTGCTGCTGGCACAGCAGGTCCCGGACGTCGCCGAAGTCGGGCCGGTAGGAGTCGAGGTAGCGCCGGTCGGCCCGGTACGGCTTGAGGTTACCCAGGTGCGGAAGGTCCGCCCGGCCCTCCGCCAACGCCTTGTCGTCGTCGAGGAAGCGGCAGGTGTGGTGCAGGGTGAAGCCCTCGGCGAGGGCCTTCTCCGCCGCCTCCTGCGGGTCGGGGCGGGTGGCGAAGCCGATGCCGAGCCAGCCGGCGGTGCGGTCGCGCACGACCGCGCCGAGCACCGGGACGTCGAACTCGTTGTCCAGGTGGATCAGGGTGATGTCGTACGCGTCCGCGCTGTCGGCGACCAGGTCGCGGATCCGGTCGGTCAGCGGCAGCTGCGGAAGGCGGGCGGCGTTGGCCCACCACAGCATGGTGGTGTCGCGCTCGATCACCTCTTCGAGTCCCGAGGTGACGGCGTGCTCCTCGCTGACGCCGCAGGCCACGCCGGCCACGAGCGGGTCGGAGTAGGCGACCGGGTCGTGCTCCCCGTGGGCGACCAGGAAGGCGGGCACCCACACCGGCTCGCCGGTCGTCCACGAGCGGCCCTCCACCCAGGCGCATTCCGCGTCCACCGTCAGCGGCGCGAAGGGGAAGCCCTCGCTGCGGTACTGCCGCTGGGAGTACAGGTGCAGCCGGCGGGGGTCGAGCGCGGGCACTCCGGCCCGGCGCAGCTGGGCGTGGCTGCCGAAGCGGAGCCGGTCCTCGGGCAGCCGGCTGCCGCAGTAGCGCTCGACGGCCTCGCCGACGGCGCTGCGGCGGGCGGCGTCGAAATCGGACCAGGACGTGCCGAACGCCTGCCGGTCGTTGGGCCAGTCCGCGACGCGCCGCATGTCGGCGACGTCCACGGCGCACACCCGCAGCTGCGCCGGCATGCCCGGCAGCGGGGCCAGCTCCTGGACGCCGGTGACCACACCGACCTGGTCGTCGACGAGCAGGTCCGCCTCCGGGTTGCCGCGCACCACGGGACGCGGCCGGGTGGGCACCGGCAGGATGGTGCGCTCGATCCGGTCGAGCCGGCGCGGATCGAGCTCGACCTCGTTCACGGGGGCCTCGCCCGTGACCCAGCGCTCCAGGTAGGCGGCCAGCTGGGCCGCGCTCCAGCGGAGGTCGCCGTCGCGCAGCCGGTGGCCGTCCGGCTGGGGCGCGCGGCGCTCGGCCTCGATGATGCGGGGGTCGTGTGCCGCGGTGAGCCTGCGGTCCAGGACGTCCGCGAAATCGGCGGTGGCGCCGGGGGTGATGGCGGGGCCGAGGACGGCCCGGCCGCGTTCGTGGCGCAGCGGCAGCCAGCGCAGGCCGAGCCGGGCGCACTGCGCGTCGATCCGGCTCAGTTCGGCGTGGGCGGGGTACGCGTAGGCGGCGACGAGCACGGTGTCGCGTGCGGCGCCGGCATCGACGGCGGACAGGTCCTGCGGGGCCGCCCCGACGTGTGCGTAGCCGGTGGCGCTCAGTGCGTGGGTGAGCGGGGCGGTGAGTTCGGGCGTGCCGGTGATGAGGACGGTGGTGCGTGCCACGCGTGCCGCCCGCTCGGCGTCGAGGGCGGCCGCGGCCGGACGCAGGCAGCCGTCCTGCCGCAGGACGTCGAGCACCTCGGCGTATTCGGGGGCCATGCCCGCCAGCAGTTCGCTTCGGGACCTGGTCCCGTCGCAGAGCGCCAGCCATGCGCGGAACTCGGATGGGGGGGCGGAAATGTAGAACTGCCCGCCGTTGGCGGTGGCGAGGAAGCACAGGTCCTGCTCGAGGTCGTATATCTCTGCGTCCACGAGTTCCAAAGCGGTGTCGTCCGCCGGCATATCAGCCCCCATAGAAACTGACTCTCCTTATGAAAAGTGCCACGGTCCCGGGGAGAATCCGGGACCGTGGTAGCAAGACCTCAGTGGGTCAACTTCACTTGGCGACCGAGCGGTTGTGGACGACGGCGCGGTTGTGGACGACCGCACGGTTGTGCACGACGGCGCGGTTGTGGACGACGGCGGTGACGACGTTGGCCTTGACGGTGGAGATCATGGTGTTTTCCTCCCGTTTCGGGTTTCGCTGACAAGAGAAACGTTACGGGGATTCAACAGGGGTTGCCCAGATGCATTCCTCACGAGTCTTCATGGATACTGCACGGGGCTGTCCGCCCGGAAGCCGGGCTCCGGGAATATGGCAAGTCGGGATTCAGGGCGGGCCGTTGTCGCTGTCCGGTTGCCGGGACGCCTCCGGCAGGACGGGCACCGTATCGAGCCGCTCGCGCCCCCCGTCGTCGGCGATGGTCCCGCGGTACACCCCACCCTCCACCGGAATCCGCACGCGGGCCGATTCCTCGACGCGCTGTGCGCCGGTGCAGCCGGGTACCGGCGCGGCGTGACCCGGTCCGAGGAGGCCGGCTCCCGAGATGTGCCCGGCCGGCAGCCGGGCCACCATGGCAGAAGACCCCGAGAGCGGGACAGCACGCCCCGGACGGGAGGCGACACGTGCAGCCGGACGAATCGACGCGGGCCTGGCTCATGATCATCGGTGTTCTCGCCGTCATCTTCGCGAACTACGCGGCGATCATCCTGATGAACGTCCTCAGCCGGTGACCTGTGCTCCGGGCACTGCGCATGCGCCGCCGGTGACCGCGCGCTACGGTCGTTCCATGAACGTCACCGGCCGAAGCCCCATCGCGACCGCGCGAGCGACCAGCTCGCCGGTTGCCGCCGCCTGACCTTCCCTCCTTTCCCACCGGCGACCGGAAACGGCCGGCGGTGGGCCCGTGCGTAACGGCCACAGGTCCGATGACTGCGCCGCACCCGTTTTCCGGTGCCTCCCTTGCTGTGACGCGAAGGAGTCACCCCATGCAGACCGAGCAGGTCATCCGCGCTTTCGTCGAGTACTTCGAGGAGCGCGGCCATCGCCGCATCCCCCCATTTGCCGCGGCGTGCCGGTGGAGGCCACGGTGCAGGACAACTGGTGGTCCAGCGGACCGACGGGCCCCTGCGGCCCCGATTCGGAGATCTTCGTGTGGAGCGGCGACGGCCCGCCCCCGCCCGGGTCGACGCCCACGGGCGACGACCGCTGGGTGGAGGTGTGGAACCACGTGATGATGCACTCCCGCCGGCTCGGCGACGGCTCCCGCGAGGATCCGACGCGCGGCCTGGGGGACCTGCCGCAGGAGTTGGTCGAGCACACCCTGGACCGCTTCCGGCAGGCCGTCGATCCGGCTGACGTCCGCCGGATGCTGCTCGATGAGGAGCGGAGGTTCTGGACCGCGGCCGGCAGGTGTTGGCCCGACCCCGTTTCCGAGGTCCGCTGGGCGAGGAGGACTTCGACCACCTCCACGACACCCACGGTCTGCCGCGGGACCTGGTCATGCGTCTTCGGGAAGGGTGAGGCCTCCCGCGGCCGGGGCGGAGGCGGGGGCGGACCGCACCGGTTCACGGTCGGATCGAGGACAGGTCCCGGTTCGCGAGCTCCGGGCGTGCGGTCAGGGCGGCGCGGACCGCGTCCAGGACCGGCAGCGGTGCGTGTGCGGTGGCGAGGGCCACGTCCTTCGCCGCCAGCGCCACCGGGAAGTGGGCACCCTCGGCGTACGCGCGGCCGACCGCGCCGCCGAGCGGCCCCTTCTCCAGCTGACCGCGCACCAGCGCCTCGGGGAGTCCGAGGGACCGGCCCAACCGAAGGGCCTCGGCGACCACGGCCACCCCGCCGATCACCGCGTTGATCAGCACCAGCTTCAGGGCGGCCGCCGAGCCAACGGGGCCGCACTCGGTGACGTCGCCGAGCAGCTCCAGCACCTTGGCCGCCGACCGCGGAAGCGGCCCGCCGGCCAGCACCCACAGCTCCCCGGCCGCCGCCCGGTCCACACTGCCCATGACGGGCGCATCGGTGAACACCACCCCCTCCGGCAGCTGCTCCACCAGCGCGTGCACGGTGTCGGGCCCGACCGTCGAGGTGTCGATCCAGTGGGTGCCGGGCCGCAGCGCAGGCAGCATCCCCGCGGCGACGGCGCGCAGCGCCGCCGGGTCGGCGAGCATGGTGATGACGAGGTCGGCCTCGCGGACGGCCTCCGCGGGGGTGGCGGCGTACACCGCACCCGCCTCGACGAGCGGCCGTGCCTTGTCGGGCGTACGGTTCCAGACGGTCAACGGGTATGCGGCGGACAGCAGTTGACGGGCCATCGGGAGGCCCATGGCCCCCAGGCCGAGGAAGGCGATCTTCTCCATGCCCCGAACCTAGGTGCGGTCCGGCCATGCGACAAGCGAGTGTCTAGCATGGCTGCCATGCCGATCCCGCATGACCTGTACGACGTGTTCCGATGCGTGGCGCACCACGGCTCCTTCACGGCCGCCGCGCAGGCCCTGGGCTACACGCAGTCCGCCGTCTCCCGGCAGATCCAGTCCCTCGAGGACGAGTGGGACGCGCGGCTCTTCGACCGGCTGCCGCGCGGGGTGCGGTTGACCGAGGCCGGCCGGGTGCTGCTGCCGCACGCGGAGGCGGTCGCGGACAGGCTGCGCACGGCGCGGGCCGAGCTGGACGCGCTGCGCACGCTGGAGGGCGGCCGGCTGCGGATCGGGGGGTTCTCCACTGCCGACGCCTACCTGCTGCCCCGTACGCTGGCGGCCTTCCGGCAGCGGCACCCGGCCGTCACCGTGTCGCGCACGGAGGGCAGTTCGGCGCGGCAGCTGGCCCTGCTGGCGGCCGGCGAGCTGGACCTCGCGGTGGTGAGCACCGCCCCGCGGCAGCTCCCGGAGGGCTGCGCGCTGCACCACCTGCTGGACGAGCGGATGTACGTGGCCCTGCCGCGCGGCCACCGGCTGGCGCAGCGCGACCTGCTGAGGCTGGCCGAGCTCGCCGACGAGGAGTGGATCGCGGTCAGCGACAGGCCGGAGGAGACCCTGATGGGCACGGCCCCCGGGTTCCGTCCCCGGTCCACCCTGCGGGCCGCGGACTGGATCGCCAAGCAGGGGTTCGTGGCGGCCGGGCTGGGCGTCACCCTGGTCCCCGCTCTCGCGGCTTCCTCGGCCCGTCCCGACATCGTGCTCGTCGCCCTGGACCCGCAGGACGCCCCGCGCCGCGCGGTGTACGCGGCCACGGCGCCCGGCCCGGCGCACTCCCCCGCGGTGGCGGCGTTCCTGGCGCTGCTGCGGTGGGTGGCGGGGACCGTACAGGTGTGAGCCGCAGCCTCCCGGCCGGTATGTCATTGCGGTGTCACGGGAGCGGCACAGTGCGGTGCCCGTGGGAACTCCCGCCCGGCGCGGCACGGTGTCGGTCCGTGTACGGGCCGGTGCAGGACCGGTCGTGAGCCCCGGGAGGTTCCCCATGCAGTACGCAGCCGGTGTCCGTCGGACCGTGGCCGCACTGGTGGCGGCCGCTGCCGTGACCGCCCTTGCGGCGGGCTGCACGCCCTCCGGCGAGGACGGCGCCGCCGGCGCCCCTTCGCAGGCCGCCCAGCCGCCGACTCCGGGAGGCGGGACGAACGGCGGGGGCAGCGCCTCCGGTGGCTCCGGCGGCACGGGGAACGCGAAGCCCGCCGCTTCCGTCTCCCCCACCGCTCCCGGCGGTGCGGCCAAGCCGTGCACGGTCAAGGAGGTCAAGGTCACGGAGGCCCGCCAGGCCGCCGTCCGGCCGCCGGGCACGGGAACCGGCGCGGCCGTCGTCGCCGTCGCCAACACGTCGAAGGGCGCCTGCACGCTCCAGGGCTTCCCGACGGTGGCCGGCGCGGGCAACGGCTCGCCCGACAAGAACGTTCCGCTCGCCACCACCCACAGCGGGTCGGCCGCCACGGTGCTCCTGGCCCCGGGGGCCCGGGCGTGGACCAAGCTCACCTTCGTCAACGTGCAGGGCGAGGCGGACGGCTACTGCGTCTCCGGCGCCTCGCCCGTCACGTACCCCACGCTCGTCGTGGGGGTACCGGGCGCCGGAGCGCACCAGATCGCCCTCGACGACGGTCTCTTCGCCCTCTGCGACAACAAGGTGACGGTCACGGCCTATACGGCCGCGAAGCCTTCCTGACGCGCCGCGCTGCACCGCGGGGCCTGTCGAACGCCGATCAGGCCGGGGGCGGGGCGCCGTCGCCGAGGAGGGCGCGGCCGAGGTCGCCGGCCACGTAGTGGACCTCTCGGCCGTAGCGGTGGCCGGTGACGAGGCCCGCGGCGCGGAGCACCGCGAGGTGCTGGGAGACCGCCCCGAGGCTGAGCCCCGTGCGCGCGGCCAGCTGCGTGGTGGTGGAAGGGGCGGCGACCTCGGCGAGGAGGCCCGCCCGGCTGCTGCCGAGCAGCCGGGTCAGGCCGTGGCCCGGCCCGTTGCGGCGCTCCCACAACGTGCCCACCCCCCGCCCGGGATAGATCACGCACGGCGGCACCGGGCCCCGGCCGACCACGAGCCTGCAGCGGTCGGCGAAGGCACTGGGCACCAGGGTCACTCCCGTCCCGCCCAGGGCCGGTTCGTCCGCCGGCAGGTCCGCCGAGACGAGCCGGTCACCGGTCCAGGCGAGGCAGGGGTGCAGCCGGGAGAACACCTCCCCGATGCCGTCCTCGGCCAACTGCCGCGTACGGTAGGCGATGTCCGCCTCCAGTACGGCCCGGATCCGCGGCCAGTGCGGCCGGACCGCCGTCCGCCACCAGCTCAGCACGGCCTCGGCCGTCCCGCTGTCCGCCGGAGGCGACGTCACGGCGGCCAGCTCCTCCTCGATCCCGGCCAGCGGACAGCGCGGCGGCGGCACGGCCTCCAGGTCCAGGCCGATCCCGAAGCCCGGCGCGGGCGGCGGCCCGCCTGCCGCCCGGCGCACAACTCGCCCACCGCACCGGTCCACAAGGCCGACCGTGCGCCGAGGCAGGCGCCGAGGAGGCCGCCGACCAGGGCGCCCACCGGCATGGCGCCCCACACCACGAAGCGCACCGTCGCCGTGACCCGCCCCAGCAGCGCGGGCGGGCACAGCCGCTGCCGCAGGGCCACCGCGCCGATCACGCAGTGCACCTGCCGTGGATCAAGCAGGCCCTGGTACTGCCCTTGCTACTGTCCCCGCTGCGCCGGAACCGCACCCTCGTGGGCTGACCGCGTGGGTACGTGCCCGGACGCTTCTCTCGGCGGGGTCCGGGGGCGAGCCTGCGGGTCCACCGGCGACCCCGCCTGGTGCCGTCGGGCGATCGGCGCGTCCCTCAACGGGAAGCGGCCCTGCCGTGAGGGGGCGTCCGGGAGCTGCCCGGCGTTCCGGGACGCCTCCCGACCCCCCGGGGCGCCCGGCGGCACGACGGCGCCGTCGAGGGCGGCCGGGGTGGCGCCCGGCGCCGCGCCTGCGGTCACCGGGGACAGCCGCACCCGCACGCACGCGATGTCCTGTCCCCGCGCACGAACGCGCCTGCGGACCCGAGCCCGGTCCGGCGACGGGGTGGCGACCACGGGCGCGCGTTCCCCGACTCGGCGACGACCGGGCGGCGGCGCTCAGCGCGGGATGACCCAGTGCGGCGTCCAGGTCCCGGCAGCGCCGTGGCCCGCCGCCGCGGCGGCGAGGTGGGTGCGGAGGGTCGTCAGCGCCGGGTGGGGGTTGTCCCGGTGCCACAGGAGGGAGTGCGGGTAGACGGGGGTCGGATCGGTCACCGGGATGCGGCGCAGGCCGTGCCCCGCGGGCCAGACGAGCCTGGTGTGTTCGCCCATGAAGGTGCCCAGGGCCGGGGTGTCTGCGATGGTGTCGAGGAGGGCGTCGGAGCCGAAGTTGGGGCCGGTCGCCTCGATGGTGAGGCCGAACTCGGCCACCAGGTCGTCGTAGTAGGCGGTCCACTCGGTGCCGGGGACCACCCCGGGCATCCAGATGCGGTGCCCCGCGAGCCCGGCGAGGGGCACCGAGCGGGCGCCCGCCAGCACGTGGTCGGGGCCGGTGAGGAGCTGGAGCGGCTCGTCGAGCACGCGGACGGACGCGACGTCCGGGGGGAGGGGCCGGCCGGGTGCGGCGACGGCGCGGAAGGACGCGTCGATCGCACCGGACCGGATGGCGGAGACGGCCTCGTCGATGTCGAGCAGCATCAGCACGTCGAGCTCGATCCCGGGATGCGCGCGGTGGAAGCCGCGCATCAGGCCCGACGCCGCCCCGCGCGAGGCGATGATGTCGACGCGCAGGGGACGGCTGCCGGTGCGCACGGAGGCGACGGCGCGCTCGGCGGCGCGCAGCAGCTCCCGGGCATGGGGGAGGAAGGCCTGCCCGTCGATGGTGAGCTCGGCCCCGCGCGGCGTGCGGGTGAACAGCCGCACGCCGAGGCTGCGCTCCAGTGCGGCGATGCGCTTGGAGACGGCCTGCTGGGTGACCGCCAGCTCGGCGGCGGCCTCCTGGAACTGCCCCGCGTCGGCGGCGGCGACGAAGGTCCGGACGGTGTCGAGGTCCATGCGGGCCAGCCTAGGGACACAACCACTGGTTGTGGCGGGGCGGCCTTGCGGTTGTTTGCTGCCGGGGCCGGGCGCCCGCTTTGATGCTGCCGGTCGCGGACCGGTTGTACGGCGGATGGGGGGGCGCGGGGTGTGGGCACGAGGAGCGGGCAGGCGTCCGTGCCGGCGTTCGGTTGGTTCTGGGGGGCCTACGGTGCGAGTGCGCTCGGTACCTGGCTCGCCTTCGGCGCGTTCCCCCTGATCGCGATCCGGGTGCTGGGCGCCGGGCCGGCGCAGGTCGCGGCCCTGTCCGCCGTGGGCTCCGCGGTGGGCGCGGCCGTGGCGGTGCCGCTCGGCCCGTGGGTGGAGTTCCGCCCCAAGCGGCCGGTGCTGATCGGGATGGACCTGGTGCGGTGCGCGGCGCTGCTGACCATCCCCGCCGCGTACGCGCTCGGCGTGCTCGGCTTCGTCCAGCTCCTGCTGGTCTCGGTCGTCGTGGCGGCAGCCGACATCGCCTTCCGTGCCGCCTCCGGCGCGTACCTGAAGACGCTGTCGGCGGCGGAGGACCTGCTGGTCGCCCAGGCGCGGCTCGAGTCCACGGCCTGGACGGCCACGGTCGTCGGGCCGCCGCTGGGCGGCGCGGTCGTCGCGCTCCTCGGTCCGGTGGCCACGGTGGCGGCCGACGCGGTCAGCTACCTGCTCTCGGCGCTGGGCATCCGCGCGATGGGCGGGCACGAGCCGCCGCCGCCCGAGCGCCGGAAGGCCGCGCGCATGCGGGCCGGGGACCTGCTCGACGGCTGGCGGTACGTCCTCGCCGACGCGGCGCTGCGGCCGCTGTTCCTCAACACCGCCTTGTTCAACGCCCTGGTGATGGCCGCCTCGCCGCTGCTGGCCGTCCTGATGCTCGGCCGGCTCGGGTTCGCGCCCTGGCAGTACGGCCTCGCCTTCGCCGCCCCGGCGATCGGCGGTCTGCTCGGGTCGCGTCTGGCCCGACCGCTCGCCGCCCGGTTCGGGCAGCACCGGGTCCTGCTCGTGGCCGGGGTGCTGCGCGCACTCTGGCCCGTCGGCCTGGCCTTCGTCCGGCCGGGCACCGGAGGGCTGCTGCTGGTGATGGGCGTCGAGCTCGGGCTCATCCTCTGCTGCGGGGTCTTCAACCCCGTCCAGGCCACCTGCCGCCTCGAGCGCACCGCGGCCGACCGGGTCGCCCGCGCGCTGTCCGCCTGGGCGGTGACGACCAAGGCCGCGTCCGCGCTCCTGACGGCCGCATGGGGGGTGCTGGGCGGCCTCCTCGGCCCGCGCACGGCCATCGGCCTGGCCGGGGTGCTCGTGCTGGCGACGCCGCTGCTGCTGCCGTGGCGCACCCCCGCCGCCGGGCACCTGGACCCGGAGCCGGCCCGTTCCCGTGCCTGACACCCCGCGGGCGCGGCCGCACCGGCCCCGGGAATCGCCTGCGCGCGGACGGGCCCGCCCGCGGCACGCCGGGGCGCGGTGGTGCGCCGATGGGGCCCGGGCGTCCGGCACCAGAGGGGCGCGGCGCCGCGCCCCTCGGACGCCCTGCCGCCGCACGGCGCGGCTACGGGACCCGGAGCGCCGCCAGCCGTTGTTCGAAGGGCACCACCTCGAAGCCGTCCGCCGGATCCACCGACGTGATCGCCCCCGTCAGCGACCGGGGTGCGATCGCGGCGGCCGTGTCGACGGACAGCGCGGTGTTGTGTGCGGCGGGGGCCATGAAGCGCGCCAGTTCCGCGCCCGCGCGGGCGATCCGCTGCGCCAGCCCCTCCTCGCCCCAGTCCTCCGAGGCCGCGTACACGGCCGTCGGCAGGACGAGGGCGCGCAGGTAGGTGAAGAGCGGTCGCAGGGCGTGTTCGGTGACCAGCGAGTGCCGGGCCGTGCCGCCGGTGGCGCCGAGGAGCACCGGCTTGCCCGTGAGTGCGTCCTTGTCGATGACGTCGAAGAACGACTTGAACAGGCCGCTGTACGAGGCCGCGAACACCGGCGTCACGGCGATCAGGCCGTCCGCGGCCGCCACCGCGTCGAGCGCCGCGGCCAGGCGGGCGGGCGGGAACCCGGTGACGAAGTGCTGGGCGATCTCGGTCGCCAGGTCCCGCAGCTCGATCACCTCGGGCTCGGCGTCCACGTGGGCGAGCGTCGCCGCCGCGAGCCGGTCGGCGAGCAGGCGGGTCGAGGAGGGCGAGCTCAGGCCCGCCGATACGACGACGATCTTCATGCCTGCGCCTTCTCCTTCGGGGTCTGCGCCGCCGCCACGCGGGCGGCGTGCGTGGGCGCGTCCGGCACGCCGGCCGGACGCAGGTTCGCGAACTCCTTGCGCAGCACCGGTACGACCTCCTCGCCGAGCAGGTCCAGCTGCTCCAGGACGGTCTTCAGGGGAAGGCCCGCGTGGTCCATCAGGAACAGCTGGCGCTGGTAGTCGCCGACGTAGTCCCGGAAGGACAGGGTCCGCTCGATGACCTGCTGCGGCGAGCCGACGGTCAGCGGGGTCTGGGAGGTGAACTCCTCCAGGGACGGGCCGTGGCCGTACACCGGCGCGTTGTCGAAGTACGGACGGAACTCGCGCACCGCGTCCTGCGAGTTCCTGCGCATGAACACCTGGCCGCCGAGGCCGACGATGGCCTGCTCGGGGGTGCCGTGCCCGTAGTGGGCGTAGCGCTGCCGGTACAGGTTCACCATCTGCTTGGTGTGGGAGGCCGGCCAGAAGATGTTGTTGTGGAAGAAGCCGTCGCCGTAGTACGCGGCCTGCTCGGCGATCTCCGGCGAGCGGATGGAGCCGTGCCACACGAAGGGCGCGACTCCGTCCAGCGGGCGCGGGGTGGAGGTGAAGGACTGCAGCGGCGTACGGAACTTGCCCTTCCAGGTGACGACGTCCTCGTCCCACAGGCGGCGCAGCAGCGCGTAGTTCTCGATGGCGAGGTCGATGCCGTCGCGGATGTCCTTGCCGAACCAGGGGTAGACCGGGCCGGTGTTGCCGCGGCCCATCATGAGGTCCACGCGGCCGTCGGCCACGTGCTGGAGCATCGCGAAGTCCTCGGCGATCTTCACCGGGTCGTTCGTGGTGATCAGCGTCGTCGACGTGGAGAGGATCAGGTGCTCGGTGCGCGCGGCGATGTAGCCGAGCATCGTCGTCGGCGAGGAGGGGACGAAGGGCGGGTTGTGGTGCTCACCGGTCGCGAAGACGTCGAGGCCGACCTCCTCGGCCTTCTGGGCGATGGCCAGCATCGCCTTGATGCGCTCGTTCTCGCTGGGCGCGCGTCCCGTCGTCGGGTCGGGTGTGACGTCACCGACGGTGAAGATCCCGAACTGCATGGCTCCCCTTCCTAAGTTGTTTAGAATTCAACTATACCCGGGAACGGGAGGTGCGCCCGGGGTATTCCCGCCTGCAGGAACGGGGAGGGGCGCGGCGGCCGACACCCCGGGGCGTCGGCCGCCACTCGCCGATCGGCCACGTCCCGAGGCGGCGGCCGCCTCCGCTCCCCCACGTCTCAGGACAGTGACCTACCAGCCCCTGGCCAGCGGAAACACACCCCCGCCCGCGGTCTGTCACCTCCGTGGCGCGAACCGGCCACACCGGCGCGGGCGTGCGGCCGTGCGGGCCCGCGCCCCGAAGAGGCCGCCCCGCCCGGTGGGCGCCGGGGCGCTGCCGCCCGGTCGGCCCAAGCGGAGGCGGACCGGGTACCGCGAACGGCCCAGCAGCGGGGCACCGGGCGGGCCGCGGGCCGCAGGGGGCACCTAGCGTCGCTGCCGAGCACACCCGTTCCCGAGGCCCGTGGAGACGTCATGCCCGGTAGAGGCCGCTGGATGGCCGGATTCTGCATCGCTGCGGCGGTGGCCGGGCTGCCGGCCGGCGGTTGCGCCCACGCGCCGGCGCCGCACGGGGCGGCCTCCGCAGGCGGCTCCGGCACCGGGACCGCAATCGGCGCCTACCTCCACTACGGCTCGCCCGGCGTCGACCGGATGCGGGAACTCTCGCGCTGGCTCGGCGGCACCGAGCTGCGCGCCGGGCACACGTACCTGCCCGGCGACACGTGGGCGAACATCGAGGGCGCCCCCGATTCCCTGCTCAGCTGGGCGCGGTGGCGCAAGGAGAGGTCCGACCGGCTGTTCGTCCTGAACGTGCCCATGCTGGAGGGCAACGAGGCCGGCGTCCCCGACGAGCGGGTCGCCGAGCTGCTCCGCGCCGGGGCGCAGGGCCGGTACGACCAGCACTTCCGGCGGCTGGCCGAGCGCCTCGTCGGCCTCGGGCTGCCGGACACCGTGATCGTGCTCGGCTGGGAGATGAACGGCTACGACTACACCCACCGGTGCCGGCCCGACCCCGAGAACTGGAAGCGCTACTGGCGGCGCATCGTCGACGCCATGCGCTCCGTGGAGGGCGGCCGGTTCCGCTTCGACTTCGCCCCCGACCGCGGGCCCGACGCGATCCCCTGGACCGCGTGCTACCCGGGGGACGACGTGGTCGACGTCATGGGCATGGACTCCTACGACCAGCCGCCGGGAGACACCTTCGACGAGCAGGTCACCCAGCCGTACGGGCTCCAGCAGCAGGTCGACTTCGCGAAGGCGCACGGCAAGCGGATCTCGTACCCGGAGTGGGGGCTCTTCCGGCACGGCGACAACCCCGAGTACATGCGGCGGATGCTGGCCTGGATCGCCGAGCACAAGCCGCTGTACCACAGCATCACCGACTACTGCCCGCACGGGGTGTGGCAGTGCAGCGAGAACCCGCGCTCCGCCCAGGTGTTCCGGGAGTTCCTGGCGCCCGAGCGGGACAGCCGCCGGACGGCTCCCCGCCCGCGCCCGTGACGGGGCCGGCTCAACCGGTGCGGAGCGTCCGGAAGCGGTCGGGGGCCGCGGGGTCGCGGTCGACGACCCGGACCGGCGGGCCGGCCCACTGCCACACGCCGGTGCCCGGCGGGCGGGAGAAGCGGATGGGCCCGCGAGTGCCTTCGACGGCGACGCGCGGCCAGGCCCCGGCGATGCGCGCCCGGTCCGTGCCGTGGGAGCGCAGCACCTCGGCGAGGACGGCGACGGTGTCGTAGCCCTCGAAGGCGACGAAGGACGGTGCTTCGGCCAGCCGCTCGCGCAGGGCCGCCTCGACCCGTGCGCCGAGCGGGCCCAGGCGCTCGGGCAGATAGCGCAGGAACGGGATGCCGGCGCCTTCTCGGCCCAGCAGCGCGGCCCACTCGGGGAACTCCGGCTGCCCGGCCGGGGCGCCCATCATGATCCCGGCGAGGCGCCGGTCGGCGCGCACGGACCGGACGATCGACACGGCCGGCTCCGGGTGGCCGGTCAGGAGGAGCAGGGCCGTTGCGTGCCGGGCGGCGAGTTCGTCGCACAGGGCCGTGGGGGTGGGCGCGTCCGGGTCGACCTCGATGACGGTGCCGCCGCGCGGGGCGAGGCGGTCCCGCAGGATGCGGGTGCCGGCAGCCCAGTAGACGCCGGCCTGGGCCGCCACGGCGATGCGGCGGTGGCCCGCGGCGAGGAGGAAGTCGGCGTAGGCCTGCCAGCCGCGGGACTGGGCGGGGGCGAGGCGTGCGACCCAGGGCGTCGGCGCTTGGGTGAGCGCGTCGAGCACCGCCGATGAGCAGAGGAACGGCAGGCCGAGTGCATCGGCCCGGGCGGCAGCGGCGCGGGCGACGACGCTGTGGTACTCCCCCGCCAGGGCGGCCACGCCCAGGAGCGCCAGTTCGTCCACGGCCGCGGCGGCCCTCTGCGGATCGGCCGCGGTGTCCCTCACCAGCAGCTCGATCGGCCTCCCGGCGATCCCGCCGGCCTCGTTGGCGTCGCGGACGGCCAGCTCCAGTCCGGCGAGCAGGTGCCGGCCCGCGTCGACCCAGCCGGGGCGGGTCAGCGGAACGAGGGCTCCGATCCGGACGGACGGACCGTCAGTCGGGCCCGGTATCGGGGGCAGTGAGGGCGTCGTCATGGGCTGGCCTCTCCGGGTGGCGATCCGGTCGCCGTTCCCCCGGATTCGCAAGGTGGCAGGTTCGGTGGTACGCGTTCGCCTCCCCCGACTGCAGGGGCGGGCGCACGGGTGATCATGCCGGACCTCGCGCGGGGAGAGCGCACCGGGTTGCCGGTCCCGTGCCGTTGTCCCGTCCGTTCCGTACCCTGGCGGCATGCGCATGCGCCCCACTCTGAGCTGGACCCCCGCCGAGGACCCGATCCCGGGCACCACGGATCCCGGGCCGGTCGCCGATGCGCTCGGCGCCGGCGGCGTGCTGGTGCTCAGCGGCGCGGGAATCTCCACGGAATCGGGTATCCCCGACTACCGGGGCGAGGGCGGGAGCCTGAGCCGGCACACCCCGATGACCTACCAGGACTTCACCGCCAGCGCCCGGGCCCGGCGCAGGTACTGGGCGCGCAGCCACCTCGGCTGGCGTACGTTCGGCCGGGCCCGGCCCAATGCCGGCCACCGGGCCGTGGCCGCGTTCGGACGGCACGGCCTGCTCGCGGGCGTGATCACCCAGAACGTCGACGGCCTGCACCAGGCCGCGGGCAGCGAGGGCGTGGTGGAGCTGCACGGCAGCCTGTCCCGGGTCGTCTGCCTGTCGTGCGGGGCCGTCGGCTCCCGCCGCGAACTGGCCCGGCGGCTGGAGGAGGCCAACGCGGGGTTCGATCCGGTGGCCGCCGCCCTGAACCCGGACGGCGACGCCGACCTCACCGACGAGCAGGTGGGTGGCTTCCGGGTGGTGCCGTGCTCGCACTGCGGAGGCGTCCTCAAGCCGGACGTCGTGTTCTTCGGCGAGGCCGTTCCGCCCCGGAGGGTCGAGCACTGCCGGGACCTGGTCAGCGGAGCGAGCTCCCTGATCGTCCTGGGCTCGTCACTGACGGTGATGTCCGGGCTCCGGTTCGTCCGCCAGGCGGCCCAGGCCGGGAAGCCGGTGCTGATCGTCAACCGGGACCCGACCCGGGGCGACCGGCACGCCCTCACGCGCATCGCGCTCCCGCTGGGGGCGGCCCTCACCGCCGTGGCCGACCGGCTGGGCATCCCGGTGGAGGCCCCTACGGCGGCCTGAGGGCACCCTGGGGCCGTGCGGCGCCGGCCCGCGCTCCTCTCAGGCGGACGGGCAGAGCTGTTCGCGCACCCAGGCGGGGTCGGGGTTCGTGTGCGGCCGGCCCGCCACGACGACGGTCGGCACGGTCTCGTTGTCGTCGTTGGCGGCCCTCACCACCGCCGCTCCGTCCGGGTCGCGCCAGATGTTCACCCAGTGCAACCGGTGGGCACTGCGGCCCAACCGCATGCGCAGCCGCAGGCAGTACGTGCAGCCCGGCCGCCAGTAGACGACGGGGCGGCCGTCGACGGCGCTGCGGCGCTGCGCCTCCAGGGCGCCGATCGACCTGGGGAAGACCAGGGGCGAGTTCACCCCTGCGAGCAGCACGAACACCGGCAGGAGCGCCGCGGCCGTACCGGGGCTCCCCTTGAGGAACTGCCCGGCGGCAACGGCCGAGCCGAACAGGACGAGCAGCACGGGCAGGATCCAGGCGCGCATCATGGTGACGCAGGCTAGCGGTGGGTCGAACTCCCCGTCGAACCGGTCCGCCTCCTTCCGGACTTCCCACGCGTGTGGGGCCCCGGGCGCTCACCCGAGCGCCCGGGGGCGGATTCACTGCTGGCAGCGTCCGAAGTCCACGACGTAGGTACCGGCGCTGGACGAGGCGGCGCCGGCCGGGTCCGCCGAGCCGGGCAGGGCCGCCGCGCCGAAGTCGCGCAGGGAGGACTTGAGGATGATGGCGCGGTGACCGGGGCTGTTCATCCACCAGTTGACGGCGGACTGCGGCGTTCCCGACCCGCCCCATCCGGTGTACGTGATCTCGCTGAACTCCCACGACCGGGGGTTGGGGCAGTATCCGGCCGCCTGGATGCGGGTCTGCGGCGTGGAGCCGGTCTGGGGGTTGCGGTGCGAGTCCTTGCCCGGTCCCCACCACTTCAACCGGACGGCGGCGACGGCATGCTGCTGGGCCGCGTTCGTCAGGGGCTGGTTGACGGTCAGGGCGGGCAGCCCGTGCTGCGCGCGCTGCGCGTTGATCAGGCAGATCACGGCGGCCCGCGCCTGGGCCTCCGTCCCGGCGGTCGGCGCCCGGTTGACGGCGGCCGGATCACAGGCCGCGGCCGGTACCGCGGACGTCGCGTCCGTGGCGGCGGCCGGCGTCGGGGCCGCCATGACCAGGCCGCACAGCAGCGCCGCCGCCGTCGTGAAGGATTTCCGCTTCATGGAACACCCCCGTACGGGTTTGGGTGCAGGCCGAACGACCGGGGTGCCGAACCATCGGGGTGCCGAACGTCGCATGCCCGGATCGGCCGCACGCGGAGGGACTCGGCGCGCAGCCGTCCGCTCGCGCGCCGGAGGACGAGATCATCGTCACCCGATCGGCGCACGTCCGCCCGTCCGAAGGCCGCCCGATTGCTCCACTCGGGTGGCATGACGCCCGCGCAGGGCCCGGAAAGCCCCCCTCGGCTCTCTTCACCTCGACGCCCACGGGCGGGCAGGGCGGTGGGCGGCTCTCCGACCCGCCCGCTGCACCTTGGCTCAGGGCCGTCCGGTGCGCTCCAGGGCGAAGGCGGCCCACAGGGCGGCGGCCGCCAGGGCCAGGACCAGGGACGTTTCGATGAGCTGGGTCGGCCAGTAGTGCGAGGCGGGGTGGAACTCCGCGTACCGGGCCGTGACGTTCATGTCCGCGGGGCAGATCCCCGCGTTCATCGTGCGGGCGAAGCAGGCGTCGTAGGAGAGGCGTTCGCCGGAGCCCGTGAGCAGTCCGGAGTCCGGGACCAGCGCGGACCCCGGGTGCCACGGCGGGGCTTGCGGAGAACGGGACGGTGCGGGTCTGCGTGGGGAGGAAGGACCACCGCAGGGAGCCGAGCAGCAGCACCACCAGAGAGGACCTTCGCGCAGAGCCATGCGCGCGGGCCCGTGGACTGGGTGAGGGCCAGCCGCCAGGTGCCCGTCTCCAGTTCGCGGGCGGTCATCGGGCCCGCCACGTAGGCTCCCACGAGCACCGGCGAAGAGTGCGGCCACGTCGTCCCGGTCCATCCCCGCCTCCCGGGCCCGGCGCGCCCAGTCGGCGAGCTCCCCGCGCAGCGGGGATGCGGCCGGGGCGTTGCCCAGGGACTTCCGGATGAAGGTGCCCAGCCCCCGCCTCGCCTCGACGAGGCCTTCGCGTTCGAGCTCGCGGTAGGCCTTCAGGACGGTGTTGGGGTTGATGGCCGTGGCCTCCACGACCTCGCGGGCGGCGGGCAGTTTGTCGCCGGGCTGCAGGAGTCCCAGGCGCAGGGCGTGTTTGGTCTGTTGAACGATCTGCAGGTACGTGGCGACGCCGCTGTGCCGGTCGATGCGGTACTCCAGCACGACAACCCCACCCTTTCACCAATTGACCAGCGAAAGGGTGGGGTTGGAGGGGTGCATGTCAAGCCCTGGCCGATGGGCGCATGGGCAGCGGCTCAGCGGCTCAGCGGCTCAGCAGCTCATCGCCCAGGTGTGGGAGTCTCCGTCGTCGTTGGCGACGCCGTTGTAGTTGACCTCCTGGCCGGGGGTGAGGCAGATGGTCATGTGGCCGCCCTGGTTTGCGCTGGAGTACACCCTCACGTGGTCCTTGACGCCCGGGCCGGAGATGCCGTGGTTGGCCCAGGAGGAGTCCTCGTCGGCGATCCAGCTCTCCCACCAGCCGTCGTCTCCGGACCAGTTGGCGCGCTGCCCCTTGAAGTCGGCGTGCTCCCAGGCGCAGAACTCGCCGCTGGGGCAGTCCGCCGCACCGGCGGGGCCGGCCGCGGCGAGGCCGCCGGTGAGGAGGAGGAACGCCGCGGCTGCGGTGGCGGTGAACAGCCTGGATTTCGTCATGAGGGAACCTGACCTTTCGTGTGGGGGGTGGGAGGGGTCGAGGGGGTGGGTCGGCCGGCCAGCAGGGCGGCCGCCCGGTGCAGCGCGCGGTCGCGCAGCTGGTCGTAGGCGGTGATCTCCTGGCGGTGCGCGGCCCGGACCTCGGCGAGCCGCGCGGGCTCGAGGCGCGTGCGCAGTTCCTCCAGGCCGCTGGCCCGGATGCAGGGGGTGTCGTGCTCCTGGCACGCCGCCCGGCGGGCGAGGGCGGCCCGGTAGGCCGGGTCCTCCCCGAGCCGGGCCTCGGCCTCGGGGCGCAGGTTGTTGACGGTGGCCTCGGCCCGGAACCAGCGGGCCTGGTCGCCGTAGAGGAAGCGGTGGGCCTCGGCGAGGCAGCCGTCGGTGTGGGTGCGGACGGTGTAGCCGGTGGCGAGGGTCAGAGACAGCTCGGCCGGGGCCGTGCCGAACATCGCCGCCTGCTGCTCCTGGGGGTCCAGCGCGCCCCGGGCCGTCATGCACCGGTCCACGTACATCTGCTGAGCGGCCTTGATCAGGTCGCTCCTGGCCTGCTCCGACCGGGGGAGCGCCGGAGGGGACTGCGCGGTGCAGCCCCAGAGGCACAACACGGTCAGCACGACACCTGTCGCCCTGCGGCCGGAAGCCCGCAACCGGGCAGCGCTGTTCCCCACACCACAGGAAACGATCAAGCATCGAAGAGGGCACGGCCCGCACCGCCGCGGCGCCGGCGGGCGCCGTCCTGCCTGCCTGACGCAGGGTGTCGACGCGGTGTTCGACGCCTCGGAGGGCCGGCGCCCTGCCCGACTCCGTCGACCTGGCCGGTGGCCCCGGACGCGTGATCACGGTCGCCGACATGGACGACGCCGCCCGGCACGGGGTGCGCTTCACCGGCATGGCGGGGCATGGACCCCGCCGACCCGACGCGGGTCCCCGTTCGTGTGCCGGAGCGACGCCAGGACCACGGGACTCGGTCTCGGAACCGGACGCATGGGTCCTCCGGGGGAGGCGCAGCGCCGGCCGGCGCGCGGTCAGTCGATCAGGACGCCCGGGTTGAGGATGTTGCGGGGGTCCAGCGCGTTCTTGGCGGCGCGCAGGGCCCGTGCGAACGGCTCCGGGCGCTGGAGGTCGTAGCCGGGGCGGTGGTCGCGGCCGACGGCGTGGTGGTGGGTGATGGTGGCGCGGTGGCGGTGCAGGACCTCGTTCGCGGCGGCCTTGATCTCGGCCCAGACCTGCACCTCGTCGCCGGGCCGGCCGGCCACGGCCACCGTGAAGTAGGGGGCGGCGCCGTCGGGGTAGACGTGCGTGAGGCGGCAGTTGACGGTGGCGGGGTGTCCGGTGGCCTTCGTGGCGGCGGCGCCGACCTCGGTGCGTACGGCGTCGATCAGGGCGGGGACGGTCTCCCAGGTGGCGGCCGTCTCGAAGGTCTCGACGACGGCGCCCATGCGGGCCAGGCCGTCGCGCAGGTAGGGCATGCGCAGGAACGCCGAGCGCCAGGCGCTGACTGCCCCGTCGGCCTCGTCGCCCCCCTCGGCCCGGGCGCCGTGTTCCGCCGTCGGCGTTCCGCGGCGGGCGCCGTGGGAGCGGGCCAGCTCCACGGCGCTCGCCAGGCGGTCCCCGACGGGGGCGGTGGCGGATTCGAAGCCCAGGACCAGGACCGCGGAGCCGTCCTGCGAGGCGCCGGAGAACAGGGCCTCGCCGGAGTCCAGCAGGCGGCAGTTAGCCGGGGCGAGGTCGGACTGGGCAACGGCCCGCACCGCGTCCAGCGCCTGCCGGAAGTCGGCGAAGGCCACGGAGGCGGAGGCCTTGAAGCGGGGGCGCTCCTGCAGGCGCATCCAGGCCTCGGTGATGACGCCCAACGCCCCTTCGGAGCCCAGGAACAGGCGGTCGGGCGAGGGTCCGGCGCCGGAGGCGGGCAGGCGCCAGGAGGTGCTGACACCGGTCGGCGTGACCACGTTCAGCGCCTGCACGAAGTCGTCGATGTGGGTGCGGACGGTGGCGTAGTGGCCCCCGGCCCGGGTGGCGAGCCAGCCGCCGAGGGTGGAGAACTCGAAGCTCTGCGGGAAGTGGCGCAGGGTGAGTCCGTGGGGCCGCAGCTGCTCCTCCAGTACGGGACCGAGCGCGCCGGCCTGGATACGCGCCGCGCGGCCGGCCGTGTCGACCTCCAGGACCCGGTCCATCGAGGTCAGGTCGAGCGAGAGCACGGCGCGGTGGGCGTCCCCGCGGTACTCCACGCCGCCGACCACCGAGGAGCCGCCGCCGAAGGGGATGACGGCCACGCCGTGCCCGCCGGCCCAGTCCAGCAGGTCGGCCACCTCCCGCTCGCAGGTCGGGCGGGCGACCAGGTCGGGGATCCGGCCGGGACGGCCGCGCAGCGCCCGCATGACGTCGCGGTAGGCCTTGCCCATCGCGTGGGCGGCGCGCGCCTCTGGGGCGGCGGTGACCAGGTGGGCGAGGGCGGCCGGGGGCGCCGCGCCGGGAGGGGGCACGGCGAGGTCCGCGACCCGGGGTACCGGCAGCGGGCGGGAGAGGGTGCCGGGCAGCAGGGCGCCCAGGGCGGCGCATGCGGCGTCGTCCGGGTGGGCGTCGGCGTAGCCCCAACCCCACCATGAGCGGGGGCGGGAGGTACGGCAGTCGAGGGGGTCGGACGGGGCGGCAGGCATGGGTGTGCTCCCAGCGAGTCCAGGCAATTTACCCAACGGGAAATTACCCTAGAGTTATGTTGGGTTCATGACAATGCTTCCCTCCAGGGCCGGCACCAAAGGCGTGCCCCGGGCCGCGCGCGAACGACAGGTCCTGGCCGCAGCCACCGAGGAGTTCGGCCGACGGGGCTACGAAGCCACGACCATGGCCGCCGTCGCCGCCCGCGTGGGCGTCACCAAGCCCCTGCTGCACCACTACTTCGGCAGCAAGCAGGACCTCTACCTCGCCTGCCTCGACCCCGTCGGCGAGCGGCTGCTCGAGGGCATCCGCGCCGCGATGGCCGGGCCCGCCCCGGGCTCCGGGCCCACCCCGCTGCGCGTGCTGCGCGCGCTGTTCACCGCACTGGACGGGCAGCGGCAGGCCTGGTTCGTCCTGTACGACGCCACGCTGCCGCCCGACACCGACGCCGCCCGGCGGGCCGCCTCCTACCGCCGTGCCATCGACGGGCTCGCCGCGGCCGGCACCGCCGAGCTCCTGAACGCGGCCGGATCCGGCGACCCGCTCGACGCCGACGCCCTCGCCCACGCCTGGCGCGGACTGTGCACCGCCCTGGTCCGCTGGTGGGTGAACCACCCCGACGAGTCGCCCGAAGCCATGGTGCAGCGCTGTGCCCGGCTGTTCGCGGCAGGCCGCGCCCTCCTCGCCGGCGACGAAGAGGGCGGGTGAGTGGGAGCCCGCCGCCGCACGGGCCGCCGACCGCCCGGGGAAGGGGGAACCCGCACGGGCAGGCGTACCGCCGCCGGTGCGGGTCCGGTCCCCCGGGCAGCGGGCCTCAGATCCCCGGGATCCGGCGCGCCGCGAAGGCCGCGCGGACCTTCTGCGCGGCGGTCGCGCCGTACATCCGCTCGGCGGTCGCGATCGTCGTACGGGCCGCGTCCGCGAAGCTGGTGTCGGGAGCGAAGCCGAACTGCGCGTTCACGATGATCCGGTCGGCCGTACGGGCGCCGAGCGCACCGCGGACGTCGAACAGGGCGCGGGACCAGATCTCGCCGTCCGCGTGCACTTCGCCGACGCGGTCCTCGTACACCTTGTTCCCGTCGATCCGGCGCAGGCAGTGCGGTGCGGCGCTGTACCCGGTGGAGTCCCAGTCCGCCACGCAGCCCACGTCGGTCTTGCGGGTCCAGCCGTAGCGGGCATCGGCGTGCTCCCCGACCGCGACGGCGAGGTAGTCCCCGAAGGCCTCGCCGATCGCCCCGGCCTCCGGCGAGGCGCCGAAGCCGGGCACGTGGGCCTCGTGCACGGCGTGGCCGTACTCGTGGACGATCACCTCCGCGTCCTCGGCGTCGTCGACCCCGCCCTTGCCGAAGCGGATCTCGTCCTTCTTGTCGGTGAAGAAGGAGTTGTCCGCGCCCCACTGGTTGATGCGGACGGGCTGCACCCGGTCGTTGGCGCCCGGCAGCTCGGTGCCGAACCCGAGGGACTGGAGGTACTCCTGCGCCTCGTTGACCCAGAAGTAGGCCATGACCTGCTCGAACTGGTCGTCGTGCCGGGTGTACCCGGCCGCGTCGCCGACCTTCGCCGACGCGCCGGTGTCCGAGCGGACGGAGGCCCAGCGGCCGTTGAGCCCGCCGCTGCCGTCCAGGTTGCGCAGGGCGGCCAGGGCATAGGCGGAGGCGGGGACGGCGGAGTCGGCGTCCTTGCCGTCGGTGAGCCCCTGGTCTCCCGTGGCCTGCACGGGATTGACCATGAACACCCGGCCCTGGGGCAGGGCGGCGCCGGACGCCGGGCCCGAGGCCTGTGCCGTTGCCGGACCGGCGAGCGAGAAGAGCGCCACGGTGGCGGTGGCCGCGGCGATCATGCCGCGGGGTGTGCGGCGAGTCATAGACATCCTCCTGTGGTGGTGCAGGCATGGTGCGGGCGTGATCCTCGCCCAGGCCCGGCCACTTTGAACAGCCCCTGACAAGAATCGGGGGGCGGTGTGAGCGCAGGTGGGCGTGCATGCGGCTTCTGTTCCGGGCCGGGCACCGGGTGCGGCGGGCCACCCGGGAGCGGGGGCGGTGGCGGCTGCCGCGGGGTGCGTCAGCGTCGGCCGCCGCCTGCCGTAGCCGGAGGCCCGGCGGTGGTCACACCAGCACGCCGGCGAAGAACATCGCCCCCAGGAGGGCGTACTGGATCGCGCAGAACGCCAGCAGGGGCACCTGCACCCACCGGGCCATGCGGCTGACCAGGACGAGGCCGACGAACATCTGCGCATGGTTGCGGTACCACGACATCTCCGCGCCGGCGAGGAACGGCAGCAGGAAGACCGCCACGGTCAGGGTCAGGGCGGCCCATTCCTCGGCGGCGAGGCGGTGGTGCCGGACGAGCAGCACGGCGGCCGTCGCCACCACCAGCAGCGCGAAGGCGGCGTTCAGCCAGAACTCGGGCCTGTGCGCGGCGAGGCCGTGCCCCACCAGCCACGGCAGGTCGCCCTTGGGCCTGTACCAGTCGCTGAACGGGAAGTCGTACGCCTTCCTCATCTCCTCGAGGGGCCGGCGCAGGTCTCCTTGGCCGTAACTGACCGCCTGGATGGTCGCGTAGGCGTCCCAGCGGCCTGTCGCCTGCCACATGAGCCACAGGGCCCAGAGCACGCCGCAGGCCGTGACCGCCGCCGCCGACACGGCCTTCGCGAACCGCAGGGGCCGCGCGTCCCCGCGCCATGCGAAGAACGCGCTCGCCAGGAGCATGACGGCGGCGACGGCACCGACGGGATGGCAGGCGGCCGCAGCGAAGCCGCCCGCGGCGGCGAGCGTCCAGGAGCTGCGCTTCACTCCGACCGTGCAGAGCAGCAGGGCCAGCGTCCCGGTGGCGACGGGGAACATCGCGTGCAGGTAGATGCCGCCGGGGAAGACGGTGCCGATGGCCAGGGTGAGGCCGGTGGCCGGAGTGAGCCGGGCCCCGAGCAGCCACCACAGCACCGCGAACATGCCGAGCAGAGACGCCTCGGCGAGGACGACGGCCGACCACTCGTAGGACAGTCCGGTGGCGGAAGCCGCCCGGACCAGCATGGGGTACCCGGGGAACCAGGCGACGTTGCCGCACACGATGTCGGGGAAGTCCGGGTAGCGCTCCCGGCACCGGAACATCTCATAGCCGGTCCTGGCGATCGACAGGTAGTGCTCGGCGTCCCAGCGGCGGCGGCTGCCCGTGGACCAGTAGGCCACCTCGGACCCGTCGCCCGCCACGGATCCGTACGCGACCAGCCAGGTGACGAGGTTGGCGACCAGCCACGCGGCGACCGGCGGCAGCAGCGCACGCAGCCCGGCACGCCGCCCGGCGCGGCGCGCGGCCCGCAGGGGGTCCGCCCGTGCAGATTCCGGCATCCGGCACCCCGCCCCTCGCCCTCTGATCACCCGCCGTGCTCGCCGGCCACCGGGTACCTTGCCCCGCTGCACGGCCGGTGCGGGCGACGCCGCGCGGACCTGCGCCCTCGATGCACCCGACCGGCCGGGCCCCGTTCTGCCCTCGCACGCGCCGGGACCGGCGGGCGGGGGATGCGGCGGTTGACATCTGCGGCGGGAGCGAATTACCTTGCGGATTACTTAATGGCCTGAACTATCCAGGATCTCAAACAACTGGCGCCCGTGTGCCGCAGTCACGGCTCGGCGCCGGAAGAAGGGCACCAGCATGAACCCCGCCGAGCACGGCGCCGCCGTCGCGGCCGAGACCGAACGGTTCGTCTCCGTGGTGAAGGCGGCGGATCTGTCCACCCCGGTGCCGACCTGCCCGGGCTGGACCCTTGCCGACCTCACGCGGCACACCGGCAGCGTGCACCGCTGGTTCAGCGAGCTGCTGCGCCTGCGCATCCAGCAGCCGCCGACCAGCCGTGACGTGGAGCTCCGCCTGCCGGCGCACTCCGAGGGCTACCCCGACTGGCTGGCCGAGAGCGCTGCCGAGGCCGCGGCGGTGTTCGCCGCCACCGACCTGGAGGCCCCGATGTGGGCCTGGGGTGTCGACCAGCACGCCCGCTTCTGGGTGCGCCGCATGCTCTTCGAGACCCTCGTCCACCGGGCCGACGCAGAACTCGCCCTCGGGCTCCCGCCGCACATCGACCGCGCCCTCGCCGTCGACGGCATCGACGAGTTCCTCACGAACCTGCCGTTCGCCTCCTCCTTCGCGCCCCGGACCGCCCGGCTGCGCGCACCGCACCGGACCATCCGCTTCAGCTCCGCGGACGCGGACCGCGACTGGCTGGTCGGCCTGCGGCCCGACGGCTTCGCCCTGGTGGCCGACGACGCCGAGCACCGCACTGCCGACACCGAAACCGACGCCACGGTCCTGGGTGCGGCCGCGGATCTGCTCCTGCTGCTCTACGGCCGCCTGGACCGCCGGAGCGACGCATTCCAGCTGCTCGGCGACCAGGGGCTGCTCGCACACTGGTTCACCCACTCCGCCTTCTAGGGCCGGTCGGCGCGGCAGCCCCCGCGTCCGTCCTCGCGGCGCTCGTCACACCGTGGTGTCGCCCGGACCCTTCGAGGTCAGCCATTGCGCGAGGGCGCGGGAGATGGCGCCGTCCGCGCGGAGGTCGTAACCCTCGTAGCACGGCATCGAGTTGGCCTCCAGGAAGAACCACTCGCCGGTCGCTTCCTCGATCTTGAAGTCCACCCCGAGGAAGGGCACCCGGGTGGCGGCGACCAGGCGCCGGCACCCCTCCCGTATCCCGGCCGGCACGGTGATCGTGGTGTAGCGGTTGGTGCCGCGGGCCGTGCGGTAGTCGAGTTCGCGGGAGTGGATGAGCTCGCCGAAGGCCTGGCCGCCCACGGCGTGGACGCGTACGTCCGGGCCCGCGATCCGCTCCTGGAAGAGGGTCGGTGACCGGACCAGCCGCGGCAGCAGCCGTTCGTGCTCGGCCCGGAAGAGGGTCGCCCAGGTCTTGGCGGCACTGGCCCCCTTGAAGACGGCGCCGTGCGGGCAGTCGCGGACGAAGGCGAGGGCGGTGCCGGGGTCGTTCGTCAGGCAGGACCGCGGGATCCGCCAGCCGGCGACGGGGGCGAGGCTGACGCAGTGCAGCACCTTGCCGGCGTTGGACGCCTCGCGCAGCGGCGGGTTGAGCACCGGCAGCTCCACCGCCTCCAGCAGACGGCACAGCGCCTGGTACTGGCCGTCGGCGCGGTGGGCCGACCGCGGGTCGGGGGCGGCGGCGCAGACGTTCAACGGCCGCGCCCACACCCCGCGGACCTCGGTGAGGGAGATCTCCGGGCCGCCGCCACCGGTGCGGATACGGGTGTTGCGCAGGTCGTCCAGCGGGATGTGGAGGTCGCCGTACAGGGCGAGGGACGGCAGGTCGACCACGTCGAACCGGGCCCCGGCCCGCGCGAGGGCGCGTATGCCGTGGACGAACGTGGGATCGGCGGCCACGCCGACGCAGAGGATCACGACCGGCCTCCCAGCAGCCCGTTCAGGACGGCCCGGAAGACCCGGTGCTCCAGGTGGGCGAACTGGTGGTGCACGGGATGGCAGGAGATGTCGAGCAGCCGCAGCCGCTCCCCCTCCGGCTGGACCACGACCACGGCGAAGGTGGCGCCGAGCGAGCGCAGCCGGGCCAGGAGGGGCGCGAGTCGGGCGCGGTCCCCTGCGGCGAGCGTGCCGGCCGGATCGGAGAGGTCGAACTGCTCGTCGCCGGCGAGCAGGACGTGGCGGGTCCGCTCCGGGTCGAAGCGGGTGAACCGCAGGACCTCGCTCCCGTTGCCGTGGGGCAGGGCGGCGCCGGCGTGTCCGAGGAAGGCACCGTCGCGTACGCGGCTGACGTGGATGCGCTCACCGGGGGGAGCCGGCGGGGGCGCGGCCGATCCGATCGATGACGGCGGCACGGCCATGCCGGGAAGGGCGGCGGCGGTGAGCGCGTCGAGATGCGGTACGAAGCCGGCGGGCGAGGGGCGGTTGGCCACGGGCCCCGGCCACAGGGCCAGGGCGGACCACCACACGGCGAGGGACTCCGCGTACGCGAACGCCGCCTCGGCGGCGGCCGGAGGGTCGGCGGCGGCGTCCGGCGGCGGCAGGCCCCGGTGGAAGACGCCTCGGACGCGCTCGCCGGCCGCCCTCAGCTCCACCGCGGAGCCGGCGTTCCGGTCGGCCGTCACCGTGACCGCCACGTCATCGAACCCGGTGGGCGCGATCACCCGGTGCCCGCCGGCTTCGGCGAACGAGCCGAACCTGAAGGCCGTTTCGTCATCCGGCGGGGCGAGCACCAGGATCGTCACCGCGTACTCCCGACTCGGCCGCTTCGGCCGCTCTGAGCGCGTGCAGGGCCCGGGCGAGCTGCCAGGCCCTGCGGGCGAGGTCCGTCGTCACGTCGGGGCGGGCCTCGGCGGGCAGGAAGGGGCGCGCGGGCGGGCGGCCGTGCGCCGTCCGGGTGCGGCAGAGGGATGCGTCGTCTGGTGGCGGGGGCTCAGGCACGGTCGGGCACCGCAGTGCGGAGGACCGGTCCCCATTCGCCGGCGTGTGCCGCGGTCGGATGCTCCCCTGCCGAGGCTCCTGCCGCGCGTTCGCTGAACTCGCTGAATTCACTGAATTCGCTGCGCTCGGTGTTCTCGCTGTTCTCGCTGCTTTCGCTCCTTTCGCTTCCTTCGCTCCCCTCCTTCGTCTCGCTGCCTTCGCTGCCCTCTTTCATACGGGTGAGCGCCGGCAGGTCCTCGTCTGCCGGAGCTCCCGGTTCCGCCTGAAGGGCGAGGAAGCGGCGGGCCGCGGCCCGGACCTCACTGGGGAACGACTCGAAGGGCGGTGAGAACGGCGCGTTCGACATGGCTGCCCCCTGGACGCGTCACACGTGTGATGACTCATCGTAGTGCGCCCGCTACGCCTGTCCAGGGGGGACGGGGCCCGCCTGGGGTCCGGATCCCGGTTCGCGGACCGGGGCGTTGGCCACTCCGAAAGGGATGTGCACGCTCGGGGTGGAAGGTGCTGTTCCGTTCAGGTGGGACACCTGGTCGTCGAAGAAGATGTGCGGGTCGAGGGTCTTCATCACCGCCGCCTTGTCTATGCCGCCGAGGAAGAAGGCGTCGTTGACCCGGAGTCCCCACTGCTTGAGGCTGGTCAGCGCCCGCTCGTGGGTGGGGGCGTCCCTGGCGGTGACCAGCGATACGCGCAGGCGCGGGCGGTAGGCGGGTTCCTCCTGCCGCCGGTCCTCCTCCCGGCGCTGGATGCGGTTGATCCCCGCGAGGAAGTCCCGCAACGGGCCCGGGTCGTGGGCGGTGGCGGCGTTGCGGACCTCGTGTGCGCGGAACCGGTCGATGCCGTCGGCCCGGTAGATCCGCTCGGCGGTGTCGTCGGCCAGCACCCCGTCGAAGTCGAAGGCGATGCGCAGTTCGGGGTCGCTCTCGTCGTCGGTGCGCGCCGTGGCGAGGACGTGGCCCGCGGGCAGCCCGGCGGCGACGGCGTCGCGGACGTCGGCGCCGTCGGCGGACAGGAACAGCGACATGTTCAGGGCCGGCATGAAGGGGTGCGGGGCCCGGCCCTGGCTGAAGACCGCCCGGCTGATCGGCAGGCCGTGCGCCGTGATCGAGCGCATGACGCGCAGGCCCGTGTCCGGGTCGTTGCGGGAGAGGATGATGACCTCGACCAGGGGGTCGTACCGGTCGGCGAGGTCGTTCAACGACAGCAGGCGTCTGACGAAGGGGAAGGCCACGCCCGGGGCGAGCACGTCGTCCGCGTGCTCCTCCTGGTACGTGCGGTAGGCCTCCTCCCCGTGCTGCCTGAACACGGCATCGGACTCGGCCAGTTCGAACAGGGCGCTGGAGGCGATGCCCACCACCAGGCGGTCGGACAGCTCGTACTTCATGCCCCATGCCTCTCCCGAACGCGCAGGCGCTACTCGGTTCTCCAGTCGATGGTGCCCGCGCCGAGGGCGATGGCCGCCCGCGGGCGCATCGGGTCGTCCGGGCCCCGCCGGGAGAGCAGGACCACCTCGTGGACCCGGGCCGTCTCGGTGCCCAGGCGGGCGGCGCACGCGGCGGCGAGGGGGACGGGGTCGCGGGTGCGGCCCAGGGAGAGGTGCGGGGTGAACCGCGCGTGCCGGCTGCGGCAGCGGGGGAAGGGCTCGGCCAGCGCCTGTTGCAGCCGGGTCCACGGGGCGGCCCCCGCCGCGGCCGGGTCGAGCCACACCGTGGAGTAGGCGCGGTGCCGGAAGTGCCGTACCCCGCTGAGCCGGATCTCGAACGGCTCCTGCGTGGCGGCGGCCTCGGCGAGCAGCGGGGCGGCCGCCCCGAAGTCCGCCTCGGGCACGAAGCCGAAGACCAGGTTGACGTGCGGGGGCCAGCGCCGGATCTGCGGGTCGTGGACCTGCCGGATGCTCTGGACGGCCTCCCAGAGCCGGGCGGGCGGCATCCATGCCACCGCCGTCCACGGTGTCGGCTCCACGTCCAGCCGCCCGGGGATACGGGGCGGCCCGCCCCGGGCACCGTACGCACCGCTGTCTGCGTCCACACTCCATCATGCCGCCGAGCCGCGCGGGAGCGGCGGAGCCCGCCTCTTCCGGGACTCGACCCGTGCGGGATATACCTGCCCGGGATGCGGGGCGGGCAGGCCCGCGCCGCCCCGCATGCCGACCGACCGCCCCTCGCACACCCCCTCGGGAATCGACATGACCCCTGCGCAGCGCCCCGGTACCCGGCCCGTCGAAGGGCTCGGGCAGGTCCTCCTCCGGCCGGTCGAGCCCGCCCGCGACGCGGAGCTGATCCACGGGTGGGTCAGCGAGGAGCGGGCCCGGTTCTGGGGCATGGCCGGCGCGAGCCGCCGGCTGGTGCAGGAGATCTACGAGGACCTCGACCGGCGGGACACCCACCACGCCTTCCTGGCGCTGCTGGACGGGGTGCCCGCCGCGCTGTTCCAGTCGTACGACTGCACGGCCGACCGCGTGTGCGAGTGCTACACGGCCCGGCCGGGCGACGTGGGCGTCCACCTGCTCATCGGCCCCGCCGCGGGGCCGGCCCGGCCGGGCTTCACCGGGGCCCTGCTGGACGCCTTCCTCGGCCACCTGTTCGCGCTGCCCGGCACCCGCCGCCTCGTCGCCGAACCGGACGCCCGCAACGCCAAGGCCGTGGCCCGCCTGGAACGCGCCGGGTTCGTACGGGGACCGGAGGTCGAGCTTCCCGAGATCGACCTCCCGGAGGTGCGCCTGCCGGCGAAGCGGGCCCGGCTGCTCTTCCTCGACGCACCGCCCCGGCGGTGAGGCCCCGGCTCAGGCGCCCTCAGGCGCCGGCAGCCGGCCCCATACGGTGAGCATTCCGGGCCCCAGTTCCGCCAGCCGGGGCGAGTCCAGGTAGGCGAGGGCCTCGTCGAGGGCCGCCGGCTCCAGGCGGCCGTCGGCCAGCAGCTCCGGCCGCATGCGCTCCAGGGTCTCGGTCCAGAACGCGGCGAGCGGGGAGCCCGGGGTCAGCGGCGGGCACACCAGTTCCGCGGCGACGCCCTCCAGGCCGGCGGCGCGCAGGAGGTGGGGGTAGCCGCGTACGGCGGCGATGTCGGTGCCGATCGTCTCCCCGAGGGTGCGCCACATGGCGTCCAGGGTGCGGCGGTAGGGGGAGGACGCGTCCGAGGGGTCGGGGACGTCCACCGCGTCACTGAGGACCAGGTGCCCGCCGGGGTTGAGCAGCTGTGCGAGGCGGCCCACGAGCTCGCGGCGCTCGGGCAGGTGCATCAGGACGAAGCGGGCGTGGACCAGGTCGAACGTGCCCAGCCCCGGCTCGGCGGCGAGCCGGGTGATGTCGGCCGTCCGCACGTGCAGCCGCGGTCCGGCGAACGGGGCGAGGCGGCCGGTGTCGCGGTCCAGGGCGACCACCTCGTCGGCGCCGGCTTCCTCGGCGAGCCAGCGGGCCACCGTTCCCGTGCCCGCGCCGACGTCCAGGCAGCGCCGGCCGGGTCCGGCGCCGAGGGCGTACAGCCGCTCCCGGGTGAACGGGTCGTAGACGAGCGCGGCATGGTCGATGCGGCCGCCCTCCTGCGGGTGCTCGGGCCGGAAGAGGGCCTCGCCGTACCGGCCGGCAGCGCCCGGTTCCGGTGCGGCAGCGCCCGGTTCCGGGTGCTCGTGCGGGGGCGGCGCGGGCGTGTGCTCCTCGGGTGCTGGCGACACCGCCGACTCCTTCCGCCGCGGGGCCCGGCGGCCCGGCGCTCCCAGGGTGGCGGGTACGGCCGGCGGAGCGCCCGGATTGCGCCGGGCGGGGGCGCGGCGTCCGGGGCCGGCGCCGCCGGGCGGCCCTGCGCAGCACGCAGCCGAGGCCCTCGGCTGCTACGGGGCGTTCAGTGCCGCCACCAGCCGGGGCACGTGGCCGCCGGCCACGATGAGGGCCAGGTGGTCGTGGAAGTCGCGGGTGTGGAGGATCAGGCCGTCACGGACCCGCAGCACCTGGATGTTGGCGGCCTCGACGGTCCGACCGGTGTCCCGGTTGTGCACCTCGTAGTCCCACTCGGCGACGATGACCTCCGGGTCGCCGGTCTCCCGGACCACCACGTTCTTCGCGGTCAGCCGGAACGGCGAGACCGCGGCGACCTGCGCGAACCGCTCGTGCAGGGCGGCCCTCCCCTCGAAGCGGCGGGGGCCGACCGGTTCGAAGACGGTTTCCACCACGGCGTCCTCGGCGTAGAGCCGGGCCAGCTCTGCGAACCGTCCTTCGGTGATGCCCTCCAGCAGCATCCGGAAGACCTCGCGCGGCAACGGGGTTTCAGACATGATCAACCTCCGGCAGGGGGCGGGCGCTAGAATCGGACTAGCGACTCCGTTTCCACGACGATACGGACTGGCAACTCCGGTTGTCCAGGGCATTGCGGTCGCCCTGCCGGGCCGGAAAGGGGCAACAGGGGATGAATGCTGCTCAGCAGCGACCGCTGCGGGCGGACGCGGCGCGCAACCGGGCCAAGCTGCTGGACGCCGCCACGGAGGTGTTCACCACCCGCGGCGTCGGCGTACCCACCGAGGAGATCGCCCGGGCTGCCGGGGTCGGGGTCGGGACGCTCTTCCGGCACTTCCCGACCAAGGAGGCGCTCCTGGAAGCGGTGATGGTGCGCAGGCTGGAGGCCATCGCCGCCCGGACCGCGGAGCTGGCCGCCGGCGCCGAACCGGCCGAGGCCTTCTTCGACGCCTTCCGGCTGGTCGTGGAGCAGTCCGCGGGGAAGAACGAGTTCACCCGGGCACTCGCCGCGGCCGGGGTGGACGCGCACGCATCGCTGCAGGAGTCGAGCGCCGCGATCCGGGCGCAGCTGGCCCGGCTGCTGGCCGGCGCGCAGGAGGCCGGGGCGGTCCGTCCGGAATTGGAACTGACGGAACTGATCGCCCTGTTGGTGGGCACCACCGCGACCATGGAGCAGCTCGGAGCGGACCCGGGCGCCCGGGAGCGGATCTACGGCGTGGTCTTCGACGGGCTGCGGCCGCCGCGCTGACCCCGGTCGGCCTGGGGTCTCGGGATCACCGCCGGGTCCCGGACTCCTGGGGGGTCTGCGCACGGCGGCCCGGGCCGGCCGGCCACGGGACCGTGGTCTGGGCGGGGGCGTCGTAGTCGGTGCCGGGGACGTGCCACCCGTAGAGCCGGCCGACCTGCGCCCGGAACCAGTCGGTGTCGGCCAGTGCGGCCAGGGTTTGGGTGGTTGCGGCGGCCCAGCGTTCGCGGACGGCGGCCTGGACCTCGTCGTCCATCTCCCAGTCGTCCAGGCGGATCCGCTGCTCCGGGTCGAGCCGGAGCGGCACCGCGCCGGTGAGCTGCCGCCACAGGGCGGCGGCCTGCCGGGCGGTGCTCTGGAAGTCGTCGCCGAGCACGGCGCGCAGGAGGCTGGTGTAGAGGGCGATGGACGGGATGGCGGTCGAGGCCTGGGTCACGGCGGCGCCGGCGACCACGGTGTGGGCGCGTCCCCCGAGCGGAGCCAGGTCCTGCTGAAGACGGCGCGCGGTGTCCTCCAGGTGCTGCTTGGCCGCGCCGATGGTGCCCGCCCGGTAGATCGGTGCGGTCAGGTCCGAGCCCACGTAGGAGAGCGCCACCGTGTGGAAGCCGTCGTGGACGAGGCCGCGTTCCGCCAGGGCGTCGACCCACAGCTTCCAGTCGGCGCCGCCCATGACCTGCACGGTGGCGTCGCGCTCCGCGTCGTCTGCAGGCCGGAGCTCCAGTGAGCCGACCCGTGCGGTGCCGTCCTCACCGTCGAACTGCAGGGTCTTGGCCCGGTACGCGGATCCCAGCGGCTTGATCACCGAGTTGTGGACCTCACCGGTGAGGGGGTCGGTGCGGCGGGGAGCGGCGATGCTGTAGACGAGGTGGTCGACCCTGCCGTACCGGGCGGCGAGGTGGTCCAGTGCCTGCTCCTTGGCCCCGGTGGAGAAGGCGTCCGCGTTGAGGAAGGCGAAATCACCGTCCGCACCCGCGAGTTCGGCGGTGCGGGCGGTCCGGTACCAGCCGCCGGAGGCGGTGCGGCGCTCGGTCTCGGGGGCCTCGAAGGCGATACCGAGTCCGCGCACGCCGTGGGTGCGCAGCCCGGTGACGGTGGCGGCGAGGCCGTAGCCGGCGCTGGAGCCGATGATCAGGGCAACCGGTCCCGCTCCGGGCGGGCCCTGGGGTGCGGGGGCGCTCTGCCACAACTCGTCGACGACGGCGGCGCAGCCCCCGGGATGCGCATTGACGTACAGGAAGCCGCGGTTGCCGGGCTGGATCTCGCGGAGGGGCATCGATTTCCTTCGTGCTGTCGGGACATGGCCGGCCGGGACTCCATCCTGCGCCGGTCAACGCACGGGCCGATGTGGCGAGATGCGTCAGGGTCCGCCCGGGAATCTTGTCGATGTCGTTCTATCCGCGCCACGGGCTCCGCGCGGCGATGCCGGCGACGCCGTCGGGCGTCGCGGCCAGGCGCCGCGGCGGGAGCGCTGCCGCGGAGCGGCACCGGAGGGCCTCCCGGTGCCCGTGCGCGCGGTCGCCAACTCACCTTCCCCGCAACCGCATGGGAACCACATTCTGCTTTCCCGGCGTACGCGGTGTCCTGGTCTTCGCCGCCACGGGGCCCAGCCCCTTCGGGGGGCGCCGCCGAGGCCGTCCTGTACCGGACCGTCTTCGAGGAGCCCGATCTCGACGGCGTCCCGGCGGAGCCGGCTCCCCTGCTGGGGTCCTGCCTGGCCAAGGAGCCCGCCGGGCGGCCGCGGGTGGAGGAGGTGCCGGCCCGGCTGGCGGGTCCGGGGACGGGGCGCAGTGGCTTCCGCCGGGTGTCAGCGCGATGGTCGGCGAGCGCAGGGCCGCGACACTGCTGCTCGACTGCCGCGGGCGGGGCGGGCCGTTGACGCGGTCGTGCCGAAGCGCTGGTGCCGCCCCCGGCGGGACCGGCAGGCCGGTCACCGGCCGGCCGGCGGCTCCTGGGGCTGCGGCTGCGGGGTGGGGGCCTGGTCGGTGGCGAGCCCGGCGAGGAGGGCCTCCGCGAGGCCCTCACGGCGCATGCGCTGGTCCACGTACAGCAGGGAGCTCACCAGCTGGGTGAAGCCGATCTGGAACATCTGGCCGACGGCGCCGCCCAGGACCGCGATGAGCAGGCCGCTCACCAGGGCGGTGACCGCCCCGGCCGAGGGGCCGGCCCCCTCGGGCACGCCCTGCAGGGCGGCCACCAGCGTGACCGAGCCCACGAGGTTGAACGGCAGTTGGATCAGCCAGGCGATCGCGCTGCCGAGCAGGCCGGCGAGCACGGTGATGCCGAAGACGCGCCACCAGTCGCCCCGGACGAGTGCGGCCGAGCGGCGCAGCGCGGTGATCGGACCCGCGTCCTCCATGACGACGGCGGCCGGGGCCAGGGCGAACCGGGTGGTCAGCCAGACGGCCGGCGGCAAGGCGGCCAGCAGCAGGACCGGCGGGAGGCCCAGCAGCGCGGTCGCACGGTCGGCGGCGGCCGCGGAGACCATCACCGGTACGGCCACCGCCAGGGCGAGCAGCACCGGGAAGGCGGCGATCACGGCGGTGAGGAACAGGGCGCCGGCCACCGCGGGAGCACGCCGGAGCGTGGCTCGCCACAGGGCGCGGAAGCTCGTGGGGCGGCCCATGACGGCTTCTTTCAGGACCGCCGGACAGAGCGCGGCGAGAACCGCCATGCCCAGCAGGCCGATCAGGCCGAGGAGGACCAGCACCACGCAGGCGGCGACGACCAGCGCAACGACGTCCTCGGCCGCCGGTTCCTCGCCCGGCGGGAGGTCGAAGACGGGCCCGATGTGGCGGTGCACGGCTGCCACGGCGACGCCCACGACGAGGGCCATCACCGGCAGGACGCAGGCTTGAACGGCCAGGATCACTCCGGCCAGTTGCTTCCAGTGGCGGCGGATGGTCGCGAACGAGCCGCTCAGTATCTCGCCGAGGGCCAGGGGGCGCAGCGGAACCACGCCCGGCTGCGGTGCCGTGGGCGGTGGCGGTGGCGGCCAGGCTCCCGGCCCCCACTGCGGGGCGCTGCCCCAGCCGCCCCCGTACTCCCCCGCCCCTGGGAACCCGGTGTCTCCCGGTCCGCTGTCGTGCGTCATGCGCGTGCTCCGTACGTCGTCCCCCGATGGAGGCACAACATAACCCAGGCGATCAGGGGCATGACAGCGATGCCCGGTGGCCGCAAGGCCCCCGGGAAGGGCCCGTCGGGAAGGTGCTCCGGAAGGCCGAACCGGCCTGATCCGCCGAGCACATCATCCTTATTTATCCGGGTCTTTTTACCCAACCGAGATATTTGGCGGCGTGTCCGAAAACCTCCTCCACACATCGGCCGAGAACAATGGGCGGTCGTCGCGACCCAGTACACATGTGACCGAAGAGCAACCTTTCCCGGCCGTTCCTGCACCTGAATGCGGAAGGGGATCACGATTGCCCTGCTCCACGAACGACCAGAGCCAGTCCGCCATGACCCTCAAACCGAGAACGGGCAGAACCCGGCGCACGACCCGCGGTCTCACCGTCTTCCTCATAATCGCCCTCGCCACCGTCTCCACCCCCGCCACACCGGCCGAGGCGGCCTCCACCTACGGCGCGAAAGCGGTCGTCATCGCCGCCTCCAAGAAGGGCGCCCCGTACGCGTACGGCGCCACCGGCCCCAGGAAATTCGACTGCTCGGGCCTCACGCTCTACGCCTTCCGAAAGGCGGGGCGGCCGCTTCCCCGTACTGCCGAGCAGCAATACCGGAGCACCCATCACATTTCGCGCCACCAGCGCGTTCCAGGAGACCTGGTGTTCTTCCTCACCGGCTCCGCCATTGCCCACGTGGGCATTTACGCCGGCCACGACAAGATCTGGCACGCACCCCGACCCGGCACCCGCGTACGGCTGGAACACATCTGGACCCGCAACACCCGCTACAGCCGCGCGGACTGATCGCTGTGCTGACGGGCTGCGGCTTTCCGGTGAATTTCGCAGCGCCCTGCGCGCCCCCGTCACGGCCGTCTCCGGCCCGTTCCCCCGCAAAGGCAGGAGCCCGCGACCCCCGTGCGCGGGCCCCCGCCTCACCTCGCGACAGGCGAGAACGATCAACACGCTAGGGCCGGAAGTCCCGCTCGGCCGGGGGCAGTCGGCGCCAGTCGGGGGACCGCGCGCGCCGCAGCGGGACTTTCGGTGCCTCGTGGGGGACATCCGGCGCCATGCGCCCGCGATCATCTTGAAATCGGATCTGGTCTATGCTCACCCGCTGTGGCCTCGCATGCGCATTCGGGGACGACCTCCTCCGCCCTCACCCGACTGAACCTCAACGCCGCACGCCTGATCGGCATACCCCCGGCCGGCTACGCGCACCTGCTGGGCCTCGCGCCCGAGCACCTCAACGACGACCTGTGCCGCACCCCCACCCTGACGAGCATCCGTATCGCGGAGCTGATGACCGCGCACGCTCCCTGGACCGCGGTGGCCTCGGCCCTCGCCCAGCAGGCGGGCATCGGCAGCCTCGGCGTCTGGGACTACCTGATCACCTCTGCGCCCACACCGCTCGAGGGGATGCGGGACGCCTCGGCGTGCTTCGCCGCCGTCGCCGACGTCGGCACGGACAGCCTCGCGATCAGCGAGGACGGGGACCAGATCACGATCAGCCACGTCAACGACGCGGATCTGGCGTACGAGGCCGCCTGCGCGGTGCACGCCGGCTCGCTGGCCGTCTACAACCAGCGGCTGTGTGCGGCCGCACAGCGTCCGCTGGTACCGCTGCGCGTCGCCCTGGCCGCCGAAGCACCGCGCCGGCACCGCGAGCTGACCGAGCTGTACGGCACCCGCTCCATCGACTTCGAGGCACCGGTCAGCTCGATCACGTTCCTCGCCTCGGAGCTGACCGCGGCCTCGCCCCGCGCCCAGCCCGGTCTGTCGGCCGTGCTGCGCAGACACGCCGAGCAGATGCTCGCCGCATCGGTCCCGCTGCACGACTGGCTGGACCTCTTCCGCACCGCCCTGGCCTCCGTCCACGACGAGACCACTCCGACGCTGCCGGCGGTGGCGCGGCGCATGGCCCTCAGCACCCGGACCCTGCAGCGCCGCCTCGACGAACACGGCACCACGTGGAGCGCCGAGCTCGAGGCCGTGCGCCGCGACCGCATCACCCGGCTGCTGCACGACACCGACCTCGGCATCGACGCCATCGCGGCCCGCAGCGGGTACGCCGACGCCCGGGCCCTGCGCCGTGCGGTCCAGCGCTGGTACGGCACCACACCGGCCGCCCTGCGCCGCGCCGGCCGCCCGCCCGCGGCGGCGCGGGAGCCGTCCGGGTCACGGGGCTGAGGACCGCGCCTGCGTCCGGGCCGCACGGCTGCGGCCGGCGGCGGGCCGCGGGGCGGACAGCGCCCGGCCCAGCGCGAGCAGGCTCAGCCCGAACATGAGGACGCCCAGGGGGACGTGGACGGACGGTATGCGCGCGATGCCGAGCACCACCTGGACGGAGGCGAGGAGGAGGAAGCCGGACGCGTGGGCGACGGGTCGGGGGGACCCGCCGCCCGGCCGCCAGGCCAGGATCGCGGCGAGCACGTACAGCATGGAGGCGCCGTACATCACGCGCGCGCCGACGCCGTGCAGGAGCTCCCCGTGGGCGGAGGACAGCAACAGCCCTGCGGTGACCGCCTGGAAGAAGAGCGAGGCGGTCTGCAGGGCCGTCGCGATCTGCACGAACGTGGGTCGGGTTCGCTGTCGGGCCTTCGGCTGGTCGGTCATGGCACGGGTCCCCTCGTCTGCCTTTGCGGCGTCGGTTCGGCGGTCTCTCGGTGGTCCGACGACGCAGGGCCGCGCAATGTGAGGCGACGTGACGACGATCACCCTGCGACGATCGGGCCGGAAGAACGACGAAGGGAGCGGCGCGCGCATGAACACCCCGTCCGATGCGGTGCAGGAGCGGTCCGAGCCGGACCCCGGCGCGGTCACCGGCGAGCGGAGCCGGCTGACCAACCTCGCGTACCGGCTGCTCGGTTCGCTGGCCGAGGCGGAGGACGCCGTGCAGGAGACCTACGCCCGCTGGTACGCGATGCCGCGGGAGCAGCAGGAGGCCGTCGCATCGCCCGGCGCCTGGCTGACGACCGTGGCCGGCCGGGTCTGCCTCGACCTGCTCGGCTCCGCCCGGGTCCGGCGCGAGCGCTACGTCGGCGAGTGGATACCCGAGCCGCTGCCGGACCGTGCGCAGTGGATCGGCGGGACGGCGGGCGGCGGCAGCCGCGAGCCGGCCGATCCCGCCGACCGGATCACCTTGGACGAGTCGGTGGGCATGGCCTTCCTCGTGGTGCTGGAGTCGATGACACCGGCCGAGCGGGTGGCGTTCGTCCTGCACGACGTCTTCCGCTACCCGTTCGCCGAGGTCGCGGCGATCGTCGGCCGCACTCCGGCGGCCTGCCGGCAGCTGGCGGCCTCGGCCCGCCGCCGGGTACGCGCCGTGCAGGGCCCGGCCGCTACCCCGCCGACCGGGCAGGCCCTGCTCGTGGTGCGGCAGTTCAAGGAGGCGTGGGAGGCCAAGGACATCGGGGCCCTGGTCGCCCTGCTCGACCCCGGTGCCCGCATGGTGGCCGACGGCGGCGGGCTGGTCGGCGCCGTCCTGCGCCCGGTCGAGGGCAGCGAGCGCATCGCCCGGTACCTCGTCCACATCGCCGGCCGGTCCCCGGGGCTGACGCTCCTGGAGAGGACGGTGAACGGCCGGCCGGGCCTGGTCGCCCAGCGGGCCGGCGCCACCGTCACCGTGGCGGCGCTCGACCTCGCCGACGGCCGCATCACGCACATCTGGGCGGTCCGCAACCCGGAGAAGCTCCGTCCCTGGGACCTCGGCTAGGTCGGCGAGGGCGGAGCGAGAGTGCGGCGAGAGGGCCGGGGGTGAGCATGTGCAGGCATTTTCCTCCACCCACCCCTCGGAAAGGGACAGCCCCTATGTTGTCTGTGCGCATGCGCCGACGCCTCACCGCCGCCCTCGTCGGCACGCTCGTCGCGGGGGCGGCCGCCGCCGCTCCGGCCCACGCCAAGGACGGATCGACCCGCTTCGGGGACAACACCGTCTCCATCGGCGCCGTCGCGTACGCCCCCAAGTGGGCCATCACGGTCGACGTCACGTACTCCTGTGAGCCTCCGCAGTCCAAGGGCTGGGAGCCGCATCTGGGCGTGGTCTGGCGGCTCGCCGACAAGCGGGATTCGAACGTCCGCAGCCCCCGCGGCGGAGCCCAGGTCAACTTCCCCCAGCTGACCTGCGACAAGAAGCCGCATACCGTCAAGGTGAACGCGCCCGCGGGGTGGCCGGAGGACAGCCTGCCGTTCGGCAAGGGCGACCCGGTGCAGGTCACGGCCCTGCTGAGCCCGCCTGAGGGCGCTCCGCTGGCCGAGATCGTCAAGGTCTCGACCCTCTGACACCGCGCGGGCGGGCGGGCGACGCGTTCGCGGGAGCGGTTTCGGGGTAGGCGCCGCAGGTGAGCTACGTCACGCGCGGCAAGGAGTACTCCCGGGACAGCCGGTACATCCGCACGCGGATCACCGCCGACGGGAGGGACGGCTTCCCGGTCGAGCCCGGGCGGTACCGGCTGGTGGTCAGCCGGGCCTGCCCGTGGGCGAGCCGGGCGGTGGTCGTCCGGCGCCTCCTCGGGCTGGAGGAGGCGCTGCCGATGGCCATCGCCGGGCCCGTGCACGACGAGCGCAGCTGGACCTTCGACCTCGATCCCGGCGGGCGGGACCCCGTACTCGGCATCGAGCGGCTGCAGGAGGCGTACCTCGCGCGGGACCCCGGATACGACCGGGGCATCACGGTGCCGGCGATCGTGGACGTCCCGACCGGCAAGGTGGTGACCAACGACTTCGTGCAGATCACGCTGGACATGTCGCAGGAGTGGAGCGCCCACCACCGGGCCGGTGCGCCCGATCTGTACCCGGCCCGGCTGCGGCCGGAGATCGACGCGGTGAACGACGTGGTCTACCGGGACGTCAACAACGGCGTCTACCGGGCCGGGTTCGCCGGCTCGCAGGAGGCCTACACCGCCGCGTACGAGCGGCTGTTCGCCCGGCTCGACCGGCTCTCCGCCCGGCTCGCGCACGCCCGGTACCTCGTCGGCGACACGATCACCGAGGCGGACGTGCGGCTCTTCACCACGCTGGTCCGCTTCGACGCCGTGTACCACGGGCACTTCAAGTGCAACCGCCACAAGCTGGCCGAGATGCCGGTGCTCTGGGCGTATGCGCGGGACCTGTTCCAGACGCCCGGCTTCGGCGACACCGTCGACTTCGACCACATCAAGCGCCACTACCACCTCGTGCACGAGGACATCAATCCCACCGGCATCGTGCCGGCCGGGCCCGAGCTCTCGGGCTGGCTTGCCCCGCACGGCCGCGCCGCCCTGGGCGGGCGCCCCTTCGGGGAAGGTACCGCCCCGGGTCCCGTGCCCGCCGGGGAACGGGTTCCGGCCCTGTCCCCCTGAGGCGGACCACGTCCTCGCCGCCACCCCGCCCCGCCGCCGTCCCGCCCGGCCCCGCCGTACCAGCGCGGCGAGGCGCCGTGCGGGGCGGCCGCGGGGCGGTAAGCCCGTCCGGTCGGACCGCTAGCGCGACCGCTCGGGGCCGTCCCGTCCGGTGAGGCGCTCGCGCAGCCGGGCCGGGCGGCGGGTGCGGGTGTGGTGGTCGAGTTCCTCCAGCAGGCGCTGGGAGCGCTTGTCGACGCCCAGTTCGTCGAGCACCCGGTCGATGTCGGTGAGCAGCGCGCCGTGGAACTGCCACTGCTCGGGTTCGACGCGGGCGGAGGCCAGCAGCAGCTCCGCGAGCCGGTCGCGGTGGCTGCGCGCCACGTCCAGCTCGGCGGTCAGCCGGGCCTCCGCCTCCTCCGCGTTGGCGGTGACCTGCGCGGTGATCAGCTGGGCGAAGCTCTCCACGGCCACGGCGGTGTGGCGCAGCACCTCGCGCAGCGCCGCCGCGGTCGGGGCGTCGAAGAGCGGGCGGTCGGGGCGGGCCTTGGCCAGGTCGGTCACGGTCCGGCAGGCCACGCGGAGCACCACCGCGCAGATCTCCAGGGTGTCCAGGCCGGTGCGGAGCACCAGCCGGAAGAGCAGTCCCTCCTTGACCCGCGGGTTGAGCCGGAGGCTGTCCTCGGCCTGCCGGAGGGCGGCGTCGACCTGGGCGATGTCGTTGTCGAGCCGCCGCGCCTCGTGGAGGCGGGCCGCTGCCTGCTCGACCTTGGCCGGGCCGAGGGGCTCCTCCCCGAGGTGGTGGAGCAGGCCGCTCATCCGCCGTGCGAGGTCGGTGATGGCGGCTCCGGCCGGGCCGACCCACAGGGGCGGGGCCACGAGGAGGTTGACCAGCAGGCCGATCACGGCGCCGATGACCGTTTCGAGGACCCGGTCCCATGCGGTGTTCGCCACCTGGGTGACGCCGAGGACCAGCATGGCGCTGATCGCGACCTCGGGGACGAACTCGTCCACGCGCACCAGGTGGCCCACGGCCAGGGAGGCCAGGATCAGCAGGCCGAGGCTCCACCAGGTGAGGCCCACCAGCGCGCTGAAGCCGATGGCGATGAGGACGCCGACGACCACGGAGTTCACCCTGCGGATGCTGGTGGTGAGCGTGGAGTAGAGGGTGACCTGGACGACGAGCAGCGCCGTCAGCGGGGCGGTCAGCGGGCTCGGCTCGCTGCTGAGCCGGAGCGCGACCACGTAGCTGATGACGGCCGCCGCGGTGGAGCGCAGGGCTTGGACGGCGACCGGCTCGCGGCGGCGGCGGACGACCCGGAGGGCGAGGCTGCTGATCATTTCCGGCATGTCCGGGCGCCTTCCCGCGGCGGCGCCGGACGACGCCTGGCGGAGCGTTTCTTTCGCCATTTGCCCGTCCAGACGCCCCGGTCAGCCGTGCAGCTGCTCGCGCAGGTTGCTCAGGGTGCGGGAGAGCAGGCGCGAGACGTGCATCTGGGACAGGCCGATCTCGGCGCCGATCTCCGCCTGGGTCAGCTCCTGGCCGAAACGCAACTCCAGGATGCGGGTGCAGCGTTCGTCCAGATCGGCGAGGAGGGGCGCCAGGGCGTGCCGGTTCTCGACCGCTTCCAGGGCCGGGTCGGCTTCGCCCAGGGTGTCGGCGATGGTGCGCGGGTCCCGGCCGGGCGCGGGCGGCAGGGCGCCGCCCGCGGAGTCACGGGGTGCGTCGAGGGATTGCGCGGAGTACCCGTTGGCGGCGACGAGGCCCTGGCGGACCTCCTCCTCGGGGAGGTCCAGGTACCCGGCGAGTTCCCGCGGGGTGGGGGCGTGGCCCAGTACGGAGGTCAGCTCCTCCGTGGCCTTGGCCAGCTGCGAGCGCAGCTCCTGGAACCGGCGCGGGACCCGGACGGCCCAACTGGTGTCGCGGAAGTGGCGCTTGATCTCACCCGTGATGTACGGCAGGGCGAGCGTGGTGAACTGGGTGTTGCGCTCGGGGTCGTAGCGGTCGATGGCCTTGATCAGGCCGATGATCCCGACCTGGACGATGTCCTCGTTCTCGGGACCGCCGGGGCGGTCGCGGAACGGGCGGGCGGCGAAGTGCACCAGGGAGATGTTCATCTCGATCAGCGTGCTGCGCACGTACCGGTACTCCGGGGTTCCCTCTTCGAGGCTGCGCAGCCGTTCGAAGAACACGCGGGTCAGCTCTCGGGCTTCGCCGGTGGGCAGTTCGGACGGGCAGGGCACGTCCGGCAGCCCGCGGAGTTCGGGGGCGTCCGTGACGCCGCCGCTCCGGGGACCGGTGGGGGTCGTCGTCGTGGTCCGGGCCTCGGCTTCGGCCGTGGAAATCATCGTCTGCGCTCCTTGGGCACGGGGGCTTGCGGTGCGTGGGGCCAATGGTCGCCGTACGGAAGGCGTCCGTCCGGCCCTACAGACCCTGCCGCGATCCGGGACACACGTCAAGCAATACCGGAAAAGAAGTTCAGGATTGGCTTTTCTTGAGTCATGGCTCAAGAATGGCGTCGTGGAGAACGAGCACACGGGTTCCCGCAGGAACCGCTGGACCTTCCTGACGAACCACGCCCGGGTCTTGATCGCCATCGCGCGCGATCCGGGTGTCCGACTGCGCGACATCGCGGCAGTCTGCGGTCTCACCGAGCGCACCGTGCAGGCGATCGTCACGGACCTGGAGGCGGACGGCTACCTCACCCGGACCCGGGACGGCCGGCGCAACCGCTACGTGATCGCCCCCGGCGCGCGCTTCCGCCATCCGGCGGAGGCCGACCACGAGATCGCCGGACTGCTGGCCTACCTCGCCGGCCCGCTGAACACCGTCCCCTCGGGGCATGCCGCCGACGCGGTGGACGAGGCCTTCGGCGACGAGGCCTTCGGCGACGAGGCGCAGGGCGCAACGGTGTAGCCGTCGGGTGCGCCCACCTCGGACCTGTTTCGGCCGGGGCGGGGCGGGTAGCCGCGCCTGCAACCAACCGACGGATCCTCTGACGAGGAGGCAACTGGCATGGGTGGCATAGGCGGTTGCATCACCCTGATCGTGGTGGGGGCCATCCTCACCTTCGCGAGCGACTGGCAGATGGACGGCGTGAACCTCGACGTGGTCGGGCTGATCATGATGGGCGCCGGGCTGCTCGGACTGGGCGTGTACGCGAGCGTCATGCGGCGGCGGCGCGCCGCCGCCCTGCCGATCGTGGACGAGACCCGCGACCGGACCTGACGGCCCCGCACCGCCGCACCACCGGACCGGACGGCCCCGCACCGCCGCAGGCGGCTGCGCAGGGCCGTGAGGGGCCGTACGTACCGGTGGTGGTGGCCCCGCGGCGGCCCGCGGCGGTTCGGGGCGCCCGCGACGCATGGCGGGCGCCCCGCCTCACGCCTCCTGCGCCTCCTGGCGGCGGGTCAGCTCGGCCTGCCCGAACAGCAGGGCGTAACCCTCGGGCAGGGCGCGCAGGACGCGGGAGAGCAGGTCGGGACCGGCCAGGCGGGCGACGACGGACAGCACGGCACCGGTGTCCCAGCGGGCGACGGCCGGACTGATCCCGTTGCGGGCGGCGAGGTCCTTGACGAAGCCCCAGCCGGTGCGGCGGTCCGGGTCGGGGACGGCCCCGGTGAAGGCCAGGGCCGCTTCCAGCGGGAGGCGGGCGGCGAGGTCGGCCCTTACGTCGCCGGTCAGCTCGCGGCCGAGCGCGGCCATGACCCGGCGGACCGTCTCGTCGGCCCGTTCGAGGGTGGGGTAGGCGCCTTCGTAGCGGATGCTCTCCAGCATCCGGTCGTAGGCGGGGACGGGTGCCTGCCGGCGGACGGCGGGCTGGTCGTACATGAAGAGCGGCCTTTCGTCTCGTGGGGGCGGGACAGGAAACGGGACGGGGGCAGGCCGGGGCCGGACGCCCGCAGGCCCCTACGGCACGCACCACCGCCCGCGGTGCGGGACGGTGGTGCGTGGTGGGCGGGCGCTGCGCCGGCGCCGGCGCCGGGACTGCCTCGGATCAGCTGCTGAGCTGCTTGCGGGCGCCGTCCCCGATCGCGATCTTCCGCGGCTTCGCGCGCTCCGCGATCGGGATGCGCAGGGTCAGGACACCTGCGTCGTAGTCGGCGTCGATGTTCTCGGTGTCCAGGGTGTCGGCCAGCATGATCTGCCGCGAGAAGACGCCCAGGGGCCTCTCGGACAGCTCCATCTGGGCCTGGTCCGACTTCGCGACGGGCCGGCGCTCGGCCTTGACCGTCAGCATGTTCCGCTCGACGTCGATGTCGATCGCTTCCTTGGACACGCCCGGCACGTCGAAGGCGATCACGTAGACGTCGCCGTCCCGGTACGCGTCCATCGGCATGGCGGAGGGCTTGGACCAGGTGCCCGGGCCGAGCAGCTGCTGGGTGAGGCGGTCGATCTCACGGAAGGGATCGGTGCGCATCAGCATGGGAGAACACCTCCATCGTCTTGGCTGGGATGCCAGTGCGCTTCAGGTACTCCCGTTGTAACATGTCATCGAAACGATGACAAGCACCGGTGTCACCCTATGGATGACACGTAGCCCGCCGGGATAGGGTGATCCCCCCGATCCGGTGAGCCCGCCGGCCCGCGACCCGACCCGGAGGTGACCGTGACCGACCGCCAGCCGCAGCACCCCGCACCGGCCGGACCGCCCGGCTCGCCGGCGTCCTTCCTGGCCGCCGCAGCCGCCCTCGACGCGATCGACCGGGCCATGCAGAACGCCCAGGACCAGGGGGCGGACCGCCCCGACGACGCCCGGGCGGCCCTGGCGGCCCTGCTGCTGCTCCGGGAGGTGCGCGAGGGCCTCGCGGCCTGGGAAACCGGGCTCATCGAGACGGCCCGCGCGGCCGGGGCCAGCTGGGCGGAGCTGGCAGGGCCCCTCGGCGTCGCCAGCCGGCAGGCGGCCGAGCGCCGCTACCTGCGGCTGCGGCCCGGAGCCGCGGGCAGCACGGGCGAGCAGCGCGTCCAGGCCACCCGCGACCACCGCGCGGCCCAGCGCAGCGTGAACACCTGGGCCCGTGACAACGCCGGCGACCTGCGGCAGCTCGCCGGCCAGGTCAGCGCCCTCACCGGGCTCGACAGCCGCGCCAGCGCATCGGTCGGCGAGGTGCGCGACGCCCTCGCCGGCGACGACGCGGCCGCCCTGCTCGGCCCGCTGGCCGCCGCCGAGCCGCACCTGCGCCCCCGCCATCCCGAGCTCGCCGACCGGATCGACGCCCTGTCCCGGCACACCGACCGGGTCCGGCAGGCCGCCGACCAGCGGCGCCGCGACGGTGACCGCAGGCCGTGACCGGACCGAGCGCGCCGACCGGACCGATCGGGCCGAGCCCGCTGCCGCGCCGTGCCTCCGTGTGACCTCGGTCCGCCGGGGCAGACGCCCGGGGTCCAGTGCGTCAGGGAGGTGGTGGCGATGGCCGGGGCAGCCGGGCCCGGGGTACGGATGCGCGGCGCCGTCGTGGTCGTCACCGGCGCCTCCAGCGGGATCGGGCGGGCCACCGCGCTCGCCTGCGCGGGGCGCGGCGCGCGCGTCGTCCTCGCCGCCCGCAGCGCGGCCGAACTGGAGCGCGTCGCCGCCCAGTGCCGCGAGCGCGGCGGAGAAGCACTCGCGGTGCCCACGGACGTGAGCGACGAGGCGGCCGTGACGGCTCTGGCAGCAGCCGCCACCGCGCGCTTCGGCCGGATCGACGTCTGGGTGAGTGCGGCGGGGGCGGGGATCCTCGGGCGGTTCGACCAGACGCCGCCGCGGGATCTGCAGCGGCTGCTGGAGGTCAACGTCCTCGGCTCGGTGCACGCGGCCCGCGCCGCGGTACCCGTCATGCGCCGGCAGGGCGGGGGCGTCCTCATCGACGTCGCCTCCGTGCTCGGCGCCCGTCTGGAGGCCGCGTACATGGGCGCCTACTCCATGTCCAAAGCCGCGCTCGCGACCTTCGACGAGGTGCTGCGCCAGGAACTCATCCTCCTCGGGGACCGGCGGATCGCCGTCTGCACCGTCCTGCCCACCGGCGTGGACACGCCCTTCTTCCAGCACGCGGCGAACCACACGGGGCGCAGCCTGCGCTCGCTGCCGCCCGTGGCCACGCCCGAGCGGATCGCGCGCAGGATCGTGCGCACGGCCCGCAGGCCGCGCCGCCGGGTGCTGGTGGGGCCGTACGCCCGCACCCTGGCCGCCGCGTGCGCGCTGGCCCCGGGCGTCGTCCGGCGGGCCGCCGCCTGGCACACGGAGCACTCCTACCTCGGCGGCGGTCCTCCCCCGCCGGCGCCCCCGGCCGCCCTCGACGCGCCCTGCGGCCCGAGTGCAGCCGTCCGCGGAGGGCGCCACGGCGGCCCGCGCACCGCGGCCCGCCGGACCGCCGCGGCCGCGGCGGTGCTGCTCGCGGCGCGCAGCGCCCTGCGCCGCCGGACGGGCGGCCGGGCCCTGCGCGCCGCCGGTGCACCGCACGGGCTTGCACCCCGGATCCGGGGGTAGGCGCCGGGTCGCGACCGGGCCCGAGAGGCGGACCCCGCAGCCGTACGGGAGGCAGCCATGGCAGTGCAGCACCGACTGGTACGGTGCCCGCCCGAGCGGGTGTGGGAGGTCCTCGCGGACGGCAACCGGTACGCCTCGTGGGTGGTCGGCACGCATGACGCGCAGCAGGAGGACGACCGCTGGCCGCAGGAGGGCGCCGTGCTGCGCTACCGGCTCAAGCTCGGCCCCTTCACCTACGACGGCCGGACCGTCGTACGGATCCACCGGCCGCCGGAGCGGATCGAGCTGGAGGCGATGGCGGGCGGCCACGCGAGTGCGCGGATCGCCATCGAGGTCCTGCCCTGGGGGGCGGAGACCCTGGTCGTCCTCGACGAACATCCGCTGCGCGGCCGGGGGCTCAGCTTCCACCACGCGGCCATCGACGCCGTCGCGCAGGTGCGCCACCGCGGCATGCTGGCCCGCCTGGCGCGCGAGTGCGAGGACGGCGACGGTGGCCGGTCCTGACGCGGTGGTCATCGGCGCCGGCCCCAACGGGCTGGTGGCGGCCAATCTCCTGGCCGACGCCGGGTGGCAGGTCCTCGTCCTGGAGGCGCAGCCCCGGCCGGGCGGCGCGGTCCGCAGCGACCGGGGCGTGGACCCGGCCTACGTGCACGACGTGTTCAGCGCCTTCTACCCGCTCGCGGCGGCGTCCCCGGTGATCCGGCAGCTGCACCTGGAGGGCCACGGGCTGCGCTGGAGCCGGGCGCCCGCCGCGGTGGCCCATCCCCTGACGGACGGGCGCTGCGCCGTCCTCGCCGCGGACGCAGGGGCCACGGCGGCCTCGCTGGACGCCTTCGCGCCCGGCGACGGGGCGGCCTGGGAGGCGTTGTACGCACTGTGGCAGCGGATCGGCGACGACCTGCTGGACTGCCTGTTCACCCCCTTCCCGCCGGCCCGCGCGGGGCTGCGGCTCGCGGCCCGCCTCGGCTACGCGGAAGGGCTGCGCGTGGCGCGCACCATGGTGCTGCCCGCCCGGCGGCTGGGCGAGGAGCACTTCGGCGGCGAGGGCGGGCGCCTGCTGCTCGCGGGCAACGCCCTCCACGCCGACCTCGGCCCGGAATCGGCCCTGGGGGGCGGCTTCGGCTGGCTGATGTGCATGCTGGGCCAGGCGTACGGCTTCCCCGTGCCCCAGGGGGGTGCGCAGGCGCTGACCGACGCGCTCGTACGGCGGCTCGCGGCACGCGGGGGCGTCCTGCGGTGCGGGCAGGCCGTCACCGGGGTGGAGGTCAGCGGCGGGCGGGCCTCCGCCGTGCGCACCGAGGACGGCACCCGGGTGCCGGTACGGCGGGCCGTGCTGGCCGATGTGCCGGCGCCGCTGCTGTACCGGCGGCTCCTGCCGCAGGACGAGCTGCCCGCGCGGCTGCGGGCGGACCTCGACCGCTTCCAGTGGGACTTCGCCACGGTGAAGGTCGACTGGGCGCTGTCCCGGCCCATCCCCTGGGCGTCGCAGGGCCCGTACACGGCCGGGACCGTGCACCTGGCCGACAGCGTGGACGAACTCACCCTCTTCTCGGCCCAGATCGCCATGCGGCAGGTCCCGCGGACGCCCTTCGCCGTACTGGGGCAGATGACCACGGCGGATGCGAGCCGCTCGCCCTCGGGGACCGAGTCCGCCTGGGCGTACACCCACGTCCCGCAGGAGATCGCCGGCGACGCCGGCGAGGACGGCATCACCGGCCGGTGGGACGAGCGGGAGAAGGAGGCCATCGCCGACCGGGTGGAGGCCCAGGTCGAACGCTACGCGCCGGGGTTCCGCACGGCGATCGCAGCGCGGCGGGTCCTCGCCCCGCCCGACCTCGAGCTGCTCAACACCGCGCTGGTCGGCGGCGCGGTCAACCAGGGCACCACCAACCTGCACCAGCAGCTGGTCTTCCGCCCGGTGCCGGGCACCGGGCGCCCCACCACGCCCGTACGCGGCCTCTACCTCGCCTCGGCGACCGCCCACCCCGGAGGCGGCGTGCACGGCGCCCCGGGCGCCAACGCCGCCCGGACCGCCCTGCGCGCCTCCCGGGCCGTGCCCCGGCTCCGCCGTCGCCGGCCGGCATCCGGCACCGGCAGGCATCCGTCGGCCGGGACGGGGTAGCCGCCGGTCATGAACCATGTCGAGCAGGACCGGAACCGGAGCCGGCACGGGAACCGGAACGGTAACCCCGAGCGGAGCCGGGGCCGCGACGGGAGCGGTGACCTGCCCACGATCGGCTCGCTCGACGAACTCGTGGGGCTGCTGGCCTCCGGCCGCGGCCTGTACGTGCGCTGGTCGATCGGCCCGCACGTGGACCTGCCCGCCCCCTCCAGCCGCGACGACCTGACCGGGGCGCAGATGCCGGGGCTGTCCGCCAATCCGCTGGACGCCGAGCCCTGGTGGGGCGACCGGCCCCTGCGGACCTGGGCGGCCCGCCGGCTGCACGACTACTCGCACCTGCCGCGCGTGAAGGACGGCCGGGTCCGCCCGTGGCTGCTGCGCGGCAGGGAGGCCGGCCGCGGGCCCGACAACGAGCCGCTGGTGCACGAGGTGGAGCCCATCGGCTGGATCGACCCGCAGGTCGTGGCCGAGGCGGACGCCGAGATCACCCGGCAGGCCGGGCGCTGGGGCCCGCTGGACCGGCACGGCTGACGCACGCCCGCGAGCCCCCCGCCCGCGGGCACGTTTCCGGCGGCCGCCGCAGGCAAGAAGCAGGAAACACCGGAGTCCCGCCCCTGCGGGCGGCTCCCCGGCCCGACGCCGCCCACCGGCCAGTGGAGAAGCCATGGACCAATCACGTGCCCCGGTACTCGAAGCGCTGCAGGAGTTCAGGCGCCGCAACGACGTGGTGTACGGGCCGCCCGGCCACAAACAGGGCCGCGGCGCCGACCCCCGGGTGGTGGAGGTCGTCGGTCGCGACGTGTTCCGCTCGGACGTCCTCCTGCTCAACGGCCTCGACGACCGCTCCGAGTCCCAAGGGGTACTGAAGCAGGCCGAGGAGCTGATGGCCGATGCCGTCGGCGCCGAACACGCCTTCTTCTCCACCTGCGGCAGCTCCCTGTCCGTCAAGACGGCCATGCTGGCCGCTGCCGGCCCCGGCGAGAAGCTCCTGCTGTCCCGCAACGCGCACAAGTCCGTGATCTCGGCCGTCGTCGTCAACGGGGTCGAGCCGATCTGGGTCCACCCGAAGTTCGACGGGGAGCGCCATCTGGCGCACCCGCCCGAGCCCGAGGACGTGCGGCGCCGCCTCCAGGAGCACCCGGACGCCAAGGGCATGCTGCTCATCACGCCCACCGACTGGGGCACGTGTGCCGACATCCAGGGCGTCGCCCGGGTCTGCCACGAGTTCGGCGTGCCCCTCATCGTCGACGAGGCGTGGGGCGCCCACCTGCCCTTCCACCCGGACCTGCCGCCCTGGGGCATGGACCACGAGGCGGACCTCGTCGTGACCAGCGTCCACAAGATGGGCGGTGCGATCGAGCAGAGCTCCGTCTTCCACCTCCAGTACGACCGGATCTCCCCGGAGGTCCTCAAGCAGCGCGAGGACCTGCTCGGCACCACCAGCGCCTCGCCCCTCGTCTACGCCACGCTGGACGGATGGCGCCGCCAGATGGCCGAGCACGGGCGGGAGCTGATGGAGGTCGCGATCCACCGGGCGCACCGGATCCGCAAGGAGATCGCGCAGATGCCCGGGCTGCGGGTCATGGACCGCGAGGTCGTCCGGGACGGCCTCGCGGCCGACCTCGACCCGCTCAAGATCGTGATCGACGTGCGGGAGCTGGGAGTGAGCGGGATGCAGGCCTGCGAATGGCTGCGCGCCCGGCGGCACGTCGACGTCGGCGGCTCGGACACCTGCCGGATCAGCGCCTCCATCACGCACGCCGACGACGACCGCACCGAGGAGACCCTGCTGGCCGCCCTGCGGGCGCTGGTCGAGGGCGCGGATTCCATCGAGACCCGGCCGCCGGTGCACCTGCCGGAGCCGGCGGCGCTGGAGCTGGAGCAGGCGATGCGGCCGCGCGACGCGTTCTTCGCCGAGGCCGAGCACGTCCCGGCGGAGCAGGCCTGCGGGCGGATCTCGGCCGAGTCGGTCAGTCCGTACCCGCCGGGGGTGCCGGTGATCGCGCCCGGGGAGGTCATCACCGCCGAGGTGCTGGACTACCTGCGCAGCGGCGTCGAGCACGGCGTGCTCATCTCGGGCGCGGCCGACCCGTCGCTGGGGACGCTGCGCGTCGTCGCCCGCACCTGAGCCTGAGCACGCCGGGCCTGGAGGCGGCAGGGGGGGCAGGGGGCAGGTGGCAGAGCAGCGGCTCGGGTTGCGGCTCAGGGCCCGGGTGGGGCCGGGGAGTTCCCGGAGGAACGGGCGAGCTCCCCCAGGAAGCGGGTCAGGGCACGGATCCCGAGCCGCAGCGCCGCGAGGTCGACGCCCTCGTCGGGGCCGTGCCAGCGGTCGCCGGGCAGGCCCGTGCCGAAGAACAGCACCGGGGCGTCACAGGCGCGGGCCAGCTGGGCCGCGGGGGCGGCCCCGCCGTTGCCGATGGGCCGGGCCGGCGCCCCGTAGGCGTGTCCGACGGCGCGCGTGAGGGCTGCGAGCGCCGGATGGTCCGAGGGCGTCCGGTACGGGTCGGAGATGGTCGGGGAGACGTCCAGGAGGTAGCGGTATCCGGGCCGGCGCCGGGCGTCCAACCAGGCGCGCAGCTGTTCGGCGACCCGGTCGGCGCGTTGGTCGGGCACGAGCCGGAGCAGCAGGTCCGCGCCTGCCTCCGGCGGGACGAGGCCGAGGGAGGGCATGTCGGTGCGGCCTGCGGTGAGGCGGGCCACCTCGGCGGCGGGCCGGGTCCACAGGCGTTCCGGCACGGTGAACCCGGCCTCGCCCTGCGCCGCGAAGGTCCCGGTCTGCTCCAGCCAGGCCGCCGTGTCGAAGGGGAAGTCCGCCAGGGATTCCCGCAGGGCCGGGGCGGGGTCGGCCACCGCGTCGTAGAAACCGGGCAGGGTGATCCGGCCGCTGTCGTCGTGGAGGCCGCCCAGCACCCGGGCCAGTTCGGTGGCCGCGTTGGAGGCGGCCCCGGAGACGGCCCCGCTGTGGATGCCCCGGTCGGCGCCCCGGACCGTGAGGGTGGCGGTGACCGAGCCGCGGACCGTGGTGCAGACGGCCGGCCGGTCCAGGGCCCAGAGCATGGTGTCGGAGACCATGACCACGTCGGCGCCGAGCTCGCCGGGGTGCTCCGCCAGCAGGTCCGCGAGGTGCACGGAGCCGATCTCCTCCTCGCCTTCGATCAGGTACTTCACCGTGACGGCGGGAGCGGCCCGGCCTGACCCCGCACCGGCCGCCAGGTGAGCGCGCAGGGCCCACAGGTGGCACATGACCTGCCCCTTCGCGTCGGAGGCGCCCCGCCCGTACAGCCGGCCGCCACGCCGCACCGGTTGGAACGGCGGGGTCACCCGCCATTCGCGGGGGTCGGCGGCGTGGACGTCGTGGTGGCTGTAGACGAGCAGGACGGGCGCCGCGGGGTCGGCGGCGGGCCAGCAGCCGTAGACCGCGGGCAGGCCCTGCGTCTCCCACACCTCGGCACGGGGCACCCCCAGCCGGCGCATGGCGGCGGTGAGCCAGTGCGCGGACCGCCTCACCTCGGCCGCCCGCTCCGGGTCCGAGGACACCGTGGCCATGGCCACCCACCGGGCCAGGTCCTCCACCGCCTCCGGTCCGAGGGGGTCGGGCCGGGCGGCGGAACCCGGAGCGGTCATGTCCGGCGGCCGCCCGCCCTCCGCTTCCGGCAGGCGGGCGACGCCTTCCACCACGCCGCCAGCCAGGCCGCCTCCTTCGCGGCGTCCATCAGGTATGTGGCGGGGATCCGCCGGCGCGGCACGTAGACCAGGTCGACGGCCAGGAACGTCAGCGCCGTGCCGATGCCGGTGCGGCGGGCGTGGCGCACGCCCTCCGGGCCGGGGTCGGCGAGCAGCATGCTGAGGCCCGCCGAGGCCAGCAGGCCGCCGCTCGTCTTCTGCAGCCAGCCGTCGGCCTTGGGGCCGTAGACCTGCTCGAAGGTGCGCAGCGAGAGCAGCGGCCACAGGCCGCCCACCAGGTTGAACAGGCCCTGTGCGCGTGCCACGTCCACGGGACGGGGGCCGGAGCGGGGACGGGAACGGAGCATGGCCGCCTCCTCTGCGTCGGATGCTCTGCTGTGCGCGTGCCCCCGCAGCGGCCTTCCACACGGGCCCGCGGGCCGGGCCGCGGGCCGGGCGTTCGCGCCGGTGCGGGCGGGTTGCCGCGTGCGCTCCCGCCCGCCGTCACACCGCGCCGGTGCCGGAGTGCTGCGCCGCGGGGCCGAGCAGGGCGCGGCGCTCCTCCTCGGTGTGGCCGCCCCACACCCCGTACGGCTCGCGGGTGCGCAGTGCGTGTTCCAGGCAGGCCCGGCGCACCGGGCAGCGCGCGCAGATCCGCTTGGCCGCCGCGTCGCGGTCCTCGCGTTCCTCGCCGCGCTCGCCGTACGGGTGGAAGAAGGGGCCGGAACCCCACGACCGGCAGGCTGCCCTCTGCTGCCACTGCCAGTGGTGCAGCGCCGCGCCGGGAAGCCGCCTGACGTCACTCATCACGAACCGTCCTTTCCTCGGGAGGTCGCCGGGGTGTGCCCGGCATCGACTGCATCAACCGCGTTGCGTCTGACCGCTGCCCCGCAGCTGAAACGTCCCGGCGGGTGACTGTCCGTCAGGCGGGATGGCCGGCCTCGATGGTGCGCACGTCGCCGAAGCGCAGCGGCGGCGCGGACCGGTCCGTGTCCGGTGCGGCCGTGGACTGCTCGACCGGGGCCAGCAGGAAGGCCTCGTGGTCGCCGCCCTCGACGATCGCCTCGATCCGGCCGGTGAACCAGTCGGCCACGTCCGACAGCACGGGGCAGCCCTCACGGCCGGCCCGCCAGCCGACCCGGGCGAACTTGTCCACGGTGTCGCCGGTCCGGCCTCCGAAGAGCTCCGCCAGCGCGTGCTGGTCGCGGCGCAGCAGGTGCACGGTCAGGTAGCGGGCGCGGCGCGCCACTCTGTGGGTGCGGTTCGAGGTGGACAGCCACACGGCGAAGCGGGGCGGGTCGATCGAGCACTGCGAGGCGAAGCCGACCAGGCAGCCGGCCCGCCGGCCTTCCGCGGCGGCCGTGACCACGTACATCGCACCGTCCAGCGCGGTGGTGAAGGCACCGAGGTCGAGGTCCTGCTCCTGCTCCTGCTCCTGCTCCTGCTGCTGCATGCCCGGCTCCCTCCTCCCTGTCAGACGCCGTGCGGTGACTGCGCGCGGGCCGCCGCCCTGCGCCGCAGTCTGACGGGGAGGACGTACCAGCACAGGCAGAACCACAGCATGACCGTGGCGACGACGACGGGCGCGAGCAGGCGCGGCATGACCACGTCCAGGATGAGCAGGAGGGTGCTGCCGATGGTCAGGGCGAGCAGCACGATGCCGCAGGCCATCATGCGCCCGGCGGCCTCCACCACTTCGTGTTTCAGCCGCAGGCCGCACAGGCAGCGGTGGATCGCGACGGGGGCGATCAGCGCGGCGGTCGAGGACGCCCCGAGCACGAGGGTCACCACGTACAGGACCCGGTCGAATCCGGTCACGGTGTGGAACTGGGAGCTGAACGCGATGCTCAGCAGCAGCCCGAAGAGGATCTGCCCGCCGGTCTGCGCCACGCGGGTCTCCTGGAGGATCTCGGCCCAGCGCCGGTTCACCCGCTCCCGGGCGCCCTCCGGCGGGCCGCTCTCCACGAACGGCCCGGAGGGCGGTGCGCCCCGGCGCGCGGGGCCGGCCGTGACGGATCTGTGGGGCAGTGTGCTGGTCATGGCGTCCTCCCTGGACGCGCAACGTCTACCCGCCCGGGGTCCCCGTATGCGGGCGGCGCGTCGGGGCAAGGCGCGCGGGCATGCCTCCTGTCAACGAGTTGGCGCTCGTCAGTGAAACCGCCGGCCGGCCCGTGGGCCGGCCGGCGGTCGTCCGTCCGGCGGGGGTGCGTGCGGCGGGTGCTCGCGCCCCCGCACGCAGCGGCGGGGGCGGTTACTCGACCTTGGCCCAGTCGAGGGTGCGCTCCACGGCCTTCTTCCAGCCCGCGTACCCCTCCGCCCGCTGCTCCTCGGACCAGCGGGGCTCCCAGCGCTTGGACTCCTGCCAGTGGGTGCGCAGCTCGTCCGTGTCCTGCCAGAAGCCCGTCGCCAGTCCGGCGGCGTAGGCGGCGCCGAGCGCGGTCGTCTCGGCGACGACCGGCCGGCTGACCGGTACGCCGAGGACGTCGGCCTGGATCTGCATGCACAGGTCGTTGGCCGTCACGCCGCCGTCCACCTTCAGCACGTCGAGGTGGACGCCGGAGTCCTGCTCCATGGCCTCCACCACGTCGCGGCTCTGGTAGCAGATGGCTTCCAGGGTGGCCCGCGCCAGGTGGCCGTTGTCGTGGTAGCGGGCGAGGCCGACGATCGCACCGCGGGCGTCGGAGCGCCAGTAGGGGGCGAACAGGCCGGAGAAGGCGGGCACGAAGTAGATGCCGCCGCTGTCCTCGACCGTTGCGGCGAGCCGTTCGGTCTCGGCGGCATCCGTGATGATCTTCAGCTGGTCGCGCAGCCACTGGACCGCCGAGCCGGTGACGGCGATGGAGCCCTCCAGGGCGTAGACCGCCGGCTGGCCCGCGAACTGGTACGCCACGGTCGTGAGCAGGCCGTGCTGCGAGCGGACCAGTTCGGTGCCGGTGTTGAGCACCAGGAAGTTGCCGGTGCCGTAGGTGTTCTTGGCCTCGCCGGGGGCGTAGCAGACCTGGCCGACGGTGGCCGCCTGCTGGTCGCCGAGCACCCCGGTGATGGGGATGGCGGCCCGCAGCGGCCGGGACGTGCGGGCCTGTCCGTACGCCTCGGGGTGGGAGGAGGCGTTGATGGTGGGCAGCATCGCCCGCGGCACGCCGAAGAAGCCGAGGAGCTCGTCGTCCCAGTCGAGGGTCTCCAGGTCCATGAGCATGGTGCGGCTGGCGTTGGTGACGTCGGTGGCGTGGATGCCGCCGTCGGGGCCGCCGGTGAGGTTCCACAGCACCCAGCAGTCGGTGTTGCCGAAGAGCGCGTGGCCCTGCTCGGCGGCCTCGCGGACTCCGTCGACGTTCTCCAGGATCCACTGGATCTTGCCGCCGGAGAAGTAGGTCGCCGGCGGCAGCCCCGCCTTGCGGCGGATCACGTCACCCTGGCCCGAGCGCTCCAGCGCTGCCGCGATGGAGTCGGTACGGGTGTCCTGCCAGACGATGGCGTTGTAGTACGGGCGGCCGGTGCGCGGGTCCCAGACGACGGTCGTCTCCCGCTGGTTGGTGATGCCGATGGCCGCCAGGTCGGTCGCGGAAAGGTTTCCGTGCCGCAGGGCGGTCTGGATCACGGAGTTGGTGCGTTCCCAGATCTCGACCGGGTCGTGCTCGACCCATCCCGAGCGGGGCAGGATCTGGGAGTGCTCCAGCTGGTGTCTGGCCACCTCGCTGCCCGCATGGTCGAAGATCATGAAACGGGTACTGGTGGTCCCCTGGTCCACTGCGCCGACGAAGTCAGCCATGGGTTGCCGCCTCTCTTGCGCCACTGGGCTCCCGGGCCGTTCCGGCCCCTCGAACCCGTCCTGCGGATCGGCTCAGCTCTCGTCCGGTGCCGGCACCCGCCCGGGCGGCTCCGGCTCGGCGGTCGGCAGGAACCGGCCGATGAAGAACTTGTACAGAGCCGCTCCCAGCAGACCGCCGATGAACGGACCGACGATCGGCACCCAGAAGTAGAAGTTCCCGTACTGGTCGCGCCAGGCCCCGCCGTACCCGGTGAGGAAGCTGGCCAGGCGGGGGCCGAAGTCGCGGGCCGGGTTGATGGCGTAACCCGCGTCGGTGCCCCAGGCCATGCCGATCGCCACCACGATGAGGCCGACGATGAACGGGCCGAGGTTGGCGCCGGGGGGTGTGTTGAGCAGGTCCGTCACCGCGAAGATCAGCAGGAGCAGGATCGCGGTGCCGATGACCTGGTCGCGCAGCGCGCCCCATTCGGTGACCGGCAGGTTCGGGTTGCCGTTGGCCGGCAGCGTCGAGAAGACGCCCTGCGTCTTGATGGTGTGGGTGGGGTCGGCCTTCGCCAGTGCCTCCGTGTAGTTCCACCGCACGATGAGGGCGGCCACGAACGCCCCGGCCACCTGGGCCAGTGCGTACGGGGCCACACGGCTCCACGGGAACCCCTTGAACGCCGCCAGCGCGACCGTGACCGCGGGGTTCAGGTGGGCACCGCTCAGCCTGGCGGCGACGTACACGCCGAGGGTGACGCCCAGACCCCAGGCCCAGGCGATGCTGTCGTGGTTTCCTAGGCCGCCCGGCGGATTGGTGAGGGCACCGCCGGCGACCACTTGGGCCACCACGCCGCAGCCGAAGAGGATGAGGATCATGGTTCCGGCGAATTCTGCCGACAGCTCGCCGATCAGCCCGGATCTCTTGAGCCGCTCAGCCATGGGTACCCGCCTTCCGCCGGCCAGCGGCCGGCCGTCGACTGCCCCGAGTCCACTAGCGACATCGTAAGTCCGGCCAGGGAATCGGGCGCGGGCACGGCCCGCCGCCCACCGTGCGCCGCGCCCCGGCCGCCCGCGCCCGGCCCGGACCGCGCACCCCTTGCCGCGTCTCCCCCACGTGCCGCTATCGTGCCGGTGTGACCGGTGCCGGGCGGCCTCCGCTGCTCTTTCTCGACGTGGACGGACCTCTCATCCCCTTCGGCGCGGCCCCGGAGGAGTACCGGGTGCACCCGACGGGAGTGGCAGAGCCCGACGCCCGGGCGAATCCGCTGCTGGCCAGGATCGATCCCGGGCACGGGCCGCGGCTGGCGGCGCTGGGGTGCGAGGTGGTCTGGGCGACCACCTGGATGGCGGACGCGAACGCCTGTGTCGCCCCGCGCCTCGGACTGCCGCCGCTGCCCGTGGTGGCCTGGCCGGAGCCGTCCGCCCTCGACGAGCAGGACCAGCGGGCCGGCCTGCACTGGAAGACCCGCACCCTCGTGGAACGGGCGGCCGGGCGGCCCTTCGTCTGGGTCGACGACGAGGTCACCGACGCCGACCGCGCCTGGGTCGGGTCCCATCATCCGGCGGATGCGCTGCTGCACCGGGTCGATCCGCGGCGCGGGCTGACGGACGGGGACTACGGCGCGATCGGGTCCTGGCTGGCGGGCCTGCGGTGAGCGCCCTCCCGGGGCTTGGGCCCCCGGGAGGGATGCGCTGCGCCGTCAGCGGTCGATGCCGACCGTGCTCCAGGCCTTGGCCACCGCGTCCGCCGGCTCGTCCAGGTCGCGGGCGGCGCCGAGCGTCGCGAAGCGGAAGGCCGAGAGGTTCGTGGTCCTGGAGGCGTACCCCATCAGCGCCTTGTACCAGATGCGGCCGGCCCGCTCCCAGGCGTGGCCGCCCAGCTCGGTGGCGACCAGGTAGAACGCGTGGTTCGCGATGCCCGCGTTGGCGTGGACGCCGCCGTCCGCGCCGGAGGTCTCGTCGTACGCGTCCATGTGGGCGCGCTGCCCGAAGCGGAGGGGGTCCGCGAGGGCACCCCAGTCCGCTTCCCGCACCGTCTGCTTCAGGCCGTACTGCTTGGCCAGGAGGCCGAAGACCTGCCCCATCGAGACGGCGAGCGCTCCGGGCTGGCCGTAGGACTCCAGCTCGGCGGTGTGCTGGATGATGCCGGCGGTGAACTGCGCGGCGACCGCGTCCACGGCCGGCGCCCCCTCGCCCAGGAGGATGCGGGACCCCTGCCACCGCGCGGCACCCGGCTCCGGGTCTGCGGTGCGCAGGACGGCCTCCACCGCCCCGCCCCTGCCGTCGATCGCGTTGCGGCCGTAGACGGTGCGGAAGAACTCCCACGCGGCGCCGAGGGTGTCGAACGCGCCGTCCGCCAGTGCGTCGCCGCTCGGATCCCCTCCCTCCGCGCGCACCAGCACCGGGCTGTCGGGGTCGGTCCGGCCGTCGAAGACCCTGCGGACCGGACGTACGGATGCACTCTCAGTCGTGATCGCCATGCCCGCAGGATCCAACGCCGTGCCACGGAGCCCGCAGTTCCGGAGCCGGGATCAGTCAAGTCCCGCCGCCGTACGGGGCGTTCCCGCTGGACAGACCCGCCGTGGAGTTGGTGGAGTGGCCGAATGTCGCAGCCCCAACCCGACGCCGAGCGCCGCGTCACCACTCTCGAACTCTTCTTCGACCTCGTCTTCGTCTTCACGGTCACCCAGCTGACCGTGATGCTCGCCCATGACCTGTCCTTCGCCACGGCCGGCCACGTCGCGCTGGTCTTCACCGTGCTGTTCTGGATGTACGGCGCCTACGCCTACCTCACCAACCAGGTGCCTCCGGACCGGCCCTCGCGCAGGCTGCTGCTCCTGCTCGGCATGGGCGGGTTCCTGCTGTGCGCCCTGGCGATCCCGGACGCCTTCACCGACACCGGCGCCGGCATCGCGTTCGGGCTCAGCTACCTGCTGGTGGTCCTGGTCCACAGCGCCCTGTACACCCGCAGCCACGGCCGCGACGTCATCTGGTACGCGATACCCAACTCCCTCGCCGCCCTGGCGGTCACGGCGGCGGGGCCGGCCGAGTCGTTCGAGGCCGACGGGCTGTGGGCGCTCGCACTGCTGCTGCAGTTCGTGACGCCGCGCCTCGCCCAGTACGGCCCGGGGCGCCGCGACGGCCGCACCGCCGCCCAACTGCGCAGCCAGCTCGGCGGGCTCGACCCCGGGCACTTCGTCGAACGCCACGGGCTGCTGCTCATCATCGCGTTCGGCGAGTCCGTCATCGCCATCGGCATCGGCGTCGGCGACCTGCCGCTGTCGGCCGGGGTGGTGGGCGGCACGTTCCTGTCCCTGGCCCTGGCGGCCGCCCTGTGGTGGTCGTACTTCGTACGGGACGAGCACCGGGCCGAGCGCGCCTTCCGCGACACCGCCCCGCCGGACCGCTTCGCGCTGGCGATGAACGCCTTCTACTACGCGTTCCTGCCGATGCTCCTGGGCATCGCCTGCCTGGCGGCCGGGGTGAAGAAGGTGCTCGGACACCTCGCAGACCCCCTGGCCACCGCCCCCGCCCTGGCCCTGGCCGGCGGGGTCGCGCTGTTCCTCGCCGGGGAGGTGGCCTTCGGCGCCGTCCTGCGGCTGACCCCGCTCGGCTGGCGGGCGGCCGCGGTGCCGCTCTGCCTGGCCACCGTGGCGGTCGGGCACGCGGTGTCCGGGCTGGCCCAACTCCTTTCGCTGGTCGCCGTGGTGGTGGCGATGCTGCTGGCGGAGGACCGCCTGGCCGCCGGCAGCCGGTCCGGACGGCCCTCCCCTGCCGTACGGAGCCTGCCGGCCGGCGATCCGGCGCCGTGAACGCAGGGGTGGCCGCCGCATCCCGCGCCGCGGCCACCCGCGCCCGGCGACGGTCACGGCCGTCCCGAGCACGACCCCGCCCGGCGGGGCGGGCGTCGCTGGACCTCGTCCTGCGGGGCGGGTGCCTGAGGATCGGCGCCCTCACCGCACCGCCAGCCCCCCCGTCCTCCGGGGTGGTGCCGTCCAGGAGGGCGGCCCGGGCCAGGAGTTCGGGGCGGCTGATGGCCTCGGCGCGGCGCCTGGTGCCGCCGGGGAACGGGACCTCGGCCAGGGGGATGCCCCGGTCTCGGTGGAGCGCGCGGACGAGGTCCCCCTCGTGGTCGACGAAGTCGCCGCTCCGGCCCGCGCGGGTGACGATGCCGGGCCGGTCAGGTGGTTGTCGGCGAACGGGAGCGGCAGATCGGGGACGTGGACGATGGCGTCCGCGCCGGCGCCGCCCCGCACGAATGCGGCGGTGTCGGTGCTCACGGAGGTGGTGGTCCTCGCTCCTCTCGCTCCGCACGGGGAGCCAAGCAGCCGACCGGGCGGGTGCGAGGAGGGGCTGCCTCCTCGGACGAGTGGTGATTGACTGCTCCCATGGATGCCGTGCGCGGTGGTGCGCCCCCTCTCGACCCCGAACTGGCGGCGGCCCTGGCCGCCTTGGGAGGCCCGGCGCGGGAGCCGCTCACCCCGGGGAACCTCGCGGCCCGGCAGGAGCGGGACGCCGCGGTCCGGCCGAGGCCGACGGTGCGGGAGCTCGCGGCCGACGGCCGCTTCGAGGTGGAGGAGCTGCGCGTGCCGGGACCGCCGGGCGGCCCGGAGGTCACGCTCGTCAGTGCGCGGCCCGCCGGGCACGCCCGGCCCCTTCCGCTGCTGTACTACATGCACGGCGGCGGGATGATCACGGGCAATGCGTGGTCGGTGATGCCGCAGCTGCTGCGCACCTGGGCCCTCCCGCTGGAGCTGGCCGTCGTCTCGGTCGAGTACCGGTTGGCGCCCCGCGCGCAGTACCCCGGCCCCTTGGAGGACTGCTGGGCCGGGCTCGTGTGGACCGCCGGGCACGCGGCCGAACTGGGCATCGACGCCGACCGGATCGTCGTCGGCGGGAAGAGCGCCGGCGGCGGGCTCGCCGCAGCGCTCGCCCTGCTGACGCGCGACCGCGGCGGGCCCGCGCCGATCGGGCAACTGCTCCTGTGCCCGATGCTCGACGACCGCAACGACACGTTCTCCGGCCGCCAGATGGCCGGCGTCGACACCTGGGACCGGACCTCCAACGCGACGGCCTGGCAGGCGCTGCTGGGCGACCGGTACGGCGCTGCGGACCTGCCGCCCTATGCGGCCCCCGCCCGGGCGAAGGATCTGTCCGGGCTGCCGCCGGCCTATGTCGAGGTCGGGTCGGCGGAGACCTTCCGGGACGAGGACGTGGCCTACGCCAACGCCATCTGGCAGGCCGGGGGCGAGGCCGAACTGCACGTGTGGCCGGGGGCCTTCCACGGCTTCGACACCCTCGCCCCCACGGCGTCCCTCAGCCAGGACGCCCGCGAGGCCCGCACCCGATGGCTCCGGCGTCTGCTCGCCCGGCCCGCGGGCGCCGTCGGACGGCCGGCGACGGTGCAGGTGACCGCCGGTGGGGGGCCCGATTGAGGGCCCCGCCACCGCGGTCGGCCGGTCAGGCCGTGGCCGGGACGTGCTGGGTGATGCAGTGGACTCCGCCGCCGCCCCAGGCCAGGGTGCGGGCCGGAACGCCGACGATCTCCCGTCCCGGGAAGAGGGCGGCGAGACGGGCCAGCGCGAGGGCGTCGTCGGCCACTGCGGCCGTCGGCACGACCACGCTGCCGCGCGTCAGGTAGTAGTTGGTGTAGCTGAAGGTCTCCACCAGGGCCCCGTTGACGCGGAACTGCGGCTGCTGCTCGAGCTCGGCGATCCGGAAGGGCCGGCCGCAGGCGTCCGTCGCCGACTGGAGCACCGCCTTGTTGGCGGCCATCCGGGCGTGGTTGGGGTGCGCGGGGTCGGGCTGGGTGTGCAGGAGGACCTGCGCCGGGCCGAGGTAGGCGGCGACGAGGTCGACGTGGCCGTTGGTGATGACGTCGTTGTTCAGGCCGTACGGGAGCCAGACGACCTTGCTCGCTCCGTACGCGGCGAGCAGCGCGGACTCGATCTGGGCGCGGCTCAGCCCGGGGTTGCGGTTGGGGTTGAGCAGACACTCCTCGGTGGTGATGAGGGTGCCCGCCCCGTCGGTGATCACCGATCCGCCTTCGAGGACGAGGTCCACGTCCCGGCGCGGCACGCCCAGGTGGTCGCAGACGCCGACGGGCAGCAGGTCGTCCTTGTCGTAGGGGTACTTGTTGCCCCAGCCGTTGAAGCGGAAGTCGAGCCCGGTGAGGCCGGTGCGGTCGCCGTCGAGGGCGAAGACGGGACCGGTGTCACGGGCCCAGCAGTCGTTGACGGGGTATTCGATGACCGTCACGTCGCTGCCGCACTGCCGGCGGGCGTCGTCGGCGGTGCCGGGCTCGGCGACCATCAGGACGGGCTCGAAGCGGGCGATGGCCTTGGCTATGGCGGCGACCTCCGCCTGTACGGCCTTGAGCAGTCCGCCCCAGCCGACGTTGCGGTCCCAGGCCCAGGCCATCACGCACCCGGAGTGCGGTGCCCACTCGGCGGGGACGGTCAGGGCTCCGGTGGCGGTGGCCGTTGCGGCCGCCGCCCGGCCGGGGGTTCCGGTGGTGAGGAAGAGTCCGGCGGCGGCGGTCAGGGCGGTGGTGCAGAAGGTGCGGCGCGAGGTGCGGGAGGGCGGGCGGGGCGTGCTGGACTGGGACATGGTGCATTCCTCCGTGGCGTGTGGCGGTGCTCGCCGGTCGCTGCCCGGTTGCACCGTGCTCGGTGCTCGGTGCTCGGTGCTCGGTGCTCGGTGCTCGGGCGGAGCCGGTCGGACGGGTGAACTGCAGCGTGGGGGGTGGCCGCGGGGGTCCGCCGTCAGGGCGCTTCCGCCGGACGGGCCGCCGCAGGGGCGGGCACTCCGGCCGGCGGCGCGTCGGGGCCGTCGCCGCGGAGCCGGTCGTGGGGGCGGCGTACGAGCAGGTACACCAGGCCCGAGCCGAGCACGGCCGCGGTGCCCAGGAGGGCGGCCCACACCTGGTACCAGGGGGCGCCCGGCGGTGCGAGGATGGCCCGCGGCCAGCAGACGTTGACCACCTCGAAGGCGGTCCACGCGACGGCGAGGACGTTGAGGAAGGTGCCCCTGCGGCCGAGCCGGACGGCACCCGAGGGCACCCAGGTCCCGCGCAGGCGGGCGACGAGCGCGGCGAGCGAGACGAGGAAGAACGGCAGGTACGTGGCCGCGGTGCCGAAGGCGATGAGGCTGCCGATGGCGGTGGCGTTGAGGCCGAGGGCGAGGGCGCCGCCGCTGATGAGCGTGGAGGCGACCAGCCCGCCGATGGGGGCCTGGCGGCGGTTGACCTTGCGGACCTGCCGGGAGAAGGGGAAGACCCCGTCGCGGGCGAGGGAGAACAGGCCGCGGGCGGCACCGCCCTGGGAGGCCATGGCGCAGGCGAGGAAGCCGACGAGCACGACCACGACGAAGGGCTTGTCGGACCAGCCTCCGAAGGCGTGGACCACGGCGGTGGTCACCGGGTCGACGTCCTCGCCGGCCACGACGGCCTCGGGGTGGGGGTGGGCGAGGGCGACGGCCATCGCGTTGAGGATGACGACGGCGCCCACGCTGAGCAGGGCCCACCACATGGCGCGCGGCACCTGGCGGCCGGCGTCCTTGGTCTCCTCGGCGGTGGAGACGCAGGCGTCGAAGCCGATGAAGGCCCAGCCGGCGACGGCCACGGCGGCGAGGAAGCCGAGGACGGTGGAGCCGCCTGAGAGGGCTTCGGCGCCGAGGGTCTCGGTGAACAGCGGGAAGCCGTGCTCGCGGAAGAAGAGCAGCAGGGCCAGGCCCACACCGACCGAGGCGACCGCCTCGGCGGCGATGCCGAGGGAGACGAACCAGCGCAGGATCGTGATGCCGTACGCGTTCACCAGCATGCACACGCACAGGATGGCGACGGCGACGGCCACCAGGCCGCCGGGTGTCGGGGCGGCGCCGACCAGGGCGTAGACCCAGGGCGCGGCGAGGTAGGCGACGGTGGTGTTGCCGAACATGACGGCGAACTGCCACACCCAGCCGCCGAGCCAGCCGAAGGCCGGGCCGAGCAGCCTGCGGCCCCACTGGTACGGGCCGCCGGCCAGGGGCCACTGGGAGGTCAGCTCCGCGTAGACGTTGACCACCAGGCACTGGCCGGCCAGGACCAGGGGCAGCGCCCAGACCCAGAGCGGGCCCGCGACCGTGGTCCCCACCATCGAGACGGCGTAGAGGGCGACGACCGGCGAGACGACGGCGAAGCCCATGGAGATGTTGCCCAGGATGCCGAGGCTGCGGCGCAGCTCCTGGCGGTATCCCAGGTCGCGGAGGCGGTCCGCGTCGGTGTCTGCGTCGGTGGCCGCCGCTGTCGGCGGGCTCGCGGGCGGGGCCGCGGCCTCGTGCGCATGTCTGTTCATGTGGATCACCTCACCGGGCGCGCCGGGCCGTACGGCGGCGCGCGCTAAATCTAACCGCGTTAGGTAAACGGGGTGGCTGGAATGTAGCGGCGTTCCCGGCTGCTTGTGAAGCGTTCCTGACAGGTAACCTGCGCATCCTGGAGTGAAGGAGTCGCAGATGCCACGGCCGAGCCAGACCCTCCTCAGCCGCGCGATCATCGCCCGCGCGGCTCTGGAGCTGTTGGAGGAGCACGGCGCGGAAGCGCTGAAGATGCGCACGATCGCCGAGCGGCTGGGGGTCAAGGGCGCGTCCCTGTACCACCACATCGCGTCGAAGGAGGACCTCCTCGACGCCGTCGCCGAGCTCATCAACGACGAGATCGACCTGGGACCGCTGGCGGACCCCGGCGGCGCGGAGGGCATCACGGCCTACGCGCACGGATACCGGCGGGTCTACCTGCGCTACCCGCACATGATCCCGCTCGTGGCCCGCCACCGGGTCTCGTCGGCCAAGGCCCTGCGCGGGTACGACGCCCTGCTCGCGGCCCTGATCCGGTACGGCTGCACCCCGGCGGAGGCCGCGGAGGCGGCCGCCGCTTTGGACAACCTCGTCCTCGGCTCGGCGCTGGAGACCTTCACCGCGGGCTTCACCGGCACGCCCGGCGAGTACCGGCCGCGCTACCCGGCCCTGGCCGCCTCCCTGGACGCGGCGGGCGCCCTGCCGGGCGGCCTGGCCGGGCTGGACTCGCGCGGCTTCGACCTGGGCGTGCGCCTGCTGCTGCGCGGGCTGGCGGAGCGGGCGCAGCCGTAGGACCTGCGCGGACGGCCCGGGGCCCCACCGACCGCGGACCCGGTGCGGACCGGGCGCTGGCCGGTGCGGCGGCCGCGGTCAACTGCTCCGCCGGCCCCCTCGCGAGGACGGCCGCCCGTGACCGAGGCGGCCCTGCGTGCCGCTCGGCGGCCTCCTGGTCAGAGCCGCGCGGGCCCGGACCCGGCCCGACCTGGCGGCGGCGCCCCGGAGTACGGCCGCCCCGTAGGGTAGGGCCGCATGAGGATGCAGACGGTCGGGGCGGTGAATGCGCTCACCGCGCGGTGGGCCCGGGCCCTGGAGCCGGGCGGCAACACGGTGTTCACCGCGGCCGGGCTGTGGCCGCTGCTGGCCCTGCTCGCGGACGGGGCCGCCGGCCGGGCCCGCGGCGAGCTGGAGGAGACCCTCGGCGTGCCCGCCGCCCAGGCGGCCGAGGCGGCCCGCGAGCTGCTCGCCGGCTTCGGCGCGGTCGGCGGGCTCTCGGCGGCCCTCGGGCTGTGGATGCGGGCCGGACTGCCGCTGGAGGAGCGCTGGGCGGCGGGTCTGCCGGCCGGCACGCAGGGTCGGCTGACCGGGGATCCCGCCACCGACCGGGCGATGCTGGACCGTTGGGCTGCCGAGCGGACGGGCGGCCTGATCGAGACGATGCCCGTCGCCGACCCGGGCCGGGCGCTGCTCGTGCTCGCCTCGGCCCTGGCCCTGCAGGTGACCTGGCGGCATCCCTTCACCGAGCATCCCGAGCAGCCCGCCACCGGGCCGTGGGCGGGGCGGCGGCTCCGGAGGCTGTCGCGATACTCCGCCCGGCTGGACCGGGTCGGGGTCGTGGCAGGCGGCCTGACGCTGTACCAGGTGGGGGGCGACGCGGGAACGGACGTCTACCTGGTGCTGGGCACCGAGCAGGCCGCCCCGGGCGAGATCCTGGCCCGGGGCGTGGCCGCGGCCACCCGAGCCGTCCGGGCCGTACCGGGCGCCCAGCTCCCCGAGGGGGCGGCGGGGCCGGGCGTACGGGTCACCACGGTCGAGTCGGCGCGGCCCGAGCCGGTCCTGGCCCTGTCCACGGTGGCCTTCTCGGTGGCCGCCGAGCACGATCTGCTCCGGCAGGCCCCCCTGTTCGGGCTGGCGGAGGCCGCCCGCGCGAGCACCGGCCACTTCCCCGGCGTGAGCAGCCATCCCCTCGCCGTCGGGGAGGCCCGGCAGTCCGCCGTGGCGGCCTTCCACGCCCGCGGTTTCGAGGCCGCCGCGGTCACGGCGATCGCCATGCAGCCGGGCGGCGCCCCGCCGCCGCAGCGGCACCGGGTGCGCCGCATCGACATCCGCTTCGACCGGCCCTTCGGCTTCCTGTCCGTGCACCGGGCCAGTGGTCTGGTGCTCGCGGCCGGCTGGGTCGCCGACCCCGAACCGCCCGGCGGGACCGCGCCGTAACCCGAACCCGGCAGGCGGCGTACGTCGGCGTACGGCGGAGCAGTCAGTCGGCGAAGGAGCCGTGCCGGCCGGCGCCGGACGCGAAACGCGCGGCTCCGGAGAGGGTCTCCCCTGCCGACAGCGGCACCATGCCGTGCCGCAGCTCGGCCGCCAGCGCCTCGGGCTCGTCCAGCCCGTGCTGTTCGCGCACCGAGAGCCGGTCGTGCCGCAGGCACAGCTGCGGGAACGCGGCGATCTCCCGGGCCAGTTCCTCCGCCGCCCGCCGGGCCTGCCCCGGCGGTACGAGCCGGTTGGCGAGCCCGATCGCGAGGGCCTCGGCGGCCGGCACCGGCCGGCCGGTCAGGATCAGGTCCATGGCGCGGCCCTCGCCGATCAGCCGGGGCAGCCGGACCGTGCCGCCGTCGATGAGCGGTACGCCCCAGCGGCGGCAGAACACGCCGAGGACCGCGTCCTCCTCGACCACGCGCAGGTCGCACCACAGGGCGAGTTCGAGGCCGCCGGCCACGGCGTGCCCGGCGACGGCCGCGATGACCGGCTTGGTGAGCCGCATGCGGGTCGGTCCCATCGGGCCGTCGCCGTCGGGCTCCACGCGGTTGCCGCGCCCGGTGGCGACGGCCTTCAGGTCGGCGCCCGCGCAGAAGGTCCCGCCCTCGCCCCACAGCACCGCGACGGATGCCTGCTCGTCCGCCTCGAACGCGCGGAAGGCATCGGCCAGTTGCCGCGCCGTCGGGCCGTCCACGGCGTTGCGGGCCCGCGGGCGGGAGAGCACCACCGTGGTCACGGGGCCGTCGCGCTCGATCCGTACCGCCGGGCCCGCCGGAAGCAGAGCTGCGGGGTCCGGCTGCTCCGGCTCCTGCTCGCGCCGCTGCTCCGGCCGGGGGCTCGGGGTGCCGTGGGTGTCCGCCATGGCGGCATTCTCGCGCGGTGCGCCGGTCTGCTGCCAGACCGGCGATCACTGCGGCCCACGGCCTCCCGAAGGCCTCAGGGGGCGACGGGCAGCTGCCGCTTGTGCTCGGTGAGCCGGTAGCGGCGGGTGATGATCTCGAAGGCCCGCCCGTCCACCGGCTTGCCCTCCAGGAAGTCGTCGATGTCGTCGTAGGTGACACCGAGCGCGTCCTCGTCGGCCTTGCCGGGGTCGAGGGTCTCCAGGTCCGCGGTGGGGACCTTCCACACCAGCTCGGCCGGAGCGCCGAGGGCGTCTGCGACCGCCCGGACCCGGCGCTTGGTCAGGCCGGTGAGCGGGACGAGGTCGGCGGCGCCGTCACCGAACTTGGTGAAGAAGCCGGAGACCGCCTCGGCGGCGTGGTCGGTGCCGACGACCAGGCCGTCGTGGGCGCCCGCGACCGCGTACTGGGCGATCATCCGCTGGCGGGCCTTGATGTTGCCGTGGACGAAGTCCTGGTGGTGGGCGTCGCGGAAGGTCACACCGGCGGCCAGCGAGGCGGCGAGGGCGGCGTCGCTGGCGGGCTTCACGTCCACCGTCAGGACGTGGTCGGCCCGGATGAAGGAGAGGGCGAGCTGCGCGTCCTTCTCGTCGGCCTGGACCCCGTAGGGCAGGCGCATGGCGTAGAAGGCCGCCTCGTGCCCGGCGGCGCGGGCCCGCTCCACCGCGAGCTGGCAGAGCCGGCCCGTGGTGGTGGAGTCCACCCCGCCGCTGATGCCGAGGACGAGGGAGCGCAGGCCGGTCGCGGTGAGCCGCTCCGTGAGGAAGGCCACACGGCGCTCGATCTCGTGCTCCGCGTCGAAGGACCCGGTGACCTGCAGGTCCCGGGCGATCTCCTGCTGCAGGGCGGTGGACGCCGTCTCGCTCACGGCTGCTCCTCGTGTCGTGTGTGCGCGGGTGCGCGGTTCGCTGTTCCGACCGACCCTAGTCGAACGGCCGAGCGGGCAGCCATCGCGGTCGCCGGCGCGGGGCGCGGCCCCCGCCCTACCGCGCCGGTATGAGGGGCGGGCCCGGTACCGCCGGGGTTTACCCGGGCGATCAACCCTGTGCGGGATGCCCGCCTGCGGCCGCGCGGATAGCTTTCGGAGCACTGCGGCGCCGCCCGGCCGGGCGGCCCCTCGGCGGTTCGCGGCGACCGACCATCGCAGCGGACCGGCGCAGCGGAGCAGCGCAAGGAAACCATCGGAACGAAGCCAAGGGGGAAAGACCCATGAAGCAGTCACGCAGGTGGACCGCCCGGCTCGCCGTCCTCGCCGGAGCGGGCCTGACGGCCGCTCTGGTGGCCGTGCCGGCGCAGGCGGCGGGCGGCATCATCCAGAAGGGGGCCACGGGTCCGGCAGTGGTCTGTGTGCAGCGCGGGGTGAACATCGTCCAGAGCCCGGACGTGGCGGTGGACGGGGTGTACGGCAACAACACCCTCAACGCCGTGGCCCGCTTCCAGAAGGCGGAGCGGATCACCGTCGACGGCAAGGTCGGCCCGGTCACCGGCCGGCACATGCTGGCGGAGGTGCAGCGCATCCGCAACGTCGACATCCGCTCGGGAGGCGACGGCTCGTTCTACACGAACTGGCTGAACGCCTGCACGCGCTACATCCCGAACTGAGCCGCGGCGGACAGCGCGAGCACGGAACGAACACGGCCACGGCCGCTCCCACGGCCGGACATGACGTGACATGACAGAAGGCCTCGGCCTCCGTGAGGAGGCCGAGGCCTTCATCGAGCGCTGGGCAGGCCTTGCACCTGCATCCCCCCACAGGAAGTGGGGTGCCTTTCCTTGGACCACCAACGCCGGGCCCGCTGCTGCTCTTCGCGGCGGCGGGCTCGAGATCAACCATAGCGTACGGAGGGGCCACTTCCGCTACCCCGCATGCACGGGCCGGCGCGTGCACCCGGCCCGTACGCTCCGTGGCATGGACCACCGCACCGCACGCACCCTGCTCCTGCACCCGCCCCGCACCTCCACGGCGGAGCTGCTCGGCCAGGCCGCGGCCTGGCGGGGCTACGACGTGGTCGCCCACGTCGCCGGGGCCCGGGGCCGCGGGGTGCACTGGTACGGAGGCGCCCTCGCCGCGGACCGGGTGGCCGAGCAGCTCGGCCTCGGCCTGCTCGAGCCCGGCGACGACTGGCTGGCGGGGTTGCCGTACGCGCTGGTGCGGCGTCACGTACGGCTGACGACGCTCGCCGGGGCCCGCCGGCTGACGCACCGGGCGTTCGTCAAGCCGCCCTCCGCCAAGATCGACGCCCTGCCCGCCGCGGTGTACGAGGACGGAACCCGCCTGCCGGGGACGCTCGACCCGGCGACGCCCGTGCTCGTGAGCGGCGTGGTGGAGTTCGCCGCCGAGTACCGGCTGTTCGTCCTCGACGGCGAGGCCGTCGCGGGCAGCCGCTACGCCGTGTACGGGCGCCTGGATCCGGGGCCGTTGGACGGGCGGGTCCGCGGCTTCGCGCGCGAGGTGCTCCGCGCCGCGGCCGACGGCCTGCCCAGCGCGGTCTGCATGGACGTCGGCCGCCTCACCGACGGCACGTGGGCGGTGGTCGAGGCCAACATGCCCTGGTTCGCGCACTGCTACGCCGCCGAGCCGGACCGCGTCCTGGACGTGGTGCTGCGCGCCGCCGGACCCCGCGCCCGGGTGGCCGACCGGGACGTCCCCTTCCTGCGCCGCGCCGCGGCCCGCCGGTCGGCGCCCGGGCCGCACGGGCGGTAGGGGCCGGTACCGCCGCCGGGCCGGCGGGTCAGTCGGTGGCGGTGAAGCCGTGGCGGGCCGCCAGGCGGGTCAGGGACGCGATGCCGGGGATGCCGTCGGCGTCCGGGCCGGAGTACGACCCGCCGGCCTCGCTGCGCTGCCAGGCGGCGTACGCGTCGCGGGTACGGGTGCCGAAGCTGCCGTCGGCGTAGCGGGCGTCCAGGAGGTCCTCGGCGACCAGGGCGTCCTCCACGACCCGGACCTCGTCGGGGTAGGTGGTGTGGCCGTCCGGTGCGGGGATGTCGGCCTCGGCCGCGGCGGCGAGGTGGGCGACGCTGACCGCGGGCCGGGGCGGCGGCGGGGTGTCGCCGCCGGGGCCGCCCAGGACCTTCGCGGTGTCGAGGGCCCCGGGGTCTCCGTGGTCGTTGCCGGGGACGTCGCAGTGGCCGAAGTAGCCGCCCTCGTTCTGCCACACCGAGCGGGAGCGGGGCTTGTCCGGGCCCGGGTACGGGGCGGGCGGGCCCGCCGGGAACGCGTCGGGCACGCCCCAGGAGCGGGCGGCCGCCAGGATGGAGCGCCAGCCGGGCTTCCGGCCGGGGTCCCAGCCGGTGGTCCAGGGGTGCTCGGCGTACGCGAGGACCTCGATCTGGATGTTGACGCGGCCCTCGCGGTTGGTTCGGCGCGCACCGTCGTTGCGCAGGGCCCGGGCCGACTGGTTGAGCGGTCCCAGCTGGGCGATCCGGTCGGTGACGGGGCAGTACACGAGCTGCGGTTCGGAGGCGACCTCGATCAGGTACGAGCTCACGGATTCGAGGTAGTGGCCGCCGGCCGGGGACTCGGTGGTGTGGAGGGTCACGCGGGGCGGGTTGCCGGGCGTGTCCATGGCGCCGCCGATGCTGCCGTCGCCGATGCGTATGGCTCCGGGGATCCACAGGGTCCCGGAGGCCGCGCCGAGCGGCAGCGCGGCCGCGGCGGAGGCGCGCGGGGCGGGGTCGGCGACCCGGGGGGTGAAGGGGGTACCGCCCACGGGCTCGTAGACGTCCAGTGCGCCGTCCTCGCGCAGGACGAACAGGGTCCCGGGCCGGTTGGGGTGCTCGCGGACGGAGCGCGGTGTGTGGTCGAGCCCGGCGATCGCGCGGGCCGTGGCGACCTGGCCGGCGTCGACCTCTCCGCAGTAGGTCACGGACCGGTCGGGGTGGACGGTCGCCGCGTGGAAGGACGTCGTCATCGGTCGGGCTCCTCGTCGGACGCAGTGCGGGAGGCTTCGAACCATGGCAGGGCCACCATCACCGCAGCGTGTCGCGGCTGTTGCGCGCGGCCCAACTTCGCTGCCGGGCAAGGGCGGTGGGAATGTGCCCCTATCATTTGTTCGATTCCGGATCGCCGGCGGCCCCGGCGCGTCCGGGATCCGCGAGCGATCACGATGAAAGGCAACGGGGACTTGGGATTCACGGCCAGATATCGAAAAGCGGTGGTTGCGGCATGTGCCGTGGCGGCCGTCGTGGGCGGACTTCAGCTGACCTCCAGTGCCTTCGGCACCGAGGACCCGGGCGCGGGCGCCGTTCCGGACGCGGGAGGCAGCCCGACCGCGACCGCCGAGCCGGCGGCGGCGGTGCCGGCGCCCGAGGCCGCGCCCGACGCCGGCCACGCGGAGGACTCGGTCCAGTCCGGCAGTGACCACACCGCCTTCAAGAACGGCGTCCTGCAGCTCGAAGGGAGCCGCACCGCCGCGGCGGCCAAGGCGGTCGCGGCCGCTCCGCTCGAAGGCGACGGCTGGAAGCTGGCCGGGGCGACGAAGTGGCTGGCGACCGGCTACACGGTCAAGTTCTACGACCAGAAGTCCGCGGATTGGCTGGCACCGTACGTCAAGGCGTCGGCGGCGGACCTCCAGCGGATCACGAACCTGCCCGTCACCGTCGACACCCGGCCCGTGGGCTGGGACTACCTCCGGCCCAAGGGGGAGGTGGTCATGGGCGTGCTGTACCGCCCCTGCCTGCCGCCCGAGGGAGAGGGCAGCATGGGCAGTACGGGCTGGAAGGTGGTTCGCGACGGCTCCGGCATGGCCAACCTCAGCTGCGGGTTCACCAGCTCCTCCGTGCCGGAGACGGTGACCAGCGGGCACGCGTACATCGACAGCGAGTTCTTCACCGATGCGGGCAAGCCCACCGCCGCCATGGGCGAGACGTACATGCGCAACCACATCAGCCACGAGCTCGGGCATGCGCTGGGCCTCGCCCACGCCAACCGCAGTCTGACGAAGGGCGACTGCGTCAAGGGCAGCGACTCGGGCGAGTTCCCCGTCATGTGCTCGCCGGCGTACGCCTACCAGGACAAGCGGGCCGGCACCTACGTCCAGCAGTTCGACGTGCAGGCGCTGCGCAAGCTCGCCGCCGGCGCCGGGGCGGCGCTGGCCCCGCAGGGGCAGGTGGCCGGCCTGGCCGGCAAGTGCCTGGACGCCAAGGGGGGCAAGGCCGACAACGGGACGCAGATCCAGCTGTGGAGCTGCAACGGCACGCCGGCCCAGTCGTGGATCCTCGGCAAGGACGGCACCTTCCGGGCGCTGGGCAAGTGCCTGGACAACTCGCGCGCCCTCAGCACCGACGGCAACAAGATCCAGCTGTGGGACTGCAACGGCACGGCGGCCCAGCGGTGGTCCGTCAACGCCAAGGGGCAGATCGTGAACGCCGGATCGGGCAAGGTGCTCGACGTCACCGGCGGCGCGACGGCGAACGGCACCCCGGTCCAGCTGCACACGGCCAACACCAACAAGCGGCAGGTCTGGGTGGCCCCCCGGTAGGACGGGCGGTCCGGCCCGGGCGGCGGCCGCCGGAGGCCGCCGTCACCGGGTCGGGCGCCGTGACACGCTCCGGCCGGAGCGCGACCGCAGACCCGCACCGGGCTACCGTCAGCGGGCATGAGGACGGAAGAAGGGCCGCCTGCGGCCTCCGGGGCGCGGCGGCGGCTGCTGTGGGCGGCGACCGGAGTGGTCGCCGCCCAGGCGGCCCTGGTCTCGGCGGGGCCTGCACCCTCCTCCTCCCCGCCCGGCAGCTTCGGCCTCCGACCGGACACGCCCAGGGCGGCACTGGCGCAGCTGGTGGCGGGGAACCGCCGCTGGCGGACGTACCACGAGCGCCACCCCGACCGGAGCGCGGCCGTCCGGCGGACGCTGGTGGGCAGTCAGCACCCGTTCGCGGTGGTGCTGGGCTGCATCGATTCCCGGGTGCCTCCGGAGCTGGTCTTCGACCAGGGGCTGGGTGATCTGCTGACCGTGCGGTCGGCGGGCGAGGTCCTGGACGAGGCGGTGCTCGGCAGCATCGCGTACGGCGTGCTGGAGCTGGACGTCCCGCTCGTCGTCGTCCTGGGGCACCAGGGGTGCGGGGCGGTCACGGCCGCCGTCCAGGCCGCGGAGACCCGCACCCCGCTCCCCGGCCATGTCATGTACCTCGCCGAGCAGATCCGGCCCGTCATCGACTTCGGGCTGCAGGGCCGGGCCCGTGTGGACGCCGCGGTCACCGCGAACGTACGGCGGGTCAGGGCGAGTCTGACCCGGGAGCCGGACCTGGCCCCCCGCATCGCGGCCGGCCGCCTGGCCGTGATCGGGGCCCAGTACGAGCTGACCAGCCAGCGCGTGCACCGGGTGGACTGACACCGCAGGCCGGAGCGGGCAGGGCACGGACCCGGCCCCGGCCGGACCCTGTCGGGGAGCTGTCACCGGGGGCCGCCATACTGGGCGCATGCAACGCATCGGGGGGTACGCCGTCGAGCGCAAGCTCGGCGAAGGCGGCATGGGAATGGTCTACCTCGCCCGGTCCCGCGGTGGACGGGCGGTGGCGGTCAAGGTGGCCCGGCCGGAGCTGGCCGCGGACCCCGCGTTCCGGGAGCGGTTCCGGGCCGAGGTCGCGGCCGCCCGCCGGGTCGGCGGCTTCCACACGGCGCCCGTCGTGGACGCCGACGTCGACGGCGACCCGCCGTGGCTGGCGACCGCCTACGTGCCCGGCCCGACGCTCGCCGCCCGACTCGCCGACGGGGGGCCGATGGACGAGCCCGCGCTGCGCACCCTGGCCGCGGCGCTCGCCGAGGCCCTGGAGGCCGTGCACGCCTGCGGCCTGGTCCACCGCGACCTCAAGCCCGGCAACATCATCCTGGCCGAGGACGGGCCGCGGGTGCTGGACTTCGGCATCGCGCGGGCCGTGGAGTCCACGCGGATGACCGCCACCGGGACGGCCTTCGGCACCCCCGGCTACCTCGCGCCCGAACAGGCCCTGGGCCACGACGTCACGGGCGCCGCCGACGTCTTCGCCCTCGGCGCGGTCCTCGTCGCCGCGGCCGGGGGCAGCGCGTGGGGCGAGGGGACGCCCATGGGGCTGATGTACCGCTCGGTGCACGAACCGCCGAACCTGGCGGCCGTGCCGGAGGGGCTGCGCCCGCTCGTGGAGGCCTGCCTGGCGAAGGACCCGGCGGACCGTCCGACGCCGTCCGCCCTGCTGGACGTACTCGGGGACGCGGATGCACCGCCGCTGCCGGTCCCGCAGACCCCGGCCCCGCAGACCCCGGCCCCGCAGCCGGCGGTCCCGGACACACCGGCCCCGCAGCCCGTGGTCCTCCCTGCACCCGTCCCGCCGGTTCCCCGGGCGTCGACGCCGGCCGCGCCCCTCCCGGCGGCGCAGGCGGTGGCCCCGCCCATGCCCCAGGGTCCGCCGCCGATCCCCGCGGTGGCGCCCGTCGTGCCGGCCGGGCCGGTGGAGGCCGCGCCCGAGGTCGTGATCGCCGACCGCCGCAACAGCGTGGTCGCGGACGCCACGGGGGTCGTCCTCGAAGTGGAGGGCGTGGAGGCGGACTTCGCCTGGGAAGAGCTCGCCGGCATCACCTACGCGCCCCTGAACCACGGCGCCCGGCTCGTGGTGACGGTCCTGCTGCCGGACGGCAGTGCGTACGCGTGCGAGGTCAACGCCCGCCGCATGGGCCGCCTCCAGGACTGGCTGGGCCAGCTGCACCGGTCCGTCGTCGCGTACCTCGCGCCGCGCCTGGGCGCCCTCCCCGGGCCGTACGGCTACGGGCCGGGTCCGTACGGGTCCGGCGCCCCGGGCATGCCCGGCGCACCCGGCCCGTACGGCGGCTTCGGCGCCCCGCAGGGTTCCGGCGGCTTCGGCCCGCCACCACCCCAGTACCCGGGCCGCACCCGCTAGGCCCGGCCGGCGTCCAGAGGCGGAGGGGGCCGCGTCCTGCGTCGGGGCCTCGCAGTCGCGGTCGAGGAGTGCCTGCGCCCGGATCCTTGCGCAGCAGCGGGAGCAGGAGCCCGTCCCAGGCGGGCGGGATCCCTTCGGCGACCGTGCTGGGGACGGGCGGGGCCTCGGTGAGGCGGCTGCGGGTCTCCGGGTGGCCGCGAGCCTGCTCGGGGGGCGGTGTACGGGGGCGTGCCGCCGATGAGGCCGGTCTGGGTCAGGCGGCCCGCGCGGGCCGGGCCTCGTCGCCGCGGCTGCCGCCTCCGGCCGGCAGGGCGATGACCTCGACCACGACGAGCCGTTCCAGTGCCGCGTCGCGCGCTTCCGTCGTACGCCGTCTCCTGCGCCCTGTGGCCACTTACGGGTACGGGATCACCGGCGCGACCCCGGCCCCCGCCCGGGAGCAGTGCCCTCGTCTCCGCGCGGCTGTCGGCGCGCGGACCTACTCCGGCAGGTTGAGCTGCCACGACACGCCGAAGCGGTCGTTGACCCAGCCGAACCCGGCACTGAAGCCGTACGAACCCAGCGGCATCAGCGCCTGGCCCTTCTCGACGAGGGCCTCGTAGAGGCGGTCGAGCTCGGCCGCGCTCTCGCACTGCACGAACAGGGAGACGGCCGGGGTGAAGCCGAACTCGTGCTTGACCGCGCTGTCGATGCACATGAACTGCTGGCCGGCGAGGGTGAAGGTGGCGTGCAGCACCGTGCCCTCCTCGCCGGGGCCCTCGGGGCCGTAGCGGGTGATGCCGAGGACCTCGGCGTCGTCGAAGAGCGACATGTAGAAGGTCATCGCCTCCTCGGCCCTGCCGCCCTCGAACATCAGGAACGTGGTGATCTTCTGCGGGGTGGTGGCCATCCTGCCTGCTCCATGGGGGTGTGGTGGCGTGGCGCGAGCCTGTCGCAGCCGAGGTTAGAGCACGCCCCGGACGGGGCCCCGGATACGGCGGCAGGTCCGGTGCGCGGCGTGGCGGGGACGCGGCCGGGCTCCGGCTCCGCCCCGGCGGCCGGGCGGGGCGCCCGCGCGCGGGCCGCGGCCGTGCACCACCATGGTGCCCATGTCCGATCGATTCGCCACCCGGGTCCTCGACCTCACCACCGGCCGGTCCGAGACCGTCACCGACCTCACGAACGCCTGCGAGGAGTTCCTTGCCGACGTCGCCGCCGGCCGCGACGGCCTGCTCAACGTGTTCGTCCCGCACGCCACCGCGGGCATCGCCGTGATCGAGACGGGCGCCGGCAGCGACCGGGACCTGCTCGAGGCCCTGCGCAGCCTGCTGCCCGCGGACGACCGCTGGCAGCACCGCCACGGCTCCCCCGGCCACGGCCGCGACCACGTCCTGCCCGCCTTCGTGCCGCCGCACGCGACACTGCCCGTCCTCGGAGGCCGGCTCCGGCTCGGAACCTGGCAGTCGGTCTGCCTGGTCGACACCAACAAGGACAACCCGGACCGGCAGGTCCGGTTGAGCTTCCTGGGGTAGCCGCCGTCCCGACACGGCTCTGCCGCCGCGGCGGTGGACGGCGGCGCGGCCGGACTGCTCGAACGAACCCTCGGCGGCTTCCGGCGCCGGGGGCGGGGCGTCCGCGGACGAGTGACCACGAACTCGGGTGGCGCATGCAGAATCGATATTCTGCACGCCGCTCAGAGATCCGCCCTCGGCCCTCGCATACCGTGACCGAGCATCCCTCGACAGCTCGCTGCCCCGGCCCGGCGGAGGTACCCCGTGCGCACCGTGCGCCACGCCCGTCCGGGACGTCCTGGGGAGCCGTGGCACGGCCGCGGTCCCCGGGAATCCCGGATCCACCGCACTCCCCCTGCTCAGGACTTCCCCGCCGACGTCCGCCCGGTGCCGGCCGGCCGGCGGGTCCGGGCCGTCCTCACCGGGGAAGCCCCGGTCCACCGACGGCCAGGCCGCCCTGCTGCCCCGGCCGGCGGTGAAGCGGCCTGCGACCCGCCACCCGCGGACCGCCGAAGTCCCGCCCCACGGGCCGGTGTTCCCCCTCCCCCGCTCCTGCCCCTCCTGCCCCTTCTGGCGGGTGAAGGCTTCGCGGCGGTGCGGCCCTGCGGCCGGCGGCCGCGTCGGGCGCCGGCGAACTCGCCCGTCCCGTACGGGGGTCCGCGCTCCGGCAGGTGACGGGGCAGGTCATCCCACGCCTGCCCGTCTCCCCCGGTCCTTCCCCCTCCGCAGTCCTTCGGCCGGCCCTCTCGGCGGCCTTCTCACCGGCTTCTCCCCCGGCTCCCCCGCCCCGGCCCCCGCCGCCGCCCGCCCCAGGAAGACACCCCATGTCGCTGACCGTCGATTCCCCCCTCCTGCCCGACCGGCTCAGAGATGTACTCCCGCCCGACGCCGTGCTCACCGACGAGGCCTCGCTGGCCGCACACGCCCGCGATGCCACGCCCTTCCCGGAGTGCGGCACCCCGGCCGCGGTCGTCCGGCCCACCACCGCCGAACAGGTCCAGGCCGTGCTGGCCCTGGCGTACGAGTTGGAGGTGCCGGTCGTGCCGCAGGGCGCCCGTACCGGGGTGGTCGGCGCCGCCGGCGCCGTCGACGGGTGCATCGTGCTCTCCACCGTGCGGATGGACCGGATCCTGCAGGTCGACCCCGGCAACCGGCTGGCGCGCTGCGAGCCGGGGGTGACCACGGCGGCCCTGAACGCCGCCGCGGCCGAGCACGGCCTGATGTACCCCCCGGACCCGACCTCGCGCGAGGTCTGCACGATCGGCGGCAACATCGCCACCGGCGCCGGCGGGATCCGCTCCGCCGCGTACGGGGCCACCGCCGACCACGTCCTGGCCCTGGACCTGGTGCTCCCGGACGGCAGGCGGATGCGCACCGGCCGGGGCACCGTCAAGGGCGTCGCCGGCTACGACCTGACCCGGCTGGTCGTCGGCTCCGAAGGCACCCTCGCGGTGGTCGTGGGGGCCACGCTCGCGCTGCGGCCCGCCCGCCCGCCGGCCCTGGCCCTGCTCGCGCAGTTCCCCAGCCTGACGGCGGCCGGCGACGCGCTCGCCGCCATCGCGCTGGCCGGCCACGCGCCCTGCGTCCTGGAACTGCTGGACCGCGCCACCTCCGAGGCCGTCGCCGGGCTGGGCCACCCGCTGCTGCGGCCGGGCGGCGCGGCCACGCTGGTCGTGGAGAGCGACACCGCCGACCCCGTACGGGACCTGGCGGCGATGAAGCTGCTGTGCAAGGAGGCCGGGGCCGACCACGTGGTCACCGCGACCACCGTGCAGGAGTCCCGGGCGATCATGGAGGCGCGCCTGCTGGCCGTGCCCGCGGTGAGCCGGCTCGCCGCGGCCCTGCCCGGCGCGCCCACCCCGTGCGTCGAGGACGTGGCCGTGCCCCGCTTCGCGCTGCCGAAGCTCATCACGACCATCGAGGGCATCGCCGACCACCACGGCCTGCCGATCTTCACCACGGCGCACGCGGGCGACGGCCGCGTCCGCCCCGCCGTCCTCTTCGACGGGGCCGATGCCGGGCAGCTCGCCCGCGCACGGCAGGCGTGCGAGGACATCGTGGCCGCCGCTCTGGCCCTCGGCGGCACCAGCACCGGCACCCACGGCATCGGCACCCTCAAACGGGACTGGCTCGCCCGCGAGCTCGACCCCGCGGGGCTGGAGCTGCACCGCGGCGTCAAACGCCTCTTCGACCCGAAGAACCTCCTCAACCCGGGAAAGGTGATCGAGGCATGACCCAGTCCACCGGATCCAGCGGAAGGGACACCACCGGCACCACCGCCACCGGCACCGGCACCGGCACCGCCGGACCGGCGCGCCCGGCCGCCCGGGCCGTGGCCGGGACCGGCGAGAACCTGCGGTTCCTGGCCACCCACACCCTGCCGACGTTCGCACGCGGCTTCATCAACCCCCGCCCCCGCATGGTCAGGGCGAGCGCGGCCCTGCGGCAGCCCGAGTGGTCCGCCGCCACCCTCAGGTCGCTGCGCGACCGGCACGGCGGGGCGCCCGTACTGCTCAGGGGCCTGTCCGGGCCCCTGCTGGTGCTGCTCGACGAGCCCGAACTGCGGCAGTTCTACTCCGCGTCCGTCCGCGACCTGGCGATGGACGCCCCGGACAAGAACGCCGGCCTGACGGTCCTTGAGCCCAGCGGGGTCATCTGCTCGCACGGTGAACTGCGCGAGGACCGGCGCCGGATCAACCACGCGTCACTGGCCGCCGGCGACACCGTCCACCCGTGCGCAAAGGAGTTCCTCGCCGTGGTCGCGGAGGAGGCCCGGTCCCTCACCGCCCGGGCGGTCCTGGACGCACCGGAGATCCAGCGCTCCCTGTCCCGGATGTGCCGCCGGATCGTCCTGGGTGACGCGGCGGCCGATGACGACCGGCTCACCGCCTGGCTGTCCGCCCTGCGCAGCGAGGCCAACTGGCTCGGCAGGCGCAGGAAGCAGGCCCGGGCCGCCCGTGTTCTCTACGCCCGGGCTGACGCCCGCATCGCGGAGTACGCCGCCGTCGCCCCCGCCCACACCCTGGGCGCCCGGGCGCTCACCCGTTCCGATCCGGACGGCGTCCTCGACCGGATCGGCCAGACCCACCACTGGATGCTGGCGCTGGACGGGCTCGCCCCGGTGGTCGCCCGTACCCTGCTGCTGCTCGCCGCGCACCCCGCCGAGCAGGACGCGGTGCTGGGCGAAGCGGCCGCGGACGGGAGGGACATGCCCCGTCTGCGGGCCTGCGTCCAGGAGTCGCTGCGGCTGTTCCCGCTGGTGCCGGACCTGGTACGGGTCACCCGCGCGCAGACCACCTGGCGCGGCGTGCCCCACCCGGCGGGCACGGCCGTCCTCGTCCCGGCACTGTTCCACGGCCGGGACCGCGACCACGTGCCGGCGGCCGACCTGTTCGCGCCCGGCCGCTGGCTCGCGCCGGAGGCGGCCGCCGACCTGCGGCTGGCTCCGTTCGGCCACGGCGCCGCTGCCTGCCCCGGCGCGAACCTCGGGATGCTGCTGTCCACGGCGGTGTGCGCGGAGGTGCTGCGCCGACACCGGCTCGCCGGAGCCCGTCCGACCCTGCCGGCCGCGGGTCCGCTGCCCCGGATCGTGGACACCCCCGGCATCCGGCTGCGCCTCGAGCCCCGCTGAACGCGCCGCGGGCCGGGGGACCGGTCCGGTCAGACGAGGTCGGGCTTCCAGACGAGGAGGAGGGCCGCCGGGGCGATCTTCGCTGCCACCGGGACACGGCTCCGGCTTCCTGCCGCCCGGGCCGCACCGGGGCCGGGCTCGGCGGCGGCCGGGGCCGGTGAACCCCCGGCGGACCGTGCTTCGCCGGGGCCGGCGCCCGGGGCGTCCGGCGGGTGCGGGGGCCCGTCCGGCGCGGGGCGTCCTGGGTCCGGTCGACGGCTGCCGCGCGCTGGAGGCGGCGCTGCCGTTGGGCCGCCCGCGCCTCGGTCTGCAGCCGGTGCCACAGGGCCAGTTCCCCGTCGCCGACCCCGAAGACCTCCGCCAGTGCCGTGAGCACGGCCTCGTCCGGCAGGGCGGTCTGTCCGCGGTCCATGGAGCGGGCCACGGACGAGCGGCCCAACCCCTCGATGTTCCGGCCGTGCAGCCGCTCCTTGAGTTTCGCCTCCAGCCGGTCCAACGGCAGTGTGGCTTCCGACGCCTTCCATGCGGTGCGCAGCCTCTCGGCGAGCACCACCCTGGCCGCGTCGGGAGCCCCGGTCATCCAGGGCAGCAAGGTGCTGGCCGGGTTCCGGGCGGGTTCGGGGACCACCACCGACGAGTGCCAGAGCGGCCGCGGCTGGCTGCCGAACGGCACCTACACCGTCGGGCAGCACTACGAGAAGTACGACGGCGAGCTGATCAAGGGCTACGCCATCCGCCTGTCCGACAAGAAGTGCAACAACGGCACGGGCCGCGAACGCGACCAGCTGTTCATCCGCCGCGCGCCCTGGAGGCGCGCCGCTGAGCCTGCCGTCCTGCCGTCCTGCCGTGCGGGGGAACGCCGCGGTGCCTACCGGGTGAGCCAGGTGCGCAGGCGTTCTTCGCAGTGGAGGACGGTGGACGTGGCGACGCGTTCGTCGACCTTGTGGGCCAGGAGGGCGTCGCCCGGGCCGTAGTTCACCGCCGGGATGCCGATGGCGTTGAGGCGGGCGACATCCGTCCAGCCGAACTTGGGCATCGCGCGCCCGCCGACCGCCTCCATGAACGCGGCCGCCGCCGGGTGGGAGAGGCCGGGCAGGGCGCCCGCGTTGTGGTGGGCCACCGTGAACTCCTCCACCCCGCAGTCCGCGAAGACCTCACGGACGTGGGCGAGGGCCTCGGCCTCGCTGCGGTCGGGGGCGTAGCGGAAGTTGACGGTGACGGTGCAGGCGTCGGGGATGACGTTGTCGGCGACGCCGCCCTCGATGCGCACCGCGTTGAGGCCCTCGTGGTATTCCAGGCCGTCGATCACGGGCTTGCGCGGCTCGTACGCGGCCAGCCTCGCCAGGATCGGGGCGGCAGCGTGGATGGCGTTGGAGCCCATCCAGCTGCGCGCGGAGTGGGCGCGCTCGCCCGCGGTGCGCAGCAGCACGCGCAGGGTGCCCTGGCAGCCGCCCTCGACCTCGGCGTCGGAGGGCTCCAGCAGGACCGCGAAGTCGCCGGCCAGCCAGTCCCGGTGGGCTTCGATCAGCCTGCTGAGGCCGTTGCGCCCGGGGCCGGCCTCCTCGTGGTCGTAGAAGACGAAGGTGAGGTCACGGTTGGGCTCGGGCACGGTGGCCGCGATGCGCAGCTGGACGGCGACGCCGGACTTCATGTCGGTGGTGCCGCACCCCCACAGCACGCCGTTCCCGTCGAGACGGGAGGGGACGTTGTCGGCGATCGGGACGGTGTCCAGGTGCCCGGCGAGAATGACGCGCTCGGCGCGGCCGAGGCGGGTGCGGGCCACGACGTTGTTGCCGTGGCGGTCCACCGTCAGGTGCGGCAGGGCGCGCAGGGCCTGCTCCACCGCGTCGGCGAGGACCTTCTCGTCGCCGCTCACGGAGGGGATGTCGACGAGCCGGGCGGTCAACTCGGCCGCGTCCAGGGTCAGGTCCAGTGCGGGGCGCGGGGTGCTCTCCATGGCCGACACCATAGGAGCAGTCACAGCCGCCCCGGCCGGGGCCCGGTAGCCACGCGGCCGCGGGGCGGGGAGTTTCCGTGGTGGGGGCGGTCTCCCCCCGCGGCAGCACTCACCCGAAGGAGGCGCGCGTCCCTGTGGCCGCATGGGCCGCCTGGTACGCGAGGCGCTCATCGGCGCCGGCGCCGATGTCGGCGAGCACGCCGTCCAGGGCCATGAACACCTCCCAGGGGGGCTTGCCGCCGGTCTGCGACAGGCGCATCACCACCAGGTCCTCCAGGTCGGCGACCCGCTTGTTCCTCCCGACTTGACGGCCCGGAGGTGGGCGTCGGGGCGGTGCAGCAGTTCGGCCGCGCGCAGGGGCAAGGGGCGGAGCGGGGGCCCCGTGTCGCCGCGGAGGGCTGTCGCCGGGAGGTTCGTGGGGGTCACCCGGGTCACGGGACCCACCTCGCGGAGGACCAGGAGGGTTCGTTCACGTCCTCGTCGGTGGTGCCGGTGGTCGAGGAGAGGCTGCCGACGGCGAGGCCGAGGACGAGGAAGAGCACCACCAGGGCCTTCGACCCGGTGCTCAGCAGCAGCGGTCGGGTGCCCCACGGAGGCGCGGCGGCGGGCGGGGCCTGCGGGACCGGGGCCGGGGCCGGGTCGCCGAACAGGCGCTTCGGGTAGGCCGGGGTCAGCATCATCACGTACGCCAGGTAGCGCATCCGGTACCTGGCCACCGCGGCCACGGCCCCGTACACCGGCTGCGGCATCCGCCCCAGCACCAGCGTGATCAGCCAGAACACCCAGCAGACGGCCCCCCACCCGTACTGCAAGAGGGTGCTGACGACGGCCGCCGGGATCAGCAGGACCAGGCGGAACAGCACCGCCAGCCGGTTGAGTGCGCCGGGCCGGAGCTCGATGCGCACCGGGTGGTCCGGGGCGTCGAACGAGAACGGCGGGTACCGGTCCACGAGCAGCATCGCGCTCGCCGACACCCGGGTGTCGTACGCCAGGAACCCGCCGAGGAAGCGGGCGATGCCGTCCGGCAGCCGCCCCTGCACCAGGGCGGCGAACCAGCCCGCGATCGCCACGAAGAACGCGGCGATGCCGAGCAGGGCCACCACGATCAGCTGCGGCAGCAGCAACAGCCATCGCAGCAGCACCGTCCAGCGCCGCTGCCGGCCCGGCGGGGGCACCTCCAGCTCCGGCAGGTGCTCGCCGGGGGGCCCGTACGCGGCGTCGGGCGGGCGCGGGGTCCAGCCAGTGGTCACGGGGCCTCCTGCCTCTGCTTGCGCAGCTTCCGGTTCCGCTCGTACGTGGTGCATACGTAACCTCGCGGCGCCTGCAGGGCCAAGGACCCCGGGCGGCATGTTGCCCCGGCCGGACGGCACGCCGGCTCAGGAGCCGGGGACGACCAGACCGGTCTCGTAGGCGACGACCACCGCCTGGGCCCGGCTGCCCAGGCCGAGTTTGCCCATGGCCCGGTTGAGGTGGGTCTTGACGGTCGCCTCGCTGATGTACAGCCGGGCGGCGATCTCCTGGTTCGACAGGCCCCTGCCGGTCAGCTTCAGCACCTCCCGCTCCCGGCCGGTCAGCACGTCCAGGGTGGGCACGGGCGCCTCCCGGTCGCTCCCGCCCGGTCCGGCGCGGTCGGCGAAGGCCTCGACGAGCCGCCGGGTCACGCTGGGCGCGAACAGGTGGTCCCCGCCGGCGACCGCGGCCACCGCCGTCAGGAGCCGTTCGGGTCCCGAGTCCTTGAGCAGGAACCCGGACGCGCCGGCGCGGAGCGCCCCGTACACGTACTCGTCGAGGTCGAAGGTGGTCAGGACCAGGATCCGCGGGGGCGGGTCCCCGGCCTCGGCGAGGATGCGGGCGGTGGCCGTGATGCCGTTGGTGCCGGGCATGCGGACGTCCATCAGGATCACGTCGGGCCGGAGCTCGGCGGCGAGCGCCACGGCCTCCTCCCCGTCCGAGGCCTCCCCCGCGACGGTGGTGCCGGGTGCCGCCTTGAGGAGGCCGACCAGGCCCGCCCGGATGAGGAACTGGTCGTCGACGACGAGGACGCTGGTGGCGCGGCTCATGCGGGGGCCTCCTGGAGCAGTGCTCGGCGGTGCGGGGCGGGACTCAGCCCTCCGGTCCGTTCGGAGGGAGGCGGCCGCCGCCCGGGTCCCCGGGGGCACCGTCGCGGCGGTCCGCGGCGGACGGTGCGCCGGGGCGCGCCGGCAGGGGCAGGGTCAGCCGTACGGCGAAGCCGTCGCCGTCCTCGCGCGGGCCGGTGTCGATCCGTCCGCCGTACAGCTTCGCGCGCTCGCGCATGCCGATCAAGCCGTGCCCGCTTCCGGCCGGAACTCCGGCCGGAACTGCCCCCTTTCCCTTCCCGTCGTCGGTGATCTCGACCGTCAGGGTCCTGTGTGCGTAGTGCACGTCGACGCGGGCGGCCGCTCCTGGGGCGTGCTTGAGGACGTTGGTGAGCGATTCCTGGATCACGCGGTAGGCGCACAGGTCCGCTCCGGGACCGAGCGGGCGGGCCGGACCGCGGACGGTGAGTTCCACCGGGGTGCCGCCGGCGCGGACGCGCGCGACGAGGTCGGCGAGCCGCTGCAGGCCGGGCATGGGGCGCTCGGGGGCGCCGGGCTCGTCGCTCTCGCGCAGGAGGGCGAGCATGCGGCGCATCTCGTCGAGGGCCTCGGCGCCGGTGTCGGCGATGGTGTCGAGGGCGCCGCGCGCGGTGGCGGGGTCGCTGTCGAAGACGAAGCGGGCCAGTCCGGCCTGTACGGAGATGACGGCCATGTGGTGGGCGACGACGTCGTGGAGTTCGCGGGCGATGCGGCTGCGCTCGGCGGCGATCTCCCTGAGGGCGCGCTGCTCCTGCTCGGCGGCCAGTTCCCGGGTCAGTTCGGTGGTCTTGCGGGCGAGGGTCCCGAACCACCACAGCACGGCGGGGAAGACGACGGCCTGGCCGGCGGCGGCCGCCAGGGAGCCGTGGTCGCCGTGGACCTCGTCCAGGAGGCCGGCGCCGAGCCAGGTCAGGCCGGTGATGACGGCTCCGGGCGCGGAGATGCGGGCGGGGCGCAGTGAGGCGAGGGTGAAGGTGGCGAGGAGGGTGGCCAGCGAGTTGACCACCGGCCAGTAGCCCAGGCACACGTAGACCACGAACCCGGTCTGGGTGACGGCGAACACGGCGACCGGGAAGCGGGTGCGCAGCAGGGCCGGCAGGTTGACCAGGACGATGAGGGTGTAGCCCGTCGGGTCCAGCGGCGGCCAGCCCTGGGTGGCCGAGTCCCGCCCGAGCAGCAGGGCCAGCCCGGTCATCGCCAGCCCGATGACGACGTTGGCGATGCGGCCGGAAAGGGGGCGGAGCTGCATCGCCGCAGCCTAGCCGTCCGGTGCGGCGGCGTGGTCAACGAGGTTCCCTGCCGAGCGGGTTGGATTGCGGGGGGGTGGGACGGACCCCGTCAACGGTAGGGAGGGCGGGACCGCGGCCGCATCCGACCGCCGGTTGAATACGGCGGCGGTAGCCGGACGGCGGGGTAAACCCTCGCCGTAGGGAACCGCGCGGCGGTCGGGCGGACGCGGAGAAGCCGGCGCCGCCCTGTACGTGCGCCGTGCCGGTACGGTGGGAAACCGGTCATCGGCGTCGGGTTCGGGTCCCGGAGGCCGCGTCCGGGACGCGGCGACGGGGTGGAACCGGGCCGGAGGAGCAGCGGGGGTGGCGGTGCGGATCGGTGAACTGGCCCGGCGCAGCGGGGTGAGCGAGCGGTCCCTGCGCTACTACGAGCAGCAGGGGCTCCTGCGCGCGGAGCGCACTCCCGGCGGCCACCGGGAGTTCGGCGCGTGGGCGGTCGACCGCGTCGTCCGCATCCAGGCGCTGTACGCGGCGGGGCTGAACAGCAAGAAGATCGCACAGCTGCTGCCCTGCATGCGGGACGCGGACGGCGGCCCGAACGAGTCCGCCACGCAGCGGCTGGTCGGCGAACTGGTCCGGGAACGCGAGCGGATCGACCGCCTGATCGCCGACCTCGTCCTCTCCCGCGGCGTTCTGGACGAGGTCATCGACGCCGCCTCGGCCGGTGCCGGCGCCTCCCCCGACCCGTCCACGGCCGCCGCCGCCGGACGCTGAGCGTCGCCGCAGCACCGTCGCACCGTCCGGCGGGTCGGGGCGGGGCGAGGCGGGGACGGGCCGGGACGCTTCAGCTGCGGGTGGGGGCGGGCTCGACCTGGCGCAGTTCGGCGAGCAGTTCGTTGCGGCCGGCCAGCATCTCCGTCAGGATGCGGCGCGCCGCCCGGAGCAGGTCGGCGACGTCCCCGCCGGCGAGGGCGTAGGTGACGGTGGAACCCTCGCGGGTGGACACCACGATGCCCGAGCGCCGCAGGACGGCCAGTTGCTGGGAGAGGTTCGACGCCTCGACGTCGATTTCGGCGAGCAGACTGCGGACCGGCATGGGGCCGTCCTGGAGGAGTTCCAGCACGCGGATGCGGACCGGATGGCCGAGCATCCGGAAGAACTCCGCCTTGGCCTGGTACAGCGGTACCTGCATTCCACCACTCCCGCCCTGCTGCTCCTCGGACCTCTGCCACGCCCCCGCGTACCCGCCGCCGGACGGGTTCACGCGCGTGGCCCATCGTCGCTTCCCGCCGGCCCGCGCGCACCCACAGTTGACCGGTTTTGGATGTGTCGAGTTGAAGAAATCTTCAACTCGTGGGCGCGCGGGGGCCATCGGGACGCAGCGCTGCTAGACCTCCAGATCCGCCTCGATGCGGCGCAGCTGGTGGCGGGCCATGGCCAGGTTCGAGTTGCCCTTGTCCAGCACGAGGTACAGGAACAGGCCGCTGGCGCCGCGATTGCGCAGCAGGCGGATCAGGTGGTACTGGCTCCCCAGGGTGATCAGCAGGTCCTCGATGTCGTCCTGGAGGCCCAGCATCTCCATGGTGCGCATCTTGGCCCGGATCACGTCGGTGTTGCCCGCCGCGGCGACCATCAGGTCCAGGTCCTTGCCGCCGCCGAGCGTGCCCAGGGCCATACCGCTGGCGTAGTCCACCAGCGCCACCCCCAGCGCCCCTTCGATCGAGGTCATCGCTTCCTTCAGCGACACTTCCACGTTGGCCATGGTCGTACCTCCGATACAGCCTTCTGCCGTTTCCGGCACCGGATCTTCCGTACCGGGACGCTACCGATCTCTCACCGCCGTACGGACGGATCGGGGAAATCGGCCGAAAGGCAATGCACATCGAGTACGGTGGGGGCCGCGTGCTCGTCGAGGCGGGCCGCGGCGGCCCGCCAGGCCCGTGTGACGGCGCGGTGCGCCTGCTCCGTCCGCGCGCCGGTGTCGCCCGAGAGGTGCAGCGGTGCCCCCACGTGGACGTGCAGGGCGGGGCGGCGCAGGGGGGCGGTGGCCAGGCCCGTGATCTGCTTCGCCGGGCCGCCCGACATGATCCGGCGGGCCCCCGCCTGGCCCAGCGGGACGACGGGCGCGCCGGTGCGTCCGGCAAGGCGGGCGAGACCGCTGCGGAAGGCACCGGGCGGGCCTTCGGCGGCGTCCGTGCGCAACGGAATGCCCCCCTCGGCGTACATGAGGATCAGCCGCCCCTGCCCCAGCGCGGCCGCCGCGTGGTCGAGTGCGTCCGCGGCGCTCCGGGACCCGCGGTGGACGGGTATGTGGCCCTCCCGGGCGAGACGGCCCCCGAGCAGCGGGATCCGCCACAGGCCGGCGGCGGCCATGACCACCGGCTCGACGCCGAGTCGCCGCAGGGCGGCGAGGACGACGGCGGGATCCGCGAGGGAGGTGTGGTTGGCGGCGACGATGCTGCCCGGGGCGAAGGCGGCTGCGGGATCGGCGGTCACGCGCAGGCGCCCGAACGCGGGCACCAGGGCGTGGGAGAGGCGGCTGAGCATCTGGGTCCCCCGTGGTCGGCTGTGGCGTGTTCCCATCGTCGGCACCGGGGCGCGGGCGGGCCTGAGCGGTGCTACTCAGGTCGGGGCGGGTGACGTACCCACGGGTGGGGGTGGCGTACCCATGGGGGGTGACGTCCCCACCGGTGGGGTGACGTCCCACGGGTGGGGCGCGACGGCTCCCCCGGCAGTCAGGTCGCGTCGCCGCCGTGCGACCGGCCCGGTGGTCCGGCCGCCTGTTCCGCGGCGTGCAGGCGGCGCGCCGCCGTCCGGGCCGCCCGCTCGGCCTTGCGCAGGGCCGCGTCGGCACTGCGGTGTCGGGCCCGGGCCGCATCGGCCGCTTCCTCGGCGGCCTCCAGCCGCTGCCGCAGGGCCGTCAGTTCCTCGCGGAGGGAGGCCGCCTCGGCCGCGGCCCGGTCGAGTGCGGCGGCTGCGGCGGTCAGCGCGGTCCGGGCGCCGTCCCGCTCCTCCTCCGCTGCCGCCGCGGCGGCCCGGGCCTCCCGGAGGCGGGCTTCGTGCTTGCGCGCCCGCTGCTCGGCCACGCGGTCCGGCGGCGCCGTGGCGGGCGGGGTGGGCGGGGTGGGCTGTGGCGGTGCGGGCGTCGTCCGGGGCCGGGGTGGCGGGGGCGGTGGCGGCGATGGCGCGGTGGGCGGCGACGGGGGTGCGGCCGGGGGCGGTGAGGGTGGCGGGGGTGCTGCGCGGCGTGCGGCGGCGAGGGCCTGCGGGTCGACCTCCAGGCCCTCGAAGCCGAAGCGCTGCTGCGGGGGCGCCACCAGCCGGCCCGCGGCCCACGCCTCGCCGGCCTCCTCGTCGGCGAGCAGGCCGTGCAGGATCTGCCCGACCTCGCGCAGTGCCGCCTCGCCGAGCCGCTCCCCCGAGGCGTCCGCCAGCTCGGCGGCCTGCCGGGCGAGTTCGGCGAGGACCTCGTGCCGTTCCTCGGACAGGGCGCGCAGCCGGCGGCCGTCCAGCTCCCGGTGGGCGGCCCGCAGACGGGCGCCCAGCTCCAGCAGTGCGGCCGCCTCGCCGGGCCGGGCGCGGGCGAGGAGGTTGACGGCCCACAGGGCCAGGGTGGGTTTGCGGAGCCGGGCGATCCTGCGCGCGGCCTGCGTGTCCTTCGTGCGCTTGGCCCGGGCCGCGTGGCGGTCCCTCGCCCCGACGAACTCCGCCGGCCGCAGCCCGTACAGCTCCGTGATCACCGCGTCCACGTCCACGTCCGTCTCCCTGTCCACACCCCCACGATCGGCCCGCGGACCGGTCCTTCGCCGCCGCGACCCGCCGGGCGGCCGGGCCGATGCGCGTGCGGACGAAATGGGTTGACCGGTGGTCACTCGGTGCGTTCGTATGGCCGTCGTCCGCACCGCCCCCTCAGGAAGGTACGCATGCCTGCCGGCAAGATGCACGCCGACGAACCCGACATCGACGCCGCGCTGGTGCGGCGGCTGGTCGCGGCCCAGTTCCCGCACTGGGCGGGCCTGCCCGTCAAGCCCGTCGACTCCGTCGGCACCTCCAACGCCATGTACCGGCTGGGCGAGGACAAGGTCGTACGGCTCCCGCGCATCGCGGGGGCTGCGCAGGACATCGGGGCCGAGCGCCTGTGGCTGCCGCGGCTCGCCCCGTCGCTGCCGGTGGCCATTCCGGAGCCGCTCGGCCAGGGCGCGCCGGGTGAGGGCTATCCGTGGCCCTGGTCCGTCCTGCGCTGGCTCGACGGCGAGAACCCGGCAAGGGGGCGGCTCCCCGATCCGGGCCGCCTCGCACGGGACCTGGCGCAGTTCGTGACCGCACTGCACCGGATCGACCCCGCGGGCGGGCCCGCCTCCTACCGCAGCGAGTCCCTGGCGGAGCGGGACGGCTCGATCCGCAGGGCGATCGAGGCCCTGAGCGGCTCCCTCGACGCCGACGCGGTGACGGCGGCGTGGGATGCCGACCGGCAGGCCGAGGCGTGGCCCGGCCCGGCCGTCTGGATCCATGCCGACCTGCAACCGGGGAACCTGCTGGTGGCCGACGGCGGGCTCAGCGCCGTCATCGACTTCGGATGCGCGGGGCTGGGTGATCCCGCCGTCGATCTGATCGCGGCCTGGTACGTGCTGCCGAGGCAGGCCCGGGACACCTTCCGCGCCGGGGTGGGAGCCGACGGCGCGGCGTGGGCGCGCGGCCGGGCCTGGGCGCTGTCGGTGGCGCTGATGGAGGCGGACTACTACGGGGAGACGAACCCGGCCATGGCGGCCACGGCGCGGTACGTCATCGGCGAGGTCCTCGCCGACCACGCCGCCCGGTCTGCCTGACGTCCCTCGCCGCCCGGACGGCGGGACGAGCAGCGACCCGCCGCGGCAGGGTCGCAGGCGTCCGCCGGGCGGGCCGGGGCAGCCGCGCCGATATTGCCTGGTGACTGCTCCTGCGCCGCAGGTACCGTCTGGTCTCCCGCCCGGCCGCACCGACCGGTGTCGGCCCCCCCGTTCCTGATGCGGAGAGCGTTCCCATGACCAGCCGGCCGGCAACGACGACCCTGTGGCGCCCCACCGGCCCCGAGGAGCTGGACCTGGTCCGGGCACTGGACTGGCGCGCCTGGCCGCCTCGGCTGCCGGAGCAGCCGATCTTCTACCCGGTCCTCAACGAGGACTACGCGGTGAGGATCGCAAGGGACTGGAACGTGAAGCACGACGGCGCGGGATTCGTCACCCGCTTCGAGGTCGAGTCGGAGTTCCTCGGCCGGTACCCCGTCCGGCGGGCGGGCGGACGGACGATCCTCGAGCTGTGGGTCCCGGCCGAGGAGCTGGACGAGTTCAACGCCCGCATCGTCGGCAGGATCGACGTCGTGCACGAGTTCCGCTGAGCCGCAGCGGAGTCGGACGCCGAGAAGTGTCCGGACGGACCGCGCTCCGGGAGAGCGGGCGGATGCGGGCGGCGGGATCCGTCGTCCCGCGGTTCCTCGGCCTCCGGCAGGAGGCGGCGGCTCCGCACGTGGACGCGCGGCCGGGACTCTGGACGCCGGCGGGGAGGGGCTGGTCCGCCCCGCGCGCCCTCACCGTGTTCGGCGGTGGTACCGCCCCGCCCCGTCCGCCCCGTACGAGCCACGCCGGCTCGCCGACGGCAGCGCCGCCGGGGCCGTCACCGCCCGAGCCCTGGCCCGGCTCCGCCGCTGCTCCCCTACTTCGACACCTTCCAGAGGGTGAGGTTGCCGGTGAAGGCCGGCGGGTCGACGGACGTGCCGGTCTCGGTGACCGCGGTGAGTTCGAACCGCGCCAGGTTGCCCTCGGAGGTGAGCGTGCACAGGACGTCACCCTTGGCCAGGGGCTTCGCCTTGATCAGGGTGGTGTTCGGGATCTCGGCCGGCAGCGGGGCGGAGTCCACCGCTTGGCGGCACACCTCGGGGTCGGCACCGGGCGACTTGGCGAACGGGGTCAGGAAGTTCAGGTCCTGCAACAGATAGCCGATCTCGGCCTTCTTGTCGCCGATCTCGCCCTTCGGGGCGACCTTGCCCGCGTCCATGTCGACCGTGATGTACTGCCCGACCGCCGGCGTGGCGATGACGAGCTGGCGGTCCTTGAAGACCTCGGTGTACTCGGGCTTCTTGGCCGGCTGGGGCGCCGCCGCGCTCTGCCCGCCCGCGGCCGGGCTCTCGTGGGCGCCTTTGCCCGGAGCGGGCTTCGCCTGGTCCGCCGTGTCGTCGCCGCCTCCGGAGAGCGCCCAGGCCGTACCGGCGACGGCGACCAGCACCGCGGCCGCCGCGGCGATCAGGGGGGTGCGCCGGCTTCGGGCAGCAGGGGCAGGGGCAGGGGCCGCCTGCAGCGGCATGGCGGGCGGGGGCGGCGTCTGCGGCGCCGGCGCCTCGGTGGGCGCGCTGTGCAGCGGGTGCGGGCGGTGCGGCGCCGCGGGCGGCCGGCCGGGGGTCGCGGTGGGCGCGGAGTGCTGTGCGCCGGGGACCTGGGTGGGCACGTACCCGGGCGCGGCGGGGGCGGCTGCGGGCCGTGCCAGGAGCCGGCCCAGCTCGGCCTCCCGGGCGGCGACCGCCCGCGCCCACGGCTGCGGGAGCCACCCGGCCAGGTCCCCGGCCCGGCCGCCCAGCAGCTCCTCGCACCGGAGCACCAGTTCGGCGGGGGCCGGGCGGGCGGCGGGATCCGCGGCGAGTGCCTGCTCCAGCAGGGGCCTCAGCCCGTCGTCGTACCCCGACAGGTCCGGCGGGCGCACCGCGGTGTTGGCGATGCGGGTGGCGACGGTCAGGCCGCCGCCGTCCCCGTACGGGTGGCGCCCGGTCGCGGCCACCGCGGCGATCAGGCCGAGGGAGAACACGTCGGAGGCCGGGGTGAGTTCCTCCCCGATGCCCTGCTCCGGGGACATGAACTGCGGGGTGCCGATGAAGCCGCCGCTGCGGGTGAGCCGGGTGGACTCCGCCGCGCGCGCGATCCCGAAGTCGATCACCCACGGGCCGTCGGCGGCCAGGAGGATGTTGCCGGGCTTCAGATCGCGGTGGATGATGCCCGCCTCGTGCACGGACTCCAGGGCCCGCGCCACGCACGCGACCAGCCGCAGCGCCGCCTCGCGGGGCAGCGGGCCGTGGGCGTCCAGGGCCTCGTCCAGCGGGAGGCCGGGAACGTAGGCGCCGGCGAGCCAGGGCTGTTCGGCGTCCGTGTCGTGGTCGACCACCGGCACCAGGTGGTAGCCGCGGACCTGGCGGGCCGCCTGCACCTCCTGCCCGAACCTGCTGCGGAACTCGGCGTCTCCGGCGTACTCCCGGCGGATCACCTTGATCGCGACCGGCTGGTTCCCGCGGGTGCGCGAGAGGTAGACGGATCCCATCCCGCCCTCCCCGATGCGCGCCAGGAGTCCGTAGCCCGCGATGTCGTGCGGATCCCCCTGTGCCAGCGGATGCAGTGCCGGGCCGTGTGCCCCGTTCATGACGTCCAACTCCCCTGTCCCCCGGCCACCAGGGCCGTCGACCGGCTGCCAAAGCCAAGATCACGATCTTAACCGGCCGCGCCGCCGCGGCGGTGGCGGTCCGCCGTACCCCGCCGGCGGCTCGGGCGCCGGCGGCCCCGGTAGCCTGCCCCCGGTCGGCGCCGTGCGGCTCCGGCGACCAACGGAGCAGGGAGGAGACCCCATGGCGGAGGGACGGCGGGAGCGCTGGATCATCACCGCGGAACGGGTCAGCGAACGCAGCGCGGAGGAGGGCGGGTTCCTCGAGGTCGTGAGCGAATTCGACGGCAGCCGGGAGGAGGCCGAACGGGCCGTGGAGCAGGCCGCCCGGACCCTCGCCGTGGGGACCTTCTTCCAGGAGCGCCGCCGCCTGGTCTACCGCCAGGACGACGGCTCGTACCTGGTGCGCTGCACCGGCAGGATGGGCGGCCGCCACGCCCGCGTGCTCAGACTCGGCCGTCTGGTCTGGGACTCCACCGCGCAGGACGCCCCGGCCGGCGGCGGCCCGGACGGCGGCGGCCCCGACGACGCTCCGGGGCACTGCGACCACGGGTAGGCCGCACCGGCAGGGGTGGGGCTGTCCCCCGGTCGCCTCGGGGGCGGCCCGCAGTGAAGGCGCGGGCGATGATCTTTAGCGTCTGTGGGCATGAGGTGTTTACGACACGGGGAGAAGAGGCCGGGTCCGAACGGGCGCCGGCCGGGGCGGTACGGAGCAGTGGCGGCGGCCCTGCTCGTGGCGGGCGCCGCGGTGACGGCCGCCGCGCCGGCGGGAGTGGCCGCGGAGCGGCCGGCCGCGGCCGCCGCGGAATGCGAGAGGGCGCGGGAAGCGGTCGCCGAGGCCCTCGGGGTCCTCGTCGCCCGGGACGGCGTCCCCGGCGCCGCCGCGGAGGTCGTCGACCCGCGCTGCGGCCGGCGGGAGGCCGCCCGCGGCGTCGCCGACCTCGGCACCGGGCGGCCGATGCGGGCCGGGGACCGGCTGCGGATCGGCAGCGTCAGCAAGACGTTCACCGCCACGGTCGTCGTGCAGTTGGCCGCGGAGGGCCGGCTCGGGCTGGACGACCCCGTCGAGCGCCATCTGCCCGGGCTGATCCGGGGCAACGGCCACGACGGCCGCACCATCACCGTACGGCAGCTGCTCCAGCACACCAGCGGACTGCCCGACCACATGGACGCCCTGGCCGACGTACCCGTCGAGCAGTGGCGCTACCGGCACTTCGACACGCGCGAGTTGGTCGCGACCGCGCTGAAGCTGCCGCGGCCGGAGGGGAGCTGGCACTACTCGACCACCAACACCCTCGTCGCCGGGCTCGTCGTCGAGAAGGTCACCGGGCGGGCCGTCGAGGCCGAGGTGGAGCGGCGGATCATCCGGCCGCTCGGGCTGCACGACACGTACTGGCCGGGCGACGGGACGCGCATCCGCGGGCCGCACGCGCGCAGTTACTCCGCACTGCTCGCCGGAACCGGGCCCGGCCCGGTGGACGGCACCGAGTGGAACATGACGCTCGGCGGGGCGGGAGGAGCCCTCGTCTCCTCCCCCGGCGACGTGAACCGGTTCTACGGCGCGCTGTTCGGCGGCAGGCTGCTGCCCGCCCGCTGGCTCGCCGAGATGACCCGCACCGTCCCCGCCGACCCCGAACGGCTGTGGCCCGGCGCCCGGTACGGGCTCGGCCTGATCGCCACCCCGCTGCCCTGCGGCGGCCGCTGGTGGGGGCACGCCGGGACGGTGCCCGGGGGGCACCGGGCGCTGGGCGCGGTCGGCCCCGGCGGCCGCACCGTCGCCCTCGCCCTCAACCGGGTGCCCGCGACCGACCGTGCGGAGCAGGGCTTCCGCGCCGTGGTGGACGCCGCGCTGTGTGCCCCGGGCGGGACCGAACCCTCCCAGGAGGCACCGTGATGACCGCCAGCCGCACCGGCGGCCGCAGCCGCAGCCGCAGCAGCGCGGGCACCGGCATCCGTGCCGCCGCCCGCCGCGCCTCCGCCGTCGGCCTCGCCCTGGCCGCCTTTCTCGCCGCCGTCCCGGCCGCCCCGGCCGCGGCCGTCCCGCAGGAGGCGGACGGCGCCGGGCTCGACCGCTACTACCGGCAGCACCCGGCCTGGCGCAGCTGCGTCCTGGGCCCGGACGACGAGGTGGGACAGGGTCTGGAGAAGGCAGGCGCACAGTGCGCCGACGTGACCGTTCCGCTCGACTACTCCGACCCCCTCGGCCGCACGCTCACCGTGGCGGTCTCGCGGATCCGGGCGACCGATGCGCGGCGGCGCATCGGCGTGCTGCTCGTCAACCCCGGCGGTCCCGGCGGGACGGGTCTCGACCTCGCGCCGGAGGTCCGCACGGCGATGAAGGACGTCGGGGCCCGCTACGACGTGATCGGCATGGACCCCCGGTTCGTGGGCCGCAGCACCCCGCTGGACTGCGGCTGGCCCGTCGGCGTCACCCTGCTCTCGCCCGGCGGCGACCGGGCCGGGTTCGACCGCCAGGTCGCCTTCCAGAAGGACCTGGCCGACCGGTGCAGGACCACGAACGCATCGGTGCTGCCGCACGTCAGCACCCGCAACACCGCCCGCGACATGGACGTGGTGAGGGGCGCGCTCGGCGAGCGGAAGATCTCGTACCTGGGCTACTCGTACGGGACCTACCTGGGCACCGTCTACACCGGTATGTTCCCCGGCCGCCACGACCGCGTGGTCCTCGACGGCGCCCTCGACCCGCGCCGGTACGGCCCCCGCCTGATGCGGGGCGTGGAGCGCGAGAACGAGCAGGCCCTGGCGGACTGGGCCGCCTGGGCGGCGGCCCGCGACGGCGACTACGGCCTGGGCCGCACCCGTACCGAGGTCCTCGCCGCGGTCGACCGGATCACGGCGGCTGCCGGGCGCGGCCCGCTGACCGTCGGGACGGGGTCCGAGACGTTCCGGCTCGACGCCGCGCAGGTGCCGTTCGTCGTCTTCTCCGGGCTGTCGGACGACACCGACGGGGCCCGGGCCGAGTTGGCCGAGGCGCTGTCGGTGCTGGCCCGGGCGGCCGAGGGCCGGGCGACCCCGGTGCCGCCGGGGCTCGCGCAGCTGCTGCGCTTCACGCTGACGTCCGCGGGCTCGGCGTACGGCAGCGCGCAGACCGCGGTCCTGTGCGGGGACGTCGCCGCACCGCGTGACGTCGAGCAGTACTGGCGCGACGTGGAGGACAGCCGCGCGGAGCACCCCCTGTTCGGACCGCTGACCGCCGCCGTCGGGCCGTGCGCCTTCTGGGACCCGCCGCGCGAGGAGCCCGCCCCGGTACGGCGCGAGACCGCCGCGCTGATCGTCGCCGCCACCGGCGATCCGCGCACCCCGTACACGGGCAGCGTCGCGCTGCGGAACCTGCTGCCGCACTCCCGCCTGGTCACTCTCCGGGGCGCCAACCGGCACGGGATCTACGGGGAGTACGGCAGCTCCTGCGTGGACGACGCCGTGAACGCCTACCTGGCCACGGGCCGGCTGCCGGCGCGCGACCTGACCTGCGTCAGGCAGCCGGGCTGAGGCCGCCATCGGCCCAGCGCCGACCGGTCCGCCCGTGTCCCGGCCACACCGGCCGGGGCACGGCTGCCGGCTCGCGCTGCCGGGGCCGTTCCGCCCCGTGCACCGGGCCGGGCAGCCGGCGGTACGGGCCGGCCAGGGCGCCCCGGCCGCCGGTGCTGCACGAGGTGCCCGGCCTGTGGCAGGGAAACCGATGGCCGTTCTGGCACGCAGCGGGCTCCTCGCGCAGGCGCACGTCCGGGGGTTCGACGCCGGATGGACGCCGATCGACGCCTTCCGCGGAGCCCGGGAGCCGGTGGCGGATGATCGGGCCATGACCGATACCGAACGATTCACCCGGACCTGGCACGTCTCGGCCGGCCGGGGGTACGACACCGCCTGGGGCGAGTTCACCGGCGACCGGATGCGGGCGCGCGGCCGCGCCATGGCGCTGGAGGGCGGCCCGTACTGGGTCGCGTACGGGCTGGAGACCGGGCCGGGCCACGTCACGCGGGTGCTGCGGGTCACCGTCGACGGGCCGGGGTACGGGACCCGGGCGGTGGAACTGCTGCGCGGAGAGCAGGGGCGCTGGACCGTGGACGGGCAGGAGCGCGGCGACCTCGACGGGGCGCTCGACTGCGATCTGGGGCTGTGCCCGCTGACCAACACCCTGCCCGTACGGCGCCACGGCCTGCACCTGGCGCGGGAGGCGGGCCCCGCCATGCGGTTCCTGATGGCCTGGGTGTCGGTGCCGGACCTGGCGGTGACGGCCTCGGTGCAGACGTACACGCCGCTGGGTGCGGGGCGGGTGCGCTACGCGTCCGGCAGTTTCAGCAGCGAGGTGTCCTTCGACGGCGACGGGCTGGTACGCGACTACCCGGGCCTGGCCGAGGAGGTGGCCGCCGGGCGCGCGGAGGGCGGCGGCTGACCCGGCGCCCGGATGCGGCGGGCGGTGGGCGGGCACCGCGCGCCGAGCCGCCCGCCGCGCCGCCCCAAGACGCCGCCCCAAGACGCCGCCCGAGGAGCCCTCGTCAAGCCGCGCGTCGCGGCCGCGGCGGCAAAAAATGCATGTGTCCTTCCTCATGGCCGGAAATACCCGACCAATTTGGCGGCAAGCGGAAAGATGTTCCATGATTGTGACTGCACGTCAGTTTGCGGCGTGCTCAGGGGAGACGGGGGCGCGGGGGTTCCCCCGTACACACCGTTCGACCCGCCGGCGAGCCCGTGGTCTCGCCGTGCCTCGCGGTGGCTCCCGTCCACGATCCGCTCACCCAGGCAAAGGACCATGTCCGCCCACCACCTCTCGGACCTCATACGGTTCGTCCGTCACAACTCGCCCTTCTACCGCGACCTCTACGCGTCCGTTCCGCCGGACGCCGACCGCCTCACCGACCTGCCGGTGGTCGACCAGCGGGAGTTCTGGGCGGCCAACGCGCTGCACGACAACCGCGTCCTGACCGGCCCCCTCGGCGAGGCCACCGTCTACAAGACCGGCGGGACCACCGGCGCACCCAAGTTCTCCGTCTACACCCGCGACGAGTGGCGCACCTTCGTGACCTCGTTCGGCCAGGGGCTCGTGGACACGGGGCTGCGCCCGGGACACCGCGTCGCTGACCTCTTCTACGCCGGAGAGCTCTACGCCAGCTTCCTGTTCGTCCTCGACTCCCTCGCGCACGCGCCCGTGGACAACGTCCGCCTGCCCATCGGCGGGGCCGCGCCCCTGGAGTCCACCGTCCCGACCCTGCGCGACCTCGGCGCCCAGGTGCTGGCCGGCACTCCCACCACGCTGTGCCGGCTCGCCGAGCACGTCCTGGGCGCGGGCGTGGGGCTGCCCGCAGTGGAGCTGCTCCTCTTCGGCGGCGAGGCGCTCTTCGCGGACCAGCGGCGCCTGCTGGCGGCCGCCTTCCCCGGCGCCGAGGCCCGTTCCGTCGGCTACGCCAGCGTCGACGCCGGACTGCTCGGCCGGCCCGTGCCGGGCCCCGACGCCCGCGTGCACCGCGCCTTCGAGCCGTACTCCGTCGTCGAGATCCTCGACGACACCACCGGCGAGCCGATCACGGAACCCGGCCGGCCGGGCCGCGTCGTCGTCACCAGCCTGTTCCGGCGCCTGATGCCGGTGATCCGCTACCCCGCGGGCGACCGGGCCGAGTGGACCGGCACGGGGCCGGGCCACTTCCGGATCCTGGGCCGCGCCGAGGAGGGCGTACGGGTCGGGCCCGTGTCCCTGTACACCCAGGACGCCCAGGACGCCGTGGCGGCCGCGGACACCGCCGGGCGGATCGTCGGCATGCAGCTCGTCGTACGCCGCTGGGACGGCCGCGACGGGCTCGTCCTGCGGCTGGCGACGGCCCCCGACGGCGCACAGGACGGCCCCCCGGAGCTGGAGACCCTCGCCAAGGCGGTCGTCACCGGACTCGAGGCCGCCCGGCCGCTCTATCCGGACAGCGTCCGCGCCGGGTTCGTGCACCCGCTGAGCGTGGAGTGGGTGCGCCACCGCGACCTCGCCGTCAACCCGCGCTCGGGCAAGCTCGTCCGGGTCCTCGACGAGAGGCCGACCGCATGACCGCCCCGGCACGGGCCACGCCGCAGGCCCCGGCCGCATCCGCGGCAGCGGCCCCCGCGCAGGCCGCACCAGCCGACGCGCCCGCCCCGTCCGATGCGCGGCGCATGCCGCTCGTGGTGCGCAACCGGGCGTTCGGCGCCGTGTGGCTGGGCCAGGTGCTGACCCAGGCCTCGGTGCGGATGTTCCAGGTGGGCGTCTCCTGGTGGCTGGTCGCGTACGCCGTCCAGGACGCGGGGGGCCTGGCCTCCGGGCTGTTCATGGCCGCCTGCACCCTGCCCGCCGTGGTCCTGGCCCCGGTCGTGGCCAAGGCCGTCGCCGCTTTCGCGCACCGCTCGGTGCTGCGGGGCGCTGCCGCGCTGGCCGGGGCCGGCTCCGCGCTGCTCGCGCTGTGGGCGCAGGACGGCGCCCTGCCGCTCGCGGCCGTCTACGCCGCCGCCCTCGCCCTGGCCACCTGCCAGGCCTTCTTCGACCCGTGCCTGACCACGTCGGTGCCCGAACTCGTCGAGGACGCGGACATCGAGACGGCTACCGGCTTCGAGCTGTCCACCCAGTCCCTGGCCGGACTCGGCGGGGCGCTGCTCGGCGCCCTCGTCATGGACCGGGCGGGCCTGGCCTGGCTGGCCGCGGGCTGCGCGGCCGCCTACCTGGCCGCGGCCGCCCTGGTGACGAGCGCACGGTTCGGCAGCCCGGCGGCCGCGGACGGCGGCGACAGCAGCGGCACCGGCGGCAGCGATGCCGGCGGGCCTCCGCCGGCCGCCCCGCGGCGCACCCTGCGCCGCATCCTCGGCGAACTGCCGTACGTGCGCCGGATCCTGGTCTGCTTCACCGCGGCGAACCTGTTCACCGCGGCCGTGTTCGTGGTCATCCCGCTCTACACGCGCTCCGTCCTCGAGGGCGGCGGCGGTACCGTCGCCCTGCTGGAGGCCTCCCTCGGCACCGGCGCGCTCGTCGGCGCCTTCACCGGGACCCGCATCCCGGGCCGGCCCACCGCGGCCGGCGCGTACTGCCTGGGCCTGATGGCGCTCGCCCTGGCCGCGCCGGGGCTGTTCGCGCACCGCGCGGTCATCTCCGGCTGTCTGGCCGTGGCCGGCTGGTGCGCGGGGGCCGTCAGCGTGCGCTTCGTCGCCCTGTTCCAGCGGCTGGTGCCCACCGCCGACAAGCCCGGCTTCTTCGCCGTGATGCAGGCCGTGCTCGGCGCGTCCCTGCCGGTGGCCTCGCTGGTGTTCGGCACCGCGGGCGACCACCTGTCGCCGCAGGTCCTGTGCCTGGTGCAGGGCGCGGGCCTGGCCCCCGCGGCCGTCGCCCTGGCCCTGCTCGGCTCCCGGGGGGCCGAGTCTGCAGCCGAGGCCCGACCGGGCGCCGAGCAGGGCGCCGAGCCGGTCGGGGGGCAGCAGTGAGCCTCGTCATCACGGAAGCCGCCTGCTCCGACATCGCCGAACTGCGCCAGCTCTACTACGCCGTCTACGGCCCGCACTACCCCGTCGCCCTCGGCACCGACCCGGCCGAGATGGCCCGGCTCATCGGGGACCCGCACTCCCTGTGGCTCGTCGGCCGGTGCGCGGACTCCGGGGCGCTGACCGCCTCGGCCGCCATCCGCAGCGAGGCCGGCAGCCGCATCGGCCGCCTGGAGGGCATCGCCGTGCACCCCGAGCACCGGTCCGGCGGCCTGGCCGCCGCACTGACCGAGGCGCTGTGCGCGGGGATGCTGGACACCGGGCGGCTGGACTCGGTCTACGCCACCGTCCGGACCGTCAGCGCCGGGCCGCAACGGGTCGTCGCCCGCAACGGGTTCAGGCCGCTGGGCATCCTGCCCAATGCGGTGGATCTCAGCAGCCGCGAAAGCCTCGCACTCTACGCGCGTCACAGCGCCGGGGTGCTCGACCGCCGGATCCCCGTCACCGAAGTGCCCGCGGCGCTCCTGCCCCTGCTGCGGACCACCGCGGAGGCGCTGGGCATCGGCTACCCCGGCGTGCGCGCCACCGCCCCTGCACCGGTGCCGGCACCGGCGTCCACCGGTCAAGCGGCCGCCGTGCGGCTGGAGATGATCGAGGCCGCCGCCTTCGTCCGGCGCCGCTTCCGCGAGCGCTTCCCCGGCTCCGACGGCTGGTTCTACCCGCTGCACACCCCGAACGTGCTGCTCACCCCCGAGGACGGCAGCTTCGAGGTGTACGCCTACCTCAACCGCGCCGGCGGCTACTGCTCCCTGCTGACGGCCCACCCGGACCCGGCCGCCGCGGCCGAGTGCCTGGAACCGGTCACCCGCGCGCTGGCCCGCGCCGGCGCCGGCTACGTGGAGGCACTGGTGCCGCTCGCGCACCACGAAGCCCTGTCGGCCTTCCTGGCCCAGGGCTTCGTCGCCGGCGCGCTCTACCCGGCGATGCGCGCGGACGGCGACGGCTTCCACGACTACGCCGTGCTGTCCCGCTCCACCGAGCGGATCGACTTCCGCGGCGTCGCCGTCGAACCGCCCCTCCAGCCCTACCTGGACTGCTACGTGTCGGCCTGGGCGTCGACGCACCTGCCCACCCCACCCGAGGTTGCCCCGTGAACCCCCATCTCGCCCCGGTCGGCGTGCCCGACCCCGCCCTCCTGCCGCACGTACAGCAACTGTGCGACCTGGTGGACCCGTACGCGTGCGGGCCCGCCGAGGACGAGCTGTTCGCCGCCGCCATGGCGGAGATCAACGCCTGGCACGCCGAGCGGTCGCCGTTCTTCCGCTCGCTGTACGAGGCCACCGCGCCCGACGGGCCGTACCGCACGCCGCTGGTCCACGCGAACTTCTTCAAGCGGCACGAGGTGCTGTCCATCCCCCGCGAGGACGTCGACCTGCACCTGACCTCCTCCGGGACCACCGGCCAGAAGTCGCAGATGTTCTTCGACCGCTGGACGATCCGCTCCGCGCAGCGCATGGTCGCCCGGATCTTCGACCGCAACGGCTGGATCACCCCCGGGCAGGAGGTCAACTACCTCCTGTACAGCTACGAGCCGGCGCCCTCCCTCAACCTGGGCACCGCCTTCACCGACAACTACCTGTGCGACTTCGCCCCGGCGCGCAGCGTCGAGTACGCGCTGCGCCACACCGGCGGCGAGCACGAGTTCGACCCCTTCGGCTGCATCGCCGCGCTGCGGCGCTTCGCGCAGGACGACGCCCCGGTCCGCATCCTCGGCTTCCCGGCGTTCCTGTTCTTCACGCTGGAGCGGATGCGGGCCATGGGGATGGCGCCGCTGCAACTGCCCGAGGGATCCCTGGTGATCCTGGGCGGCGGCTGGAAGGGGCACGCCGACCGGCGCATCGGCAAGGAGGAGCTGTACGCCCGCGTCACCGAGCAGCTCGGCGTCCCGGGCGAGCGGATCCGGGACACCTTCGGCTCGGTCGAGCACTGCATCCCGTACATCGAGTGCGACCACCACCGGCTGCACGCGCCCGTCTGGTCCCGGGTGTCGATCCGCTCCACCCGCACGCTGGAGCCGCTGCCGTACGGGGAGCAGGGCTACCTGCACCTCGTCTCGCCGTACATCACCTCGGTGCCGGCGCAGAGCGTGCTGATGGGCGACCTCGCCTCCCTCCAGCCGGGCGAGGCCTGCGGCTGCGACCTCGACACCCCCTGGTTCACCGTCCACGGCCGGGCCGGGGTGAGCCGCAACCGGAGCTGCGCGGTGGCCGCAGCGGAACTGATGAAGGGAATGGCGTGACCATGCGAGACGACCACCACCACTACTGGCAGGGCGCGTTCGTCGGCGACGAGGAGGCCGGCCGCCGGCTGGCGGACCTGCCGGCCGCGGTCGAGGCCGCCCTGGCCGCCCCGCTGGAGACCGAGACCGTCCTGGCCGCCTGCGACGCCCTCGCCGGCGCGCTGCTCGACCCGGAGCACCCGGTCCGCACCCGGCTGGCCGCGCACCTGCCCGAGGGCGAGGACCCGGCGGTCCTCGGCGAGCTCGGCCGCCTGCTGGGGCGCCGCGAGCTGAGCCGCAAGCTCCGCCGGGAACTGGGAAGCGCCGCACCGGGCCGGCTGAACCGGGCCGACCCGCGGGAGACGGTCTACGAGGCGTGGGCGCCGGTCGGCATGGTCGCGCACATCGCGCCGGGCAACGCGGCGACCGTCGCCCCGCTGAGCATCGTCGAGGGCCTGCTCGCGGGGAACGTCAACGTGCTGAAGACCAGCAGCGCCGACACCCTCCTGACCCAGCACCTGATGGCCGAGCTGGCGGCCCTGGACCCCAGCGGGGCCCTGGCGGCGCGGGTGATGGTGCTGCGCTTCCCCTCCTCCCGGCAGGAGTGGCTGCGCCTGATGTGTGCGCCGGCCGACGCCGTCGCCGTGTGGGGCGGGGAGAGCGCGGTGGCCGGGGTCGCCGCCCACGTGCCGGCCGGGTGCCGGCTGGTGGAGTGGGGGCACCGGATCTCCTTCGCGTACCTGACGGCCGACGCGTGGTCGGAGCCGGCCGTGCTGGGCGCCCTGGCGGACGACGTCTGCCTGTACGAGCAGCAGGCCTGCTCCAGCCCGCAGGTGGTCTACCTCGACACCGAGGACGAGGCCGAGGTGTTCGCGTTCGCCGAGCGCTTCGCCGCCGTGCTCGGCGCCCGGCCTGCCGCGGCGGGCGGCCTCGGCGTCGAGGAGCCGGACCCGGCCGAGGAGGCCGAGCTCACCACCACCGAGCTGGTGGCCCGCCTGGAGGAACACCTCGGCCTGACCCGGGTGTTCGCGGCGGCCGACGGTGGGTGGCGGGTCATGGCCGACGTCCGCTCCCCGCTCACCGCCTCGCCGCTGCACCGCAGCGTGTGGGTCAAGCCGCTGCCGCGCAAGCAGCTGATCGCCACCCTGCGGCCCATGCGGCGCTACCTGCAGACCGCGGGCATCGCGGGCTCCCGCGGCGACATCGCCGAGCTCTCCCGCACCGCCCTGGCCGCGGGGGTCACCCGGGTCACGCCGGTCGGCTCCATGCTGGAGAGCTACGCGGGCGAGCCGCACGACGGCGTGTACGCGCTCCAGCGCTACAGCCGCCGCGTCGCCGTCCAGGCCGACCCGGAGCTCTTCGCCACCACCGCCTGCCTGGACGACCTGGCCCGTCCCGTCGTCCTGCCGCAGCCCTCCGGCCCGCTCCGGGGCAAGGAAGAGGTCCAGGCCCTCAACGGGCAGGTCGCCCGAGCCGACGCCGAGCTGTACTTCCGCAGCGGCGGCAGCACCGGCGCCCCGGCGCTGTCGCTGTTCAGCTACGACGACTACGACACCCAGATGCACGCCGCGGCCCGCGGCCTGCTCGCCGCCGGCTACGACCCGGTCGCCGACCGGACCGCCAACCTCTTCTACTGCGGCGGCATGTACGGCAGCTTCATCAGCTTCTTCTCCGTCCTCGAGCGGCTCGGCGGTGTCCAACTGCCGCTCGCCGCGGGCCCGGACCACCGCGAGACGGCGCAGGCGCTGATCGACCACGGCGCCGACACGCTGTTCGGCATGCCCTCGTACCTGTGGCAGCTGCTGCACGCAGAGGCCGACGCGCTGCGCGCCTACGGCGGCCTGCGCAAGGTCTTCTACGGCGGCGAGCACTTCACGCCGGAGCAGCAGCGGGTGCTGAAGGAGGAGTTCGGCATCGAGGTGGTCCGCTCCATCACCTACGGCAGCACCGACCTCGGCCCGCTGGGCTACCAGTGCACCGAGAGCACCGGCGGAGTCCACCACCTCCACGCCGACCTGCACACGCTGGAGATACTCGACGTGGCGGAGGACCGGCCCGTGCCCCCGGGCGAGACGGGCCGCCTGGTCTTCACCACCCACGCCCGCCGCGGCCAGTACCTGGGCCGGTACGTCATAGGCGACCTCGGCCGGGCCGTCCCCGGGCGCTGCCCGTGCGGCAGCCACGCCCCGCGGTTCGAACTGCAGGGCCGCACCGGTGACGTCATGCGGGTCGCGACGTACCTGCTGAACCACCGCCGCTTCGTGGCCCTGGCCGAGGAGGAGGGAGGCCACCGCGGGGAGCTGCAGATCCTGATCGGGTCGGGGGCCGCGCGCGAGCGGCTCACCGTACGGGTGGAGCGCACGGCGACGACGGATCCCGCCCGGCTGCGCGAGGTGCTCCTGGCCGGCTATCCGGAACTCCGCTCGGCGGTGGAGGCCCGGCTGCTGGACCTCACGGTGGAGGCGGTCCCTGGCTCTGCCCTCGACCGCATCCCGACCAGCGGCAAACTGCGCACGGTGATCGACACCCGCCTCTAGCGGCAGCGTCGGCCGCCGCCGCTGCGCGGAGCCTCTTCCCCTCCCCGCCCCTTCCCGAAACCGGGGGCTCCGCCCCCGGACCCCTTTTCCGTGCGCTTCGCGCCCGGTGCGCTCAAACGCCGCGCGGGCTGGATTGCGGGGGCGCAGCCCCGCGGCGGGGGCCGGGGCCGCAGGACCCGGTTGCGGGAAGGGGCGGGGAGGGGAGCGGCCGCGCAGCGGGACCCGGCAGGGGTGGGGCCGAGTCGCCGGACCGGGGCGGCGGCCCGACCATGGAAGGGCGGCAGCCAGGGGGGCCTTCGGCGGGAGAGGCCAGTGGCGGATACCGATGTGCTCATCGTGGGCGCCGGCCCCGTCGGGCTGACCGCAGCCGCGGAGCTGCGCCGCCAAGGCGTCGACTGCCGCATCATCGACCGGCTCCCGGCCCGCCTCCCCTACGCCAAGGCCGTCGGCATCCAGCCCCGCACCCTCGAGGTCTGGGACCGCATGGGCACGGTCCGCGCCGCCCTGGAGGCCGCCGTCCCCTTGCGGGGCCAGCTGATGTACCTCGACGGGGCCCCGCAGGGCCGCATCGACCTGCGGCTGCCCCCCGAGGTGCCGTACGGGTTCGCCGCCCTGCCCCAGTACGAGACCGAGCGCATCCTCGAGGAGCACCTGGCCCGCTTCGGCACCGCCGTCGAGCGCGGCACCGAGCTGGTGTCCTTCACCCAGGACGCGGACGGGGTCGTCTGCCGGATCATGACGGCCGAAGGCGAGGAGCAGGAGCTGCGCTCGCGGTTCCTGGTCGGCTGCGACGGGGCGCACAGCACCGTCCGCAAGTCCCTCGGGCTGGCCTTCGAGGGCGGCGCGCTCCCCGAGGAGTACATGCTCGCGGACGTGGAGGTCGACTGGGGCCTGCCACAGGGGTACGGGGTGCGTTCCGTGCACCACGGCGTCGACGGGGCGGTGGACGACGTCCTGGTCTGCATCCCCCTGCCCGGACGCCACCGCTACCGCATGTCGATGCTGGTGCCGCCGGAGCTCTCCGCGGAGGCCGCGGCGCAGCAGGACGGCATCGGCCACGGCCTGGAGGCCGGCCGCACGCCCGGCATCGAGCACATCCAGGCGGTCCTGGACCGGCTGTCGCCCGAGCCCACCACGGCGTCGGCGATGCGCTGGTCCTCCGTCTTCCGCATCAGCCACCGCCTGGTCGACCGGTACGGCGACGGCCGGGTCTTCGTCGCGGGCGACGCCGCGCACATCCACCCGCCGACCGGCGCCCAGGGGATGAACACCGGCATCCAGGACGCCTACAACCTGGCCTGGAAGCTGGCCTTGGCCCTGGACGGCAGCGCGCATCCGCGGCTGCTCGCCAGCTACGACGCCGAGCGGCGCCCCGTCGGGGAAGAGGTGGTCGGCCGCACGGTGCGGCACGCCGCCCAGGGCGTGGAGGCGGACCCGGACGAACCCTCCACCGTCATGCTCCGCGAGGCGCAGCTGTTGGTGGCGTACCCCGACAGCCCCATCGTGGGGCCGGGGGCGGCCGGGGCGGACGGCCCGGGCCCGGGCGAACGGGCCCCCGACTGCGGCGGTCTGACCTCCGCGGTGGCGGCCGTGCCGCTGCGGCTGTACGACCTCTTGCGCGAGCGCGGGCACGTGCTGGTGCTGTACGCCGACTCGCCCGCGGCGGTGGCCTCCTGCGGCGAGCTCGTCGCCGGGGTGCGGCGCTCGACCGGTACGGCCCCGATGCCGGCGTTCGTCGTCCTCGCGGGCCCGGCCGACAGCGACACGGCCACGGAAACGGACGCCGACACCGACACCGGCACGGGCGTCGACACGGGCGCCGACGCGGGCGCCGAGGCCGAGTCCGACGTCCGGTACGGGGCGACGGACGCCGACGGCGCGCCCCTGCCGGTCTTCGTCGACAGCAGGGGCGAGTTCGCCCTGCGGTACCGGACCGAAGGCTCGGCGGCCTTCGTCGTCCGCCCGGACGGCCACCTCGGCACGCGGCTCTCCCCGCTGAGCGTCCCGGAGCGGACCACCGTGCTGGTGGACCACCTGGCGCGGGTCTTCCGCATCTGATCAGCGCCCGCCGGCCTCCGGCTGCGGGGCGCCGCACTCGGCGGTCCGGCGGCGCACCAGGTCCTCCTGGGCCAGTCGCCGCAGCAGTTCGAGCACGGGCGCGGAGAGGGCGAAGACGATGACGGCCCGTTCGGCGAGTGCCGCGGGATCGTCGAGCGTGGAGGCGCGCTCCAGGTCCAGCCGGGCGATGGAGTGGGCCAGCTCCGCGTACGCGACGAGGCCGCCGGGCCGGTAGCCGGGGTCGAGCCGGCGGAGCTGCTTCAGGGCGCCGGCCAGGCCCCCGACGTGCGGGGAGGTGTCGGGGACCTGCCAGTCCATGGCCTCGATCAGCTCGGCCACGTCCGCCGCGGCGGCGGCCTCGTCCTCCGCCTCCCGTTCGGGGTCGCCGGCCGGCGCCTGGGCGACGGGCACCGGCAGGGCATAGCTGATCGCCCCGAGGGTGCCGTCGGTGGTGTCGGCCCGGTCGACCGCGGCCAGCACCTCCCGGGTCGCGGCGATGGAGAGCCCGCCGAGGCTGGTCAGCGCCTTGATCAGCCGCAGGCGGTGGACGTGCTCCTCGTCGTACTCCGCGAGGGTCGCGGCCGTCGCGCGGCCGGCGGGCAGCAGGCCCTCCCGCCGGAAGTACTTGATGCTGGCGACCGGCACGCCAGTGCTGCGGCTGAGCTCCGAGATCTTCATGCGGCTTCCTCGCGGTGGTGCGGCCCGGCGGGCGCCGGTCCGACTGGACACACAAGCAAGATACTGCCACTATCTAGTTCTGGATAGCCCGGATATCCAGCTACTCGATGTGACGGAGCAGCCATGTCTTCCCCTCAGCCCTCCTCCGTACTCCGCAGCCCCAAGCTGTGGATCGGCTCAGGCCTCATCCTCGCGGTGGTCTCCACCCTCTTCGCGCTGCTCTACGTCGGCGGCAACGTCAACCCCAAGGGCAACCTGCGGGACCTGCCCGTCGCCCTGGTCAACAGCGACCGCGGGGCCGACAACGGCGGCAAGCACGTCAACGTCGGCCAGCAGGTCGTCGCGGGCATCGAGAAGTCCGCGGCGGGCAACCGCAGCATCTCCTGGCAGACCATGACCCGGCAGGAGGCCGACAAGCGGCTCGGCCAGGGCAAGCTCTACGGCGCGCTGGTCGTCCCGGCGGACTTCACCACCTCGGTGGCGGGCCTGACCGCCGCCCCGCAGCAGGGCCAGGGCCAGGCCCAGGCACAGGGCCAGGCTCCGCAGGGCCAGACCCAGCCGCAGGGCCAGGGCCAGGCCCAGCCGCAGCCGGCCCGGCCGACCCTGACCGTGCTGACCAACCAGTCCGCCGGCAGCATCGGCTCCTCCATGGCCAGCGGCGCCGCCCAGAAGGCCGCCCACGCCGCGTCCGCGCAGCTCGGCAAGGACCTGCTCGGGCGCGCGGCCGGCCAGGGCGCCCAGCTCGCCCCGGCCGCGAAGCTGATGCTCGCCGACCCGGTCGCCGTCGAGGTCGCCGACGGCCACCCGCTCGGCGCCCGCAGCGCCATGGGCCTGAGCGCCTTCTACTACGCCCTGGTCCTGCTCGTCTGCGGCATGCTCGCCGCCAACGTGGTCAACTCCCAGGTCGACAACGCCCTCGGCTACCTGCACACCGACTTCGGCCCGTTCCGCCGGCGGACGCCCGTCCGCCACACGAGCCGCGTGCGCACCCTGGCCGTGAACACCGTCATCATGCTCGGCCTGTCCGTGGTCATGGGCTCCCTGGTCGAGGCCACCACCGTCGGCCTCCTCGACATGGACGCCTCCCACCTGGGCCTGCTGTGGCTGTACTCGGTCGCCACCATCGCGGTCGTCGGCATCAGCGGCCTGGCGCTGCTCGCCGTCTTCGGCACCCCCGGCATGCTGCTCTCCACGATCGTCTTCATCGCCATGGCCGTCCCGTCCTCCGGCGCCACGGTCCCGCTCGAGGCGCTGCCCGGGTTCTTCCGCACGCTCTCGGAGTTCGAGCCCCTGCGCCAGCTCACCGGCGGCCTGCGCTCGATCCTCTACTACGGCGCCCAGGCCGACGCGGGCCTGACCCGGGCCTGGGCCGCGATGGGCATCGCGCTGGCGGTCTCCCTGGTCTTCGGCTTCGGCATGACCCGCTTCTACGACCGCAAGGGCCTGCACCGCATCCCCCGCCCCGAGGAGACGGCCGACGCGGCACAGGAGCCCGTGACGGCCTGATCCGCACGGCGCACCGTACGCACCGCACGTACGACGAGAGGCCTGGAGCCCGACCGGCAGCCCGCCCGGTCGGGCTTCAGGCCTCTTCCGCAGGGGAATACCGGCCCACAACCCCCGGCCCGGACTCGGCCCACCGCCGGGCGGGCCGTCGTACGGCATGCCGAGGAACCCGCGTGAGCTGCCCCGCCGGACCTCCGACGACCACGTCGACGCCCTGGCGGCCCTCGACCCGATCACGGGCACGATGCTCGGCGTGCCCGAGTCGCACGCCCGGCTGCCGGACTTCTCCCCCGACGGGGCCCGCGCCCTGGCCGACCTGGCCCGTACGACCCTGCGCCGCCTGACCGTCTCCGAGACGTCCGCCACCGCCGCCGACCGCACCGCGGACAGCGCGGCCGCGGCCGAGCGGCGGTGCGCGCGGCTGCGCGCGAGCGGCTGGAGGCGGAGATCGCCCAGTACGAGGCCGGGGAGCACCTGCGCGCGGTGGACAACTCCACCTCGCCGCTGCACCGCGTGCGGAAGGTGTTCGCGCTGACGCCGACCCTCACGGCGCAGGACTGGGCGGCGCCCGCCCGGAGGCTGCGGGCGGTGCCCGAGTGCCTGGCCGGCTACCGCACCGCCCTCGCTGTACGTCGAACGCCTCATGGACGAACTGTCATCGCTTCCTCACCCGACGACCCCTCACGGACGACCCCCTATCCATCACCTGTGACATGTGAAATATTACCTGCGCTCCATCCTCCTCCCCCGTCCCAACTCACGGAAAGGTCCGCCACGTTGCGCAGACTCGCTGTGGTGGGAGCGGCGATATCGCTCGCCCTCCTCTCCACCCCCGCGCTCGCGGCCACCGCGCCGCCGCCCCCTTCCCCGGGCGGACAGCAGCAGGCCGAGCAGCACGCCGCCGCACCCCCGCCCGCGCCCCTGGAACTCCAGCGGCAGGCCCTGCGCCGGCAGGCGCTGGAGAGCGTCGCGGCCGGCGGTCCGGCCGCCGCCGTCAAGGCGGATGCGGACGGCACGCTCCCCCGCCAGGCCAAGGTCGGCAAGCGGTACGTCGAACTCGCCCAGGAGCGCAAGGACAAGGTCTTCGTCATCCTGGCGGAGTTCGGCGACCAGGTGGACACCACCACCGAGTTCGAGGGCAAGCCCCGCTTCGGCGGCACCCCCGGCCCCCGCCACAACACCATCGGCAAGCCGGCCGCGAACGACAACCACACCTTGTGGCGCAAGGACTTCGACCGGTCCTTCTACGAGAAGCAGTTCTTCTCCGCCGACCCCGAATCGGCCTCGATGCGGGCCTACTACCGGCTCCAGTCCTCCGGCCGCTACGACATGGACGGCACCGTCTCCGACTGGGTGAAGCTGCCCTGGAACGAGGCCCGCTACGGCACCGACAACTGCTCCGAGCCGGGCCAGTGCCGCACCAACTGGGACCTGGTCCGGGACGCCACCGCCGCCTGGTACGACGCCGAGCGCGCGAAGGGCCGTACGCCGGAGCAGATCAAGGCGCAGCTCGCCGAGTACGACGTGTGGGACCGCTACGACGCCGACCACGACGGGAACTTCGACGAGCCGGACGGCTACCTCGACCACCTCGTCGTCGTGCACGCCGGCAAGGACCAGACGTGGGGCGGCGGCGCCCAGGGCAAGGACGCCGTCTGGGCGCACCGGTGGTTCGCGTACTGGAACCAGGCCGGCAGCGCGGGCCCCGAGGGCAACAAGGCCGGCGGCACGCCGATCGGCGACTCCGGCATCTGGGCCGGCGACTACCTGACCGGCGGCGAGAACAGCGGGGCCGGCCTGTTCGCCCACGAGTTCGGGCACGACCTCGGCCTGCCCGACCTGTACAGCTCGGACGGGGACAACAGCGTCAACTTCTGGTCCCTGATGTCCTCGGGCTCGTACCTGGCCAAGGGCCGGAACACCACCGGCGCCTGGCCGGGCGACCTCGATCCGTGGAGCAAGCTCCAGCTCGGCTGGCTCGAGTACACCGAGGCCGACGCGGGCCGCCGGACGCGCGCGGTGCTCGGCGTGTCGGGCTACAACACCGAGGACCCGCAGGCGCTGCTGGTGCACCTGCCGCCTTCGGAGACGCGGACCGAGCTGATCGACCCGTACGAGGGCGCCAGCCAGTGGTGGAGCGGCACCGGCGACTTCATGGACAACACCCTCGGCCGGACGGTCGACCTGACCGGCGTGTCCGGGCCGGCCCGGCTGGACGCCCGGCTCTGGTACGACATCGAGCAGGACTTCGACTTCCTGACGGTGGAGGCCTCCACGGACGGCGGCACGAGCTGGACACCGCTGCCCGGCACCGTCGGCGGCACGGCCATCCCGGCGAAGGGCGTGTCCGGGACCTCATCCGGCTGGACGGAGCTCGGCGTGCCGCTGGACCGGTTCGCGGGGCAGAGCTTCCAGCTGCGGCTGCGGGTCACGTCCGACGGCAACACCCACGGCAAGGGCGTCACCCTCGACGACCTCCGGATCACCGCCGGCGGGCGCGAACTGCTCCACGACGGCGCGGAGCAGGGCGCGAACGGCTGGAGCGCGCTCAAGTGGTCGCGCACCGACGGCCGCACGGGCAGCGAACGCCACCCGCGCGCCTACCTGGTGGAGAACCGGCGCTACACCGGCTACGGCACCCAGCTGAAGACCGGCCCCTACAACTTCGGCTTCACCGGGGACCAGGTGGAGTTCTACCCGTACCAGCAGGGTGTGCTGATCTGGCTGTGGGACACCGCCTACAGCGACAACACCACCAAGGCCCACCCGGGCGGCGGGCTGCTGCTGCCGGTCGACGCCCGGCCGGAGCCGCTGCGGCACGCGGACGGCTCGCTGCTGAACGCGCGGGCGCAGACCTTCGACGCGCCGTTCTCGCTGCGGGCGAGCGACCGGATCGTCCTGCACAAGGCGGGCGCGCCGACCGTGATTCCGCCGCGGCCGGGGGTCCCCGTCTTCGACGACCACAGGGGCTCGTACTGGAACGCGGAGCTGCCGCAGGTCGGGGTCAAGGTGCCGGACACCGGGACGCGGATCGCGGTGGTGAAGGAGGCCTCGGGGGGCGCGCTCACGACGGTGCAGGTGAGTCCCTCCTCCTGAAGCCATCAGCCCTGCCCCTGAGCCGGGGCACCGCCCGGATACCCCGCCAGCACCGCCGTGTGGGGTGTCCGGGTGACGGTGGGGCCGATTCGATCATCGCGGGGCAGGTCGCCGCGGCCCGGGCGGCACGGTCGGCCAAGCTGCCCGGATGGACGTCCCCCGGCGTGACCGCCGCCCCCGCCCCCTCGCCGCCCTCCGCCGGCCTGCCGGCCGCTGCCCGACGGCCCGGCTCGCCCGGCTCTGCGTCCGCCGCCACCGCCTGGTGATGGCGGCGTGGCTGGTGCTCGTGGTGGCCGGGCTGGGCGCGGTCGGTCCCGTGCTGGGCCGCCTGGACCGGCAGGCCTGGAGCGTCGCCCCGCACGAGTCGGTGCGGGGCAGCCGGCTGCTGGAGGACTCCCGGCCGTACGGCGGGCAGGTCGACGCCGTGGTGGCCGGGGTGGCGGTGTCCGACCCGCGGCTGCGGCGCGAACTGGCCGCCGTGCGGCGGGATCTGGGCGGCATCGGCGGGGTGCAGGGCGTGAGCGTGCCGGCCACGGCCGTCGGACCCGCACCGGCACCGGTACCCGCCCCGGCACCGGGCGGGGCGGTCCGCGGGGATCCCGACGTCGCCGCCGACGGGCGGGCCGCGCTGGTCACCGTACGGTTCGCGCGGGGTCTCACGGACGCGGCGCGGCAGCGCTCCGAAGCGGCCGCCGAGGCCCGGCTGCGCCGGATCGCCGACGCCGTGCCGGGGAGCGGGGTGACGCTCGGCGGCAACGACCGGGCGCGCCGCGCGGTCGCCGCCCGGTCGGTGGCCGACACCCGGCGCAGCGAGCTGATCACGCTGCCGGTGACGCTGGTGGCGGTGTACCTGCTCTTCGGCGGCCTCGCGGCGGCCTCGGTCCCGCTTCTGGCGGCGGTGAGCACCGTCGTGACGGGGATGGGATGGCTCCTCCTGCTGTCGCGCTGGTACGACGTCACCTCGCCCGCCCTGTCGACGACCACGATGATCGGGCTGGGCCTGGCCGTCGACTACTCCCTGATGATGGTCGGCCGGTTCCGGGAGGAGCGGGCGGCCGGGCAGCCGGTGGAGGAGGCCGTGGTCCGGATGATGGGCAGCGCCGGGCGCTCGGTGGGCTTCGCCGCCCTGGTGGTCGCCTCCGCGCTGTGCGGACTCGCCGCGTTCCCGAGCGACTTCTACGCCGCGATCGGCCTGGCCGCGGCCGGGACGGTCGCCCTGTCCCTGGCCGCCGCGCTGACGCTGACCCCGGCGCTGCTGGCCGCGTTCCCGCACCGGATCGGCGCCGCCGGGGAGCGCGCCGCGGGCGCCGGGGGCGGCAGCGGCGGTGTCGCGGCCCGGCTGGCCCGGTGGACGCGCCGGCACGCCCTGCCGGCGGCGCTGGGGGTGGGGGTGCTGCTGCTCGCCTGCGCCGCGCCGTTCCTGCGGGTCCACCTGGTCAGCCCGGTCGGGGAGCAGCAGCTGCCGCCGGGGGCGGAGGCCCGTCGGTACGCAGACCTGGTGGCGGCGCGGTTCCCGCAGCACCGGGCCGACGCCGTGGTCGTGGTGGCCCGGACCGGTCCGGCCGGCCTCCAGGCGTGGGCCGACCGGTTCGGGGACCTGCCGCAGGTGCAGGAGGTGGGCCGGGCCACGGCCGCGGCGCCGGGCCTCGCCGTCGTACGGGTCGTACCGGCGGCCGCTCGGGCCGGCGACGGGGACCCGCCGGCGGAGCGGCTGGTGCACCGGCTGCGCGAGGCGCGGCCGGCCGGCTTCCCGGCGTGGGTCACCGGGCGCAGCGCGGTGGACGTGGACTTCCGGGCGGAGGTCGCCGAGCACGCGCCGCGCGCGGCCGCCCTGATCGGGCTGACCACCTGCGTGCTGCTGTTCCTGATGACCGGTTCGGTCCTGCTGCCGCTGAAGGCGGTCGCGATGAACACCCTGTCGCTGGGGGCGTCGTTCGGCGCGCTGGTGCTGGTCTTCCAGGACGGGTGGGCGGCCGGGCTCCTGGGGGTGCACACGCTGGGCGGGCTGGGGTACTGGCTGCCCGTCGTCGTCTTCGCCCTGGCCTTCGGGTTGTCGATGGACTACGAGGTGTTCCTGCTCTGCCGGATCCAGGAGCTGTACGACGCGGGCGTCGGCAACGACCGCGCCGTCGAGCTGGGGTTGCAGCGCTCCGCCCGGATCATCAGCTCGTCGGCGGCGCTGATGTGCGTGGTCTTCATCGGGTTCGCCACGGGCGAGCTGACGGTGGTAAAGCAGCTGTCCGTCGCACTGGCGGTGGTGGTCGTGGTCGATGCCACGCTGGTGCGGTGCCTGCTGGTGCCGGCCACGATGACGCTGCTGCGCGACGTCAACTGGTGGGGCCCGCGCGCCCTGCGCCGCCGGGCGGTGGCTGGGCCGCCGTCCGTGCGGCCGCCCGGGCCGGCTCCGGAGGAGGCCGCCCCCGCGGGGTCCCCCACCGGGCAACGGGTGGATACTGCCGGTGGAATCCGGCGCAGCACGGCCGGACAGCACCTCGCCCCCCACCCCTGAGAGGTCACCTTGAGCGGAACACCGCCCGTATCCACCCTGGACGCCTGGCGCCGGGAGCCGTTCTCCTGGCAGGGCATGACCCACGACTGCTACGAGCAGGGCGAGGGGCCCGGCGTGGTCCTGCTGCCGGAGCTGCCCGGCATCACCCCGGCGGTGCTCGGCCTGGCGCAGCACGTGGTGGACAGCGGGTTCACGGTGGTGCTCCCGTCGCTGTTCGGCGTGCCGGGGCGCTCCGATGCCGACCCGCGGGCCGCGGTGTCCATCGCGCGGGCCTGCGTCTCCCGGGAGTTCGCGGCTTTCGCGACGGACGCGCGCCGCCCCGTGGCGGATTGGGTCCGGGCCTTGGCGCACCGCCTGGGCGAGCGGACCCCGGGCCCGGGCGTCGGGGTGGTCGGGATGTGCTTCTCCGGCGGGTTCGCCCTGGCCGCCGCCGTGGAGGGTGCGGTGCTTGCGGCGGTGCTCAGCCAGCCCTCGCTGCCGCTGCCGCTGACGGCCGCGCACCGCGCCGACCCGGGCCTGTCGGAGGCCGAGCTGCTCGACGTGGCCCGGCGCACCCGGGACGAGGGGCTGTGCGTGTTGGGGCTGCGGTTCTCCGAGGACGGCCTGGCCCCGGGTCAGCGGTTCGCCACCCTGCGCGAGCGGCTCGGCGAGGCCTTCGAGTACATCGAGCTCGACTCCGGGCCGGGCAACGGCGGCGGCTTCGGCCGGCGGGCCCACTCGGTGCTGACCCGCGAGGTCCGCGAGACCCCCGGCCACCTCGCCCTGGAGGCCCGGGAGAGGATGGTCGCCTTCCTCCGCCGGCAGCTGGCCCCGGGCCCGCCCGTCGTGCCCCGGGCCGCCGCGGCCCTGGAGGCCGAGACGGACTGAGCCGGTCCGCCCGGGCCGCGGTCAGGGCCGCAGGGCGGCGCAGGTTGGTGACTGGCGCCGCCGCGTTCGGACACCTCGACCTGGCGCCGGCGGTCGTACGACTGCACAGCCCTGCCCTCGCCGACCTGGCGTGGTGCCACCTCGTGGTGGACGACCGCGCCTCACAGGCCGCGTACAGGATCCCGAGCGCGCTCGCCCGGCACGACCCGCTGGTCTTCTTGGCGTTCGAGCAAGGGTGCGCGCCCGGATCGGTGAGCCGCTGTCCCCCGCGCAGGCCACCCGCGCGCCGGGGGTGAGCGAGCGCACCCTCCAGCGCGCGGTGACCCGTACGTCCGGCTGTTCCCCCGTCCGCCTGGTGCAGGACCTTCGGGTGGAACAGGCCGAGCACCTGCTGCGCACGACCGCGCGGCCGCCGGCGGCGGCGGTGGCCCGCCGGGGCCACAGTGCGCGCAGCCTGCGCGGCTGAGAGGGTGCCGGGGTGCCTGGGTGCCTGGGTGCCTGGGTGCCTGGGTGATGGTGTGCCCGCCAGGAGGGGCGCGGCGCGGCGGAAATCCGGTCGACAGGCCCTCCGGGGAGGGGGTGGGATGGCCTGCAACCACTCGTGCCCGGCCGGGCACGGCGGGGAGGGGGGATGCCGGTGGAGGGCGCGGATCGGCCCGTCATCACCACGGAGTTGGTCCGGCGGCTGGTACGGGCGCAGTTCCCGCAGTGGGGGCATCTGCCCCTGCGGCCGGTGGCGCCCGGCGGGTCGGACCACGTGATCCACCGCCTGGGGCCGGAGCTGTCCGTACGGCTGCCGCGGCACGCGGACGCCGTCGGGCAGGCCGAGAAGGAGGCGCGGTGGCTTCCGCGGCTCGCCGGCCACCTGCCCTTGGCCGTTCCGGAGCCGGTGGCCGCGGGCCGGCCCGGCCTCCGGTATCCGTGGCCCTGGGCGGTGTCCCGCTGGCTCGACGGCGAGGTCGCCACGGTCGAGGCCCTCGCCGGATCCGTGCCGGCCGCCGAGGCCCTGGCCGGGTTCCTGACCGCCCTGCAGCGGATTCCCACGGCCGGCGCACCCGCGGAGCCGGCCGGCCGGCCGCTGTCCGGGCGGGACGCCGCCACGCGGGCCGCGATCCGCCGTACGGCCGGTGTGTTCGACTCGGGGGCCCTGCTCAGGCTGTGGGAGGAGGCGCTCGGGGCCGGGGCGTGGGACGGGCCTGCGGTCTGGTACCACGGCGACTTCCACACCGGAAACGTCCTGACCTGCGGGGGGCGGCCCAGCGCGGTCATCGATTTCGGCGAGCTCGGCACGGGCGATCCCGCCTGCGATCTCACCCTCGCCTTCACCCTGCTGACGGGCAGGGCGCGGGCCGCCTTCCGTACGGCGCTCGGCGTCGACGACGCCACCTGGGCCAGGGGGCGGGGCTGGGCGCTGGCCACGGGCCTGAACGCCTACGTGCACCACGCCGCGACGGAGCCGCGGGTGGCCCGGCAGACCACCCGGCAGATCGAGCAGGCCCTGATCGGCTGAGGTGCTGCGGCCCCGACGGGCGGACGGAGGACCGGCGGTGAGCCGGTCCCCCGTCCGCCGTCTGCGCCGGCGCCTGCGGCTGCGGCCGCCGTGCCGGGGCCGCTGCGGTACGCCGCCGGCTCACTCGGCGGCGCGGTCGCGCAGCCCGATGCCGACGAGGACCGCCGCCGCGAGGACCAGGGCCGCGTCGATCGCGAGGACCGTGCGCACCCCGTCGAACAGCGAGGCCTGCGTGGTGGCCAGGACCCCCAGCAGGGGGATGCCGATGGTGAGGCCGACCTGCTGGGTGGTGGTGACCAGCCCGGCCGCCAGCCCCTGCTCCTCGTCGCGCAGCCCGCTCGTCGAGACGAGGCCGTACGCGATGATCGCGCCGAGGTGGAACATGCTGGCCACCGACACGGCGACGGTCGCCATCAGGGCCCCCGACCCGGAGCCGACCGCGAGGAGCGCCCCGGTGAACGCGCCCTGGCCGAGCAGGGAGGCGATCAGGGTGCGCCGGGCGCCGAAGCGGCCGATGACCTTGGGGGCGTACGAGCCGGCGAAGGCGGACGCGACGCCCTGGACGCCGAAGACCAGGCCGGTCCGGAAGGAGGACAGGTGCAGGGTCTCCTGGAGGTAGAGCGTCAGGACGAAGATGACCGTGGACATCATCGCGAAGGTCACCAGACCGGCCGCGTTGCCCCAGGCGACCGTGCGCCGCTTCAGCATCGGCAGCGAGACCAGCGGGGCGGCGGCCTTCGACTCGACGGCGACGAAGGTGAGGAGCAGGACCACCCCGGCGGCGAGGGTGCCCCACACGTCGGCGTCGCCGAAGCCGCGCTGGGCCGCCGTGGACAGGGCGTAGATCAGGGAGAGGAGGCCGCCGGTGACGGTGACCGCACCCGGTACGTCCAGGCGCGGCCGCTGCGGGGTCCGCGACTCGGGCAGCAGGCCGGGGGCGAGGGCGAGGACCACCACGGCGGTGAGGGCGAGGAGCCCCATGGTGGAGCGCCAGCCGAGGGTGTCGGTCATGACGCCGCCGAGCACCATGCCGACGGTGAAGCCGAGGGACAGCAGGGTGCCGGAGATGCCGAGCGCCTTGTCGCGCAGCGGGCCCTCGGGGAACGTGGTGGTCAGCAGCGACATGCCGGTCGGCACGATCACCGCGGCGCCCAGGCCCTGGAGGGCGCGCCCGGCCAGGAAGGCCGCCGGGTTCCAGGCCAGGGTGGCGAGGAGCGAGGCGGCGCCGAAGACGGCGAGGCCGATGAGGAAGAGCTTCTTGCGGCCGAAGAGGTCGGCGATCCGGCCGAAGAGGAGCAGGAAGCCGCCCGAGGGCAGGGCGAAGGCGGTGACCGCCCACTGCAGGGCGGACCGGCTCAGGCCGAGGTCCTTGCCGAGGGCGGGCAGGGCCACGTTCAGTACGGAGAAGTCGAGCGCCACCATGAACTGGGCGGCGCAGAGCACGAAGAGGACCAGCTTGGCCCGGCCGGTGAGCCGATCGGCGGCGCCGGCGGGTACCGCGGCGCCGCTCCCGGCCGTGGTACCGGTGCGGGTCTCGGCCGCACGGGGGGTCGTCGTCTGGGTGTCGATTGCCATGGCTCCACCCTCGCGGCCCCGGAATGACCGTGGAGAGTGGGAACTTATCCTGTTGGTGGCACCACCAGGCAGACGACAGGGGGAGTTCGTGGCCACGCCGATCGACAAGCACCGCCGTTCCGAGCTGCGGGAATTCCTGATGAGCAGACGGGCGCGGGTCACGCCCGCGCAGGCCGGCCTGCCGGACGGCGGGGCCCGCCGCCGCACGCCCGGGCTGCGCCGCGAGGAGGTGGCCGTGCTCGCCGGGGTGGGGGTCTCCTGGTACCAGTGGCTGGAGCAGGGGCGGGACATCACCGTGTCGCCTCAGGTCCTGGACTCCGTGGGGCGCGTGCTGAAGCTGTCGAGCGCGGAGCGCCGCCACCTGTACGTCCTGGCCGGGCTCAATCCGCCGGCGCTGCAGGTGGCGCCGGCCGACCGGAACATGTGCGACGGGCTGCAGCGGCTGATCGACGCGTGGATGCCGTTCCCGGCGCACATCATGGACGCGTACTGGAACACGGTGATGTACAACGACGCGGCCGCGATGGTGCTCGGCATGCGGCCGGAGATCGTGCAGAACTGCCTGATCGCGTTCTTCACCGATCCGCTGTACCGGTCCCGCTCCAAGCGCTGGGAGGAGATCGCGTGCACCGTGGTCGCCCAGTTCCGGGCGGCGTGCTCGGAGGGGCCCGAGGACGAGGGGTTCATGGCGGTGGTCGAGGAGGCGAAGGAACTCAGCCCCGAGTTCGCCGCGTTGTGGGAGCAGCAGGACGTCCAGCCGGGCGGACAGATGCGCAAGGAGCTGGAACACCCGGTCGTGGGAACGCTGTTCTTCGAGTCGACGCAGCTCCGGGTGCCGGCCCGCCCCGACCTGTCGATCGTGCTGCACACCCCGTGGCCGGCCACCGACACGGCGGCGAAGCTGGAATGGCTGGCCTCGGCGGAGGGCCGGCGCGGCACCCTGTACCCGATCGCCGGCTGAGGCCCGGTCCGCGGGCGCTGCCATACTGCCGCCATGATCCCTCACCGCGCACCCCTCGACCTGGCCCGCAGCATCGTCCACGACCGGTTTCCCGCAGCCCTCGCGGCCGTTCTGGCCGGATCCACCGCCGCGGGGCGGGCCACGGCGAGCAGCGATCTGGACCTGGCGGTGCTCGTCGCCGACGGGGGCGAGACGTACCGGGAGACGGTCCGGGTCGAGGGGCGCCTCGTGGAGCTGTTCGTCCACACCCGCGAGGGTCTCGCCGAGCTGTTCGCCGCGGACGTCGCCTCCCGGCGCGCGGTGCTGCAGAGCATGTATGCCACCGGGCTCGTGCTGGTCGACACCGGCGGGGAGGCCGGGCGGGCCCGCGCGCTGGCGGAGGCCGATCTGCTGGCGGGGCCCCCGGAGTTGGGGGCGGATGCGGTCGAGACGAAGCGGTACGTGCTCACCGACGCGCTGGACGACCTGGCGGACGCGCAGGACCCGTACGAGCGGCTCGCGGTCGGCGGGACCGTCCTCGGCCATGCCGCCGAGCTGCTCTTCGACCACCACCGGGCGTGGGCCGGCGGCGGCAAGTGGCTCCCGCGGCGGCTGCGGGAGGCCGACCCGGAACGCGGCGGCGCCCTCCTCGCCGGCCACCGCGCGCTGTGCGGCAGCGGCGACCCGACCGGTCTGGCCGAAGCGGCCGCGCAGGTCCTGGCCCTCGTCGGCGGCCCGCTCCGCGACGGCTACCGCAGGACCTGGCGGGGCGTCATCGAATCCCTCGGCGTGCGCGCCGACCGCCAGGACGGCCCCCGCCCGGCGGGATTCCCGGGGCGGGGGTGAATCCTTCTGCGGCCGCCGCGCCTCTCATGGGCGTGCGGACGACCGTGTCCGCCGCGTACCCACCGGGAGGACCCCATGACCACCGTCGTCATCGCCGGCGCAGCCGCCGCGCTGCTGCTGTGCGCCTGCACCGTCACGCTGCTGCGCCGCCGCAGGGGTCGGCGTGGCTGACCGCAGCTGGCCCGGCGCCACCCTGGTGGCCGCGGCGCAGCGCGGCGAGCTCGAGGCGCTCACGGCGCTGGTGTACGGCTCCTCGCCGCACGTGCACCGGTTCGCGCACTCGCTGTGCGCCTCACCGCAGGACGCCGAGGACGCCGCCCAGGAAGCGCTGATCATCCTCTACCGCAAGATCGGCATGCTGCGCGCCTCCGGGGCGCTGGCCTCGTGGATGTTCCGGATCGTCCGCAACGAGTGCCTGCGCCGCACCCGTGGCCTGATCCACCGCGCACCGGCCGACGGGCCCGGCCGGCTCGACGGCACGGCCGACCGGGTCGACGCGCTCGGCGGCACCGCCCGGTCCGCCGAGGAGGACGTCCTGGTCCGCCTGGAGGCCGAACGCGTCGCGGCAGCCGTGGCCGCCCTGCCGGAGGACCAGCGGCAGGTGCTGGTCATGCGGGACATCCAGGGCCTGCCCGGCCGCACCGTCGCCGACCGGCTCGGGCTGAGCACCGCGGCGATGAAGTCCCGCCTGCACCGGGCCCGTACGGCCGTGCGGGCGGCGCTGAGCGAGGAACCGGCCGGAACGAGGGGAGCCGACGGTGCGAAATGACCCGACCCCGAAGGCCCGCGGCGCGGCGGCGCGCGGCGGCTTCGCCAGCGCCTCCGTCCCGCGTCATCTGGCCCGCGGAGCACTGGGATTCGGCGCGCTCGCCGCCTCGCTGGCGCTGCTGCCGGTCACCGGCCCGGTGAGCCTGCTGCTCGCCCCGGTCGGCCTCGTCGCGCTCCGCGGCTGCCCGATGTGCTGGGCGATCGGCCTCGCCGAGACCGTCTCGGCCGGGCGGCTGCGCCGCTCGTGCACGGACGGGACGTGCGAACTGAGGCGGGCCTGAGGGGACCGCCGGGGCCCGCTGGGGGGCTACCCGCCCGGGCGGGTAGCCCCGGTCGAAGGAGGAGGCGAGGTCGGGGGCGAGGGGGGTGACGCGGCGCGGGACCCCTCCGTTGCGCAGGGATTCCGTGGCCGCGCAGCCCGCGGCCACGGCCATGCGGGCGGCGACCGGTGAGGTGTCCGTCGTACCGCCCTCGCGGACGAAGCGCAGGAACTCGTCGATCAGCGCCGTGTCCGCTCCCCCGTGGCCGCCCGCACGGGCGGTGCGCGCCACGGGGTGGGTGGCGTCCGGCTCGGGGCGGTAGCCCGAGCGGCGGGAGTTCCACACCTTCACGGCGCTGCCGGGGCCGTCGCCGAAGTGCTCCAGCCGGCCCGCGTCGCCGATGACCGTGTGGTTGCGCCAGTAGTCGGGGGTGAAGTGGCACTGCTGGTAGGCGGCGAGGACGCCGTTGGCGAGGCGCAGGTTGACGAGGGATACGTCCTCGACGTCGATCACGGGGTTCAGGGCCCGCTGGGTGTGCGGCGGCCAGGGACCGCTCTCGGCGTCCCGGGCGTCGAGGACCTCGCGGTGGTCGGTGTGCAGGCGTGCCTGCGGGAAGGCGGCGCGGGCGTCGGACCGGGCCCGGGGGTCCGGTTCTGCGACGGCGGTCACGGCGGCGCCCCGGCCGGGCCGGTGTGCGACCCGGGCGAGGCTGCCGCGCAGGCCGTAGCCGAGGACGCCTGCCCCGCGGGGATTCTGTCCGGCCGGCGGCCTCCTCGGACACCGGTTGCGCCAGGATGGGGGCATGGAGAGGGCAGAGCTGGAGGAGCGGGCCCGGCGCCTGGCGGCGGCGGGCGGCCGACGGATCCTGGGGATCGCGGGGGCGCCGGGTGCGGGGAAGTCCACGGTGGCCGAGCACCTGGCGGCGGTGCTCGGGCCGGGACGGGCTGTGGTCGTGCCGATGGACGGGTTCCACCTCGCGCAGGCCGAGTTGGTGCGGCTGGGCCGGGCGGACCGCAAGGGCGCACCGGACACCTTCGACGCGGCCGGGTACGCGGCCCTGCTGCGCCGGCTGCGCGAGCCGGACGCCGGGGAGGTGGTGTACGCGCCGGCGTTCGACCGCTCGCTGGAGGAGCCGGTGGCCGGGAGCATCCCGGTCGGCCCGGACGTCCCGCTGGTGATCACGGAGGGGAACTACCTGTTGCACGGGGCGGGCCCCTGGGCGGCCGTCGCACCGCTGCTCGACGAGGTGTGGTTCCTGGCGCCCGACGACGGGCTGCGCGTGCGGCGGCTGGTCGACCGCCATGTGCGGCACGGCAAGGAGCGGGCGTACGCGGAGGCGTGGGTCGCCCGCTCCGACGAGGCCAACGCCCGGCTGATCGCGTCGGGGCGCAGCCGCGCCGATCTCGTGGTCGAGTGAGCCCCGCGTCCGGAGTCCGCCGCAGGCAGCCGTCCGCAGTCCGCCGTCGTGCCCGGGCGGCAACACCCCGAAAGGGCAGCGGTGCGCAAGGTTTTGGCCATGGCATGACAGACTGCGTCCTTGGTCACGGGGGCATCGGGCCCGCGTGCGCGTGGAAGCGGGAGAGTAGTGCGCAAGGCGAAGTGGGCGGCCGCGGCTGCCGGTGTGGTGCTGCTGGTCGCCGGATGCGGCAGCGGGGGCGGTTCCGACAAGGGCAAGGGGACCGACGCCCCCGCGGCCGGAGCCTCCGCCCCGGCGGCGGGGACCGGTACGGGGACGGGTTCGGGCAAGGGCGGGTCCCTGGACGCGGCCGCGGTCAAGAAGGAGATCGACACCGCGGCCACGGCGGCCGGATACACGGAGAAGCCGGGGAACGACGTCCCGCCGAACCTGAAGTCCTGCATGGTCTCCTGGGCCGCCGACGCCAAGAAGGCCGCCGACTCGAAGAAGTCCTACGACGACACCGTCTCCGCGCTGGCCAAGGGCGGCTGGAAGGAAGGCCGGGCCTTCGAGCAGCAGGGCTCGGTCATCAAGACGCTGGACAAGAGCGGTTGGAGCGTGAAGGCGAGCTACCACGGCGCCGGCCCCCTGCAGATCGTCCAGTTCGTCGCCACGGACACCGGACCGGTCTGCGCGAAGGCCTTCCAGGAAGACCTCGCGAAGAACAAGCAGTAGCCGGCCGGCGCCGTGCAGGGGTTCCCGCCCGTTCCGTGGGGCGGGCGGGAACCCGCGGCCCGGCCGGGGTCAGGATGCGGGCTCGTCCGCCCATATGAGGGCGTCGATCCGCCACGATCCGGAGTGGTTGCCCAGGCGGAACGTCTTGCGGCCCCAGGCGGAGAAGGGGATGCCGTCACGGACACCCCACTTGAAGTACTCCCCGGACCGCGTCGCGGTCCCGGCGGCCACCAGGGTCGTCGACGCCACCTCGATCTCCGTGAACTCGGTCAGCTCCGTCCCGTTGAGCAGGGCCAGGCGCGGCGCGAGGAACTCCTCGACGTCCATCCGGTCGACGGTGCCGTCGTCGGCGACCCGCTCGATCACCGCGCCCGGGGCGAGCACCGCGCGCGCCCCGTCCAGGGCGACCGCCTCTCCCCCGCGGCGGGTGAAGGCCGCGTAGAAGGCAGTGGCGGCTGCGTCGACGGCCTTCTCGTCGGCCGAACGCACCCTGGGCCGACGCCAGTCGGCGGCGAGGACCGCGAACCGCGAGGAGTGGCGCCAGGCGCCCTTGCGGTGGACGTCCTGGCGGCAGACGGCCTCGTGGCGCATGCCGATGCGGCGCATCAGCGCCGCCGAAGCGGTGTTCTGCACGCAGCAGACGCCGGTGACGCGGTGCCAGCCGAAGCTGTCGAAGGCCACGTCCAGGGCTGCCCTGACCGCCTCCGTGGCGATCCCGGTGCCGTGTACCTCGGGGTGGAAGGCGAAGCCGACCTCCCCGGTCAGCGGGGCCTTGTCGTCCCTCTTGAGCAGCACCTCCCCCACCACCCGGCCCGACTCGGCCTCCACGGCGAGGTCCAGCCAGTCGCCGGGTTCCGCGAGCGCCTCCCCGGCCATCATCCGCTCCAGGGTGCGCTGCGTGTCCTCCCGGGTGTGCGGCTCGTGCGGCAGGTACTGCGCGACCTCGGGCAGGCTGCGGTGGGCGTGGATCGCGTCCAGGTCGCCGGCCCGTACGGGCCGCAGGGTCAGCCGCTTCGTCCGTACGGGGTAGTCGGGGTGTACGGGTGCGTGCTCGGCCGGGTCGGTCATCGGGCTCCCCTCGTTCGATGGTGCCGCCCACCCTGCCATCCGGCCGGCCCGCGGGGCACCCCGGTCCCCGGCGTAGGTTGCCCGGATGGCCGTCAGCCCCCGCGACTACCTGATCCGCCCCGACGCCGGCGCCCCCGAGGGCGGCTGGAGGACGCCGCTGCCGACCCTGCCCGCACTCTTCGCCGCGGCGTACGCGGCGGGCGCGCTGACGCTGCCGCAGGCCGCCCGGGTCGCCGCCCTGCGCGCCCGCGCCGTGCGGCGGCTGCCGGCCGGGGCGATGGCGGCCGTGGCCCTGCCGGCACAAAAGCTGGCCGCCCTGCTGGCCGGGCGCAGCGGGCCGCCCCTGGCGGTGGCCGCCGAGAACGCGCCGCGGGCTTCGGTGGTCGCGGGGGATCCGGATGCGGTCGGCGCCCTGCCGGCGGAGCTGGGGGCACGGGGCGTCCGGGCCCGGCGGATCGCCGTGGACTACGCCTCGCACTGCGCCGCAGTGGAGCCGCTGGAGGCCGAACTGACCGAGGCCCCGGCCGGGTTGGAGCCGGCAGCGGTGTCGACTCCGTTCCTGTCGACCGCCGGGGCCGGCTGGCTGTCCGGGCCGGAGCTCACCGCGGACCACTGGTACCGGAACCTGCGCAGCCCGGTGCTGTTCGGCCCGGCCGTCGAAACGCTGCTGGAGGCGGGCTTGCGCACCTTCGTCGAGCTCGGCCCGCATCCGGTGCTGGCGTACGCGGTGCAGGAGACCGCCGGGCAGCCGGGCGCGGCGGCCTTCGCCACGGGCAGCCTGCGCCGCGGCGAGGGCGGTGTGCGGCGCTTCCTGCTGTCCGCCGCCGAGGCGTACGTCCACGGGGCGGAGGTCGACTGGGCCGCGGCGTACGGGGATCGCGGGAGGGCGGGCCCGCGGGCCTGGCCGGCCGGGGCGCTGCCGACGTACCCGTTCCGGCGGCGGCGGTACTGGCTCGCCGACCGCCGCACCGACCGCACCGACCGCACCGACAGCCGGGCCCGCAGTGCGCGCCGTCTCGGAGCGGCCGCGGAGTGCGGCGGAACTGCTGGCACTGGTACGGGAGTCCGCGGCCGCCGTGCTCGGCCACGCCGACGCGGACGCCGTGGATCCGGACCGGCCCCTCCTGGAGCTCGGCGCGACCTCGGGGCCGGCTGGGCCGCGCGCTGGACCTGGCGCCGCCCTCGGCGCTGGTGTTCGACCACCCGGCCGTACGCGGGCTGGCGGAGCACCTGGGGCAGCGGCTGCGCCGCGAGCGGGGGCAGGGGCCCGGCCGCCCCGGCCCGGGCGCCGCGCAGGACGGGGCGCTGCCGGACGGGCTGTCGGCGCTGTTCCGACGGGCCAGTGCCGGGGGCCGGGGTGCGGTCGCCGTGGAGGCGCTGGCCGCGGCCTCGCTCCTGCGGCCGTCGTTCACCTCTGCGCAGGCCGCCGCCGGGCCCGTGCTGCTGTGCGGGCACTCCTCCGGCGGGTGGACCGCCTGGGCCGTGGCCGTCCGGCTCGCGCAGCAGGGCCGTCCGGCGGCCGGCGTCGTACTGATCGACACTCCCTGGTACGGGGGATCCGTACCGGCGGACGACCTGTCGCGGGTGCTGGCGGCGGCCGAGCCCCGGCGGCACGCGGCGGGCGGCCCGGGGGCGGACGGGGACATCGGCACGCACCGGCTGACCGCCACCGGCGGCTACCTGCGCATCCTGCGGGGGTGGCGACCGGAGCCCCTGGCCCCGACACGCCGGCGCTGCTGGTGCGGGCCCGCGAGCCCGTCGGGCCGCCGGCCCGGTGGCGGCTGCCGCACACGGCCTTGGAGGCGGCGGGGGACCGCTTCACGAAGATGGAGGCGCACGCCGGGGAGACCGGCGCGGCTGTCGACCACTGGCAGAAGCAGGGGGCCGCCCCGTGAGAGAACCGGCTCCGTACTGCAACAGAAGTGCCATTACGCTTCGTGTTTACCTTGCGCCATTACGGTTACATCACGAGGTGACAGGCAATCAGTAACGACGGAAGGCAAGAACATGACCCTTGTCACCGTACTCATCCTCGCCGCCGTCCTCGGCTGCATCGCCCTCCTCGCGCTGGCCCCGGCGGCCCCGGCCAGACGCAATCCCGAGCCGGCCCGCCCCGCCGCGCCCGAGGTCCCCCGGCTGAAGACGGTCCCGGGGCAGCGCAGCATCCACCACCGCGCCGGCTGACCCCCGGGGAACGGACGGACATGCCCGACGGCTGTGACGGAGCCCGGGAGCATATCCAGCTCCCGGGCTCCTGTGGGCCACCCAATTGCGCACACCGGCGGCGTTTAAGAGTCGCGGGTCATTCTGAGATCGACGTGTTCTGCCTTTGAACTACCGCGCCGCGAAAGAGGCGCAGGGGGGACTTGAACCCCCATCCATCGATGATCGCCCGCGCTCGGTCGATCCGGTGTTCGGCGGCGAATACTGAGACTGGAGCGAGAATCTGAGATTTACGGGGCCGCCTCTGCCGGCTTGGGCCACCCCGGCTCGACGGGCCGGGGGAGGGATTCGAACCCCCACGTTGACACCCCATGGTCAGCTTCAACTTCAGTTTCAGCTTGCGCTTTTCGCGCACCCTCCCCGCTCAAAGGAGGGAGATGTGGAGGCTACCCGAAGAGGTAGCCGAACACCGCATCGCCGACCCGCTGGTCGGTGACGTCGACGCCGTTGGCCTCCTCACGGGCGTACTTGACGGCCTGCTGGAGCTTCTCGACGCGGTCGAGCAGTTCGTTCACGCGGCGCGCCGGGAGGGCACCGGAGAACTTCACCGTGGTCCAGTACCCGACGGGTACGTCCTCGTAGTACACCTCGACCTGCGCCGGGTGCTTGTCGGTGGCCTCGGCCTTGACGTGGTTGCGCGGCACCTTCTTGGTGCGGATCGTGCGGACCGGGTCGGTCTTCCACGCGTCCGTCGAGGGGTCGGCGCTCCACGACTCCGAGGCGTCCAGCACCGGCAGCTTGCGCACGAAGGTGTGCAGGTCCGTGAGCTGCTTCTCCAGGAAGAGCAGGTACGGCACCGGCACCTGCGGCAGCAGGACCGTTCCGTCGACCACGACGTCCGCGGCGGCCGAGCGGTTCGCCCAGTCCTTCGTCGCCGTCACGTCGAACAGCCGCGTCAGGGTCGCCGCCGTCGTGCGCAGGACGTCCTCCGCCTTGACCTGCACCCGCGTGGACTCGGGCGGCAGCTGCTCGCCCTCCTCGTCCTTGGGCTGGTACGTGCGGGAGATGCCGGCCAGCAGGGCGGGCTTCTGGACGTCGTGATGGGCTTGGGTCAACTCCTGCAGAGACTTGGACTTGACGCCCTTCTCCACGGCGATGATCTGATTCAGCTTCGGCACACCGAGAACCTAACAGTCGTCACGTGCGCAGCACATCCGGATTATTGCGCTACGGGGCCGCCGGCCCCGCCTGGGCGGCCGGGCGGTAGGTGGAGACCAGGACTCCCGCCGGGCTGGTGGTGGAGGAGACCAGGTGGAGGGTGCGCAGGCCCCCGTCGGCGGGGAAGATCGACTTGCCGCCGCCGACGAGCACGGGCATGACCATCAGGCGCAGTTCGTCGACGAGGCCCTCCTCCAGCAGGGAGCGGACGAGGGTGGGGCTGCCCAGGACGCCGAGGTCGCCGCCCTCGGCCGCACGCAGCTCGCGGATGCGGGCGGTCGCCTTGTCCGCGGGGATCAGCGCGGAGTTCCAGGTGAGGTCGGCTTCCGTGAGGCTGCCCGAGACGACGTGCTTGGGCAGGGAGTTCATGCGGTCGGCGAACGGGTCGCCGGCCCGGCCGGGCCACGCTGCGGCCATGGTCTGCCAGGTGCGGCGCCCGAACAGCAGGCCGTCGGCCCGGGAGACGGCGTCGGCGAACGCGCCGCCGACGACCTCCGGATCGAAGAACGGGTGGGTCCAGCCGCCGTGGGCGAAGCCGCCGTCGCGGTCCTCGTCGGGGCCGCCGGGGGCCTGCACGACGCCGTCCAGGCTGATGAACTCGCTGACCACGATGCGCATGGGACCTCTCCTGTTGCTCTGGCGGCTCGTGCCGCCCTCCGTCACCCCGGCCGGCTCGATTCTCCGGAGTTCTCCCAGGGAAGACCGGTGCGGCGGCGGCGAGTCATCGCACCTGAGGAGTGATCCCGGTCACACCGGGAGCAGGTCGGGGCGTTTGGCGGTCCGGCCCGCGCCCGAGGAGCGGCCGCGCAGCCGGCGCAGCAGCCACGGCCCGAGGAAGGCCCCCGCCCAGCGGAGTTCGGCCGCGGCGGCCTCCAGGCCGCGGGCGCGCCGGGCGGGCGGGAGCGGGTGCGTCCAGGAGTCGTCGCTGCCGGGCAGGCCGAGGGCGTGGGCGACGGCGGCGGCGATCCGGGCGTGGCCCAGCGGGCCGGCGTGCAGCCGGTCGGCGCTCCACAGGCGGGGGTCGGTGACGACGGGGTGGCGGGCGGTCTCGGCGACGGCCACGCCGTGGCGGCGGGCGGCTTCGCGGATGCGGTGGTTGAGGGCGGTCACGCGCGGGCCGAGCGGCCGGGCCAGCGGGGTGACCTGGGCGACGTCGGGGAAGGTCACGGTCGCGACGCGTGCGCCCCGGGCGGTGAGCGCGGCGAAGACGGCCTCCAGGTGGCCGGCCACCTCGTCGGCGTCGAAGCGGGGCCGCAGCAGGTCGTTCATGCCGGCGACGACGGTGGCCAGGTCGGGGCGCAGCGCGAGCGCGGGGGCGAGCTGCTCCGCGTGCACCTGGCCGGCCAGGCGGCCGCGGACGGCGAGGTTGGCGTACCGCAGGCCGGGGTTGCCGCGGGCGAGGTCCTCGGCGAGGCGGTCGGCCCAGCCGCGCAGGCCGGTGCCGTCGTCGCCGTCGCCCACGCCCTCGGTCTGGCTGTCGCCGAGGGCGACGTAGCGCGCATACGGGCCGGGGGGCCCGGGCCGGTCGGGCCCGTCGCGGTGTCCGGTCCGGTCGCGGCGGGGTTCACTGCTCTGCACGGGCGGCCTGCCTTTCGTGGAGGACGGTGCGGGTGCGCTCGCACCATTGCCGGTTGACCTGTTCGTACGCGAGGCCGGCCAGGCACGTCAGGTACGGGCCGACCCGCTCGCCGTGGCGCAGGAAGTCCTCCTCGCTGCGCTCGCCGCGCATGGTGTGCAGGAGCCGGTCGAACAGCTCGGCCTTGGCACGGGCGAGGGCGGCGCGCTCGGCCAGCTGGGCGAGGAGCGGGCCGGTGTCGACGTGGTCGGCGGCGTGCACCTTCACCACCAGGTCGTCCCGCATGAAGGAGGGCTTGGCGGCGGCCTCCGTGAACCGCTCCAGTTCGGCCAGCCCGGCGTCGGTGACCGTGAAGAGACGCTTGTTGGGGCGGGTGTCCTGGACCACTTCCCGACCGCTGACCAGGCCTTCCCTCTCCAGTTTGGCGAGCTCGGTGTACAGCTGCTGGGGCAGTGCGTGCCAGAAGTTCGCCACGCCCACGCTGAAGGACTTGGCCAGTTGGTATCCGCTCAGTTCCGCGTCGAGCAGGGCCGCCAGCACGGCGTGGCGCAGGGCCATGGGGCTCGCCTCCCGGTCGTTTCCGTCCCCGCCCCCTATGCAGGGGCGCTCCCCTCATGGTACTCAGAAACCTGAATAGTCACATCCTTGAGTATGTCCGAGCTTGGAGGAGCGCGCGAGCCATGAACACCAAGACAGCCGACCGTTTCCGCACCGCCGTCGACGACCGCGACCTCGGCGCCCTGGAAGAGCTGTTCACCGAGGACGTCCGCCTGTTCAGCCCGGTGAAGTTCGTCCCCTTCGAGGGCCGGCCGATGGTCCTCGGCCTGTTCGGGGTCCTGCTGCGGACTTTCCAGGACTTCCGCTACGTCGGCCGCTTCGACGGCAGCTCGCAGACCAGCGCGGACGGCTCCGAGAGCCCGTCGGCGGTCCTGCTGTTCCGGGCGACGGTGAACGGCCGCGAGATCCACGGCATCGACCTGCTGCACTTCGCCGAGGACGGCCGCATCAAGGAGTTCACGGTCATGGTGAGGCCGCAGTCCGCCGTCCACGCCCTCGGAGAGGCGGTCCTGGCCGGACTGGTCGCGGACGGCCTGGTGCCGCAGGCCGGCTGACCCGCGCCGACGGCATGGTTTGACCTTCCTGCGGGGCGCGCGGAGACTTGATGACGAGGCGTCCGCGCGCCCCGCAGCCGTACGGCGGGGACGCCGTCGGCGCCCGACACCCGACATCCGCTCCGGGCCCGGACCCGACCCCCCGGCCGCAGGCCGTCGTGCGCGTCCGGGCAGGAGACGGGGGAGGTACGGCATGGCCTTCCGCACCCACCACCCGGCGCCCGGAGGAACCGTCCGCCCGCGCTTCTGGGTCGAGACCGTCCTCGGAAGCCTGTCCGGGCTGCTCTTCCTGGTCACGCTGGCCTGGCCCGACTGGATCGAGCTCCTGTTCGGGGTGGAGCCGGACGCGGGCAACGGCGCGCTGGAGTGGCTGATCGTGGCCGTGACGGCGCTGGTCGCCCTCGTGTGCGCCCTGGGCGCCGGGATCGAGTGGCGCAAGGCCCACCCGGCGGGATCCTGACCGGGCCCACCTGCGGGACCTGCTTCGCCATGCGGCAGGATGACCACGTTCCGGATGCGTCCGCAGCAGCGCGCACGCATGCCCGAACGCGGCTCCGTGCACGACGAACTGACAGGTGGCAAGGTGACGACGACTCACTTCATACGACGCCCGGCAGCATCCCCCGCCGCTCCCGCGGCCCGGCGCGCGACGGAGGGCGTCCGTTGACCCGGGAGCTCGTCCTGCACGACTGGCTGGCGGCCGGCATCGCCCTCGTGGCCGGCGCCGCGGCCGCCCTCGTCCTGCGCGCCGTTCTCAAGCGGCTCGCCCAACACGCCGAGAAGACCCGGTGGGCGGGCGACGACATCATCGTCGACGCGCTGCGGCCCGTCGCCCCGGGAGCGGCCCTCATCGGAGGCGCCGCGGTGGCCGCCTCGCTGCTGCCGCTGACCGCGCGGGTCTCGGGGTTCGTGAACCAGTCCCTGACGGCCGTCCTCGTCCTGATCGCGACGCTCAGCACGGCCCGGGTCATCACCGGACTCGTCCAGTCCCTGGCGCAGTCGCGGACCGGCGTGGCCGGCTCGGCCACCATCTTCGTGAACATCACGCGGATCGTGGTCCTGACGATGGGCTTCCTCGTCGCACTGCAGACGATGGGCGTCTCCATCGCGCCCCTGCTCACGGCGCTCGGCGTGGGCGGCCTGGCGGTCGCGCTGGCCCTCCAGGACACCCTGGCCAACCTGTTCGCAGGCGTGCACATCCTCGCCTCGAAGACGGTGCAGCCCGGCGACTACATCCGCCTCACCAGCGGTGAGGAGGGGTACGTGGTCGACATCAACTGGCGCAACACGGTGGTCCGCAACCTCTCGAACAACCTGGTCATCATCCCCAACGGGCGCCTCGCCAAGACGAACATGACCAACTTCACCCAGCCCGAACAGCAGCTGTCGATCCTGGTGCAGGTGGGCGTGGGATACGAGAGCGACCTGGAGCACGTGGAGCGGGTGACCCTCGAGGTCGTGGACAGCGTGATGGCCGACATCAACGGCGCCGTCCCCGACCACGAGGGCAAGGTCCGCTTCCACACCTTCGCGGACTCGCGGATCAACTTCACGGTGATCCTGGGCGTCGGCGAGTTCAGCGACCAGTACCGGATCAAGCACGAGTTCATCAAGCGGCTGCACCGGCGGTTCCGGGCCGAGGGCATCTCGATCCCCGCCCCGACCCACACGGTCGCCCTCCACCAGGAGGCCCTGACCGCGGCCGCCGCCCTGCCGCCGGTCCCGCACCAGCGCGAGACCTCCCCGTCCCTCTGACGCCGGGCGCGGCGGGGGCGGCGCCCGCCCGGGGGCGGCGCGCGGGCGCCGCCGGATCGCGGTGTGCAGGCGGTGCCCGCTCGCGGCGCGCGGGCAGCCGGGCGGTGCCGGATCGCGGAATGCGGGTCGCCGCGGGGATTGCGGGGCCGGGGGCCGTACGATGGGGCCGTGATCCATGCCGCGCCGCCGACGAGCCGCCGCCCCGCCGGGCGCGGCTTCGTGCTGCTGGTGCTGGCCCTCCTGGCCGGCGTGCTCGGCATGCACGCGCTCTCCCCCGCCCCGGCCCGCGCTGCGGCTGCGGTTCCGGCCGCCGCCCACCACGGCGCCCGCCACGGCACCCACGAGGCCTCCGCCTCCGCCTTGCGGTCCGGGCCCGAGGACCACGGGGGCTGTGCCCATCCCGACGGGGGCTCCGGCCACCTGCAGCACGCCGACGCGACCTGCGCCGCGGCCGGGACCGTCTCCCCCTATGTGCCGCCGGCACTGACCGCCGCCCTCGCCGAGGCCGCCGCGCTGCCCCCGCTCTCCGGGACGGCACCGCGGTCGGCGCTGAGCGGCCGGGCTCCGCCCGATCTGGCCGAGTTGCAGCTCCTGCGGATCTAGAGCAGCCCGCGCGGCCGCCGCACCCCGGAACCGACGTCCCCGACGTCGACCGGCGGCGGCGCCGTGCCCGCGGACACCTCTTCATCCGTACCTCGCGCGCGCCCCGTACCGGGTGGGCCGCGCATCAAGGAGTCACCTCACCATGAGCAGCAAGCGTTCCCTCGCCCGCCGTGCCACCGCCGTCGTCGCCGCGGGGGCAGCCGCCCTCGTCCTGGCGGCCTGCGGCGCTGACACGGCCGGCGACAACTCCGCCGGCCACAGCGGCGGACACCCCGGCGGCGGCACCGCCCCGTCCGCTTCCGCGCCTGCCTCCGCGCCCGCTGCCCAGGGCGGCCACAACGCGGCGGACGCCGTCTTCGCCAAGGGGATGGTCCCGCACCACCGCCAGGCGGTGGAGATGGCGGAGCTGGCGGCCGCGCGCGCCGAGTCCGGCGAGGTCAAGAAGCTCGCCGAGGACATCAAGAAGGCCCAGGACCCGGAGATCAAGACCCTGTCCGGGTGGCTGGCCTCCTGGGGCGAGCAGGTGCCCGCCGAGGGCGCCATGGACCACTCCGCGCACGGCGGGTCCGGCACGGGTGCCGGCATGATGAGCGCCCAGGAGATGGACCGGCTGAAGGACGCGACCGGGAAGGCCTTCGACACCGCCTTCATGGAGCTGATGATCAAGCACCACGAGGGCGCCGTGGCGATGGCCAGGACGGAGCAGGCCGAGGGCGTCTTCCCCGAGGCCAAGACCATGGCGCAGGCCATCGTCACCTCGCAGTCCGCCGAGATCGCGCAGATGAGGAAGCTCCTCGGCAACGGCTGACGCACGGCGCCGGGAGGCGGCACGGCCGGCGGGCGCCGCTGATGCGGCCGCCGGTCCGGCCGGTCCGCCCGCCGGTGCGGCCGGTCCGGGTGCGGGTGCCGGAGAGGCACCTGCACCCGGGTGGCCGCCCCGGGCGGGCCCCGGCGGGCGCCGCTCACCCCAGGAAGGCGGCGATGCGGTCGTACGTCTCGGCGGGTATCTCCGTGGGCAGGGCGAAGTGGGTGAGCTGCGGCAGCGTCTCGACGTGCGCATGCGGCACGGCACGCCGGGCGCGCGCCTCGACGGCCGCCGCCCGGTGGACGGCGCTGCGTCCGGCGAGGAGCACCAGCAGCGGGGCCCGCAGCGGGGAGGGGTCCGGCCGCCGGCCCACCACGGGGCGCCGGCCCGCGGACGCCTCGGCCGCCACGGCGTAGAGCCGCTTCCACTCCGGGTCGGTGTCGGTGCCGGCGGTCTCGCGGTCCAGGAAGGCGAGCGCGCGCTCCGCTGTCGGCCGTACGAGCAGGGGAAGCGAGCGCAGCAGGAACCCGGGGCGGAATCCGGCGAAGCACTGCGTGGGGTCGAGCAGCACCATCCGGTCGACGCGGTGCGGGCTGTGCAGGGCGTACGTCAGCGCGATCCAGGCACCGTACGAGTGCGCCAGCAGGTGGACACGGTCGAGCCCCAGGGCGTCGATCAGCGCGTCGAGCCAGGCCATCAGATCGGCGGGGGTGCGCAGCGCCGGCCCGGCGGGGACGCTGCGGCCCGCGTCGCCGAGGATGTCGACGGCCAGGATCCGGTGGCGCGTGCCGAGGGCTTCGGCCGTCCGGAACCAGACGGTCCCGGTGGCCCCGCCGCCGTGCAGGAGCAGCACCGGACTCCCGCCGCCGGGCCCGAAGGCGTGCACGCGGGTGGTGCCGTACGGGGTGGGGACGTCCAGCTCCTCGGTGCCGGCGGGCCAGCGGGCGAGCAGGGCGTCGTACGCGGCATGGAACGCGGCTTCGGCATCGGCGGACGGGGACACGGCTTCCTCCGGACACGGTCAGGGAAAAGGACGGCGCAGCAAGCCGGCGAGCGGGCAGCAGCCGGCAGCGGCGGTTTCGTTTGACCAACTCTCTCGCTGAGCGAGATACTAGCCCAGTGAGCAATGACATCCCCCCGGAGATGCGCCTGGTCCATCTCCTGCGTGCGGTGACCGTGGAATTCGACCTGCGCGGGGCCGAGTTCGCGGCCGCGCACGGCCTGCATCCGACCGACCTGCGGGCGCTGATCTGGCTGCTGGATGCCGGCCGGGCCGGCACCAAGGCCACGCCCGGCCGGCTGGGCGACGCGCTGCGCATGAACTCCGCCGGGGTGACGTCCCTCGTGGACCGGCTGGAGCGGCTGGGCCTGGTCCGCCGGGAGCGTGACGGGCAGGACCGGCGCCGCGTCCTGCTGACGGTGGAGCAGAAGGCGGTCGACCTCGGCTGGTCCTTCTTCGGCCCGCTCATCGGGAACCTGGTCGCGGCCGCCGACGACTTCACCCCGGCGGAACTGGACGTCGTCCACCGCTACCTGAGCGCGGCCCTGCACGCGACCGCAGCGGAGGGCACCGCTTCCCTCGCGCCCGGGAAGACGGAACCGGACATGGCCTGAAATGCGTTGTCTCCCCGAGGAGCCGAACGACTTGGAGGGGACGACACATGCGGCCGACCGAAGGGAGCAGAGGCCCCAGGGGCCCGGAAAGGGCCTGGCCCGGCTTCCACTCGAAGCCGTCGCCCGACGGCGAGCCCGGTGGGCGCCTGGTCTTCCCGGCCCCGGTGCCCCCGGCGCTGCGGGCCCTCGCCGACGAGGTCCTGGCCGCCGACTGGCCGGTCCGGCTGGCGTTCCGGAGCTCGCGGGTCGCGCTGCTCGACACGCTCTGCCGCTGGCAGACGCTGCGCGCGCTCGCCTACCTGCACCTCCTGGCCTCCGGTACGGCGCAGGAGCCGGCGCTCCTCGACGACCTGCGGGTGGTCCCCGGCCGGGAGACCGCCGCCCACCCCGGGCTGCCCGACCTGCTGGCCCGGCTGGAGCGGACCGCCGCGGACCTGCCGCCGGAGCTGCGCGACGCGGTGGTGCGGGAGGGCGGCGGGCTGCTCGCCGGCAACCGGTTCGCAGCCTCGGTCCTGGCCGCCGGGCTCACCTCCGACTCCCGTCCCTCGGACACGGACGAGGCCGTCTCCCGCGCGGTGGTCCTGTCCGCCTACTGGTACGAATCCCCCGCCCAGCGGGGCGGTCTGGCGCTGGCATGGAGCGCCCACCTGTTCGTGCACTCCTGGCTGTGGTGGTCCGCGAGCTTCACGTACGGCGACCCGGCGGGCGGCATCGGCATCACCAGCGACCCGCGGCCGCCGCGCCCCGCCGGCCGGGACCTGCCGGCCTGGGCGGCGCCCCTGCTGTGACGGCCGGGCGGGGGCTACACCCCGTCCGGGCCGGCGGGGAGGTCGGGCGACCCTGCGCCGTTGCGGTGCGGCCCGGCGAGGAGGGCGAGGAGGCCCTCGACCTCGTGGCCCGCCTCGGCGGGGTGGCGGAAGAGGGAACCGGGGACGATGGCGTAGCGGTTGCGGCGGCCGTCGTCGCTGCGGGGTGCGCGCTTGAGGTACCCGGCCTCCTCCAGGTCCGCGATGATCGACTGCACGGTCCGCTCGGTCACTCCGCAGGTCAGGGCCACGTCGCGGAGCCGCATGCCGGGGTCGCGGGAGACGGCGAGCAGGACACGGGCGTGGTTGGTCAGGAAGGTCCACTCCGGGTGTCGGGTACGCGCTTGTCGCATGGATCCATTCTGTCCCCTTTTGCTGCTTGATGCGATCGCCTGAGGCATTTTTCAGGTAATTATTGACGCATAACGGACCTCTGCGCACAATGCTGTCCAGGCACCCGATCGGTTCCTGGAGGGGCACATGAATCCCTTCACCGCAGCCGTCCGCCAAGCGGCGTCAGGGTCCACGACCGGGCCCGTCTGGGCGCTCCGGGGAGGCGAGGACGTCGAGGATCCCGGCTTGGCCGTGACCGTGACCTCCTCCGTGAGCGGCGTCATGGTCGTCGCCGTCAGCGGAGAGATCGACCTGAACAGCGCCGCGTACCTCCGGCAGGCCTTCGCGGCCGCCCTGGCCGCCTGCCGGGACGGGTGCGAGATCGCCATGGACCTGTCGGCCGTCACGTTCTGCGACTGCTCCGGCCTGAACGCCCTGCTGCGGGCGCGCCGCCGCGCCCGGGACGAAGGCGTCACCCTGACCATCAGCGCGGCCGCCCCGCCGGTCGGCCGCCTGCTGGAACTGACCGAGACGGCCCACCTCTTCGGGAACCCATAGCCCCCGCCCGGTCCGCCCGCCCTGCCTGGCCCGCGAGGGAGCGGCCGCCTGCCGCGCGGCCCCCGCCGCGCGAGCGAGCGGCCCCGCAAGTGCACGGGCAGGGCGATGTTCCGGGCGGCCGTCAGGACGGCAGGAGATCGCGGGCGGGTGAGTGGACGGCATCCTGCTCGACGCCGCCGCCCGCCGGAACGCCGCTCGGCCCTGCCCCTGGGCGGGAACCCAGGTGGCGCGGGCCGCTCCGGCTCGGCCGACCGCAGCGCGCACGGTGGTCCCGCTGAGCCGGTACGAGAGCCCGCCGGCGGAGGGAGGCGCTGCGAGCAGTGCCCCGAGCACACACCCGGGGCAGGCAGCCGGCGGGTGCGTTCCCCCGCTGCCCCGGGCCGCGAGCCGTCGCAAAACCAGGCCGGACCGGCGCAGCCGGAACCCCGGGGCTCCGCCCCAGACCCCGCGCCTCAAACGCCGGCGAGGCTGAAGGGGCGGACCCCCGCTCCGACGGCGAACGCCCACACCCGGTACCGGCGGTGCCGGACTCCGCGAACGGCGGTCAACCGAATGCCCGCCAGCCGCTCCCCCACCCCGCGCACCTGCCAACCCGCCGGCGGGATCGGGCACCCCCTGAGGCAGCGCTGGCACAGGCGCAGGGCCTGGGGCAGCGCCCCAGAAGCTCCCCGCTCCCGCCCACCCCGAGAGCCGCCCGCACCCACGACGAGGGCCCGGCCGAGCCAGCCCGCCGGCGGTGGAGGCGCAAGGCGCCGGGGCAGGGCGGCGAGGCACGGCGGGGGCCGCTCACCCGCAGCCGTCCGCGGTGGCGGGGAGGCGGCGGTCAGGTCAGGAGGGTGGTAATCGGCGACAGCGGGGGCCAGTTCGGGTCGCGGTCCGTGAGGCGGGCCGTCACCCGGGCCCAGGCTTCGGGGTCGGTGCCCAGCCGGGCGGCGACCAGGCCGGCCAGGGCCTCCACGGCGGCACGGGCCTGCGGCGGGGCGTCCGACCGTCGTGAGGCCCCGCTCAGGTACGCGAGGACCAGCGCGGCCGGGGCCACCCCGTCCAGGAGGTCGGAGGCCTCGAGGTGGCCCGAGGCCAGCAGGCCGTCGAACTGCGTGGCGGCGGCGCAGCCGTAGCGGCCGCCCAGCCCGTACCGCGCCCGCGCCCGCGTCAGCTCCGGCCACTCGGGCAGGCCGTCGGGTCCGGGCTCCTCCATCAGCTCGGCGTGGCGGAGCCGCAGCGCGGCCGGCGCGTCGGGATGGCGGACGACGTACTGCCAGTGCGGCAGCGGCTCCTCCGCGTGGGCGGCCTCCACGGCCTGCCAGTCGATCCCGTACAGCCGGTCCCCCAGCACACCGGTGGTCTGCCAGTGGCGACCGGCCTTCCGCAGCCGTGCGATCAGCTTGGCGGGAGCCAGCTCCCGGTCGGCGCGGGCCCGCAGCACGGCGGCGGGGTCGGCGGACTCCAGCGCCTTCACGCAGAGTGTGGCGGCGGCCTGGCCGAGGACTCCGCGGGCGACGAGCGCCGCGAGCCGGTCGGGTCCGCCGTGCTCGCACAGCCGGAGGCAGCCGAGCACCTGCTGGGCGAGGCCCAGGTCGGTGCGCCGGGCGAAGACCTCCTCGATCAGGTCCGGTTCGGCCGAGGACAGCCAGCGCGCGCCGCCGACCGGCCCGGCCGACGGGTCGGCCCGCAGCGCGGCCAGTACCCGCGCCCCGAGCCCCTCCTCCGGGCGCGCGCCGCCGGGGCGGGAGCGGGCCACGATGCGACGGGCGACCTGCGGCGTGGTGCCGTGCCGCAGCAGCGCGAGGTCGACGTCCGGCTCGCCGAGGTCGGCCAGCAGCTCCCCGGCGCCCGGGGACAGCCACCGGGTCTGGGAGGCGAGGACGCGCAGGGCCTGCGGATCGCGCCCGGCCAGCAGCCGGTCCAGGACTCCGCGCGGGGTGCGGTCGTGCCGCAGCAGGTAGGCGGCGAGCAGCCAGGGCCCGTCCGGGCCGAGCCGCGGCAGGACGGCGTCCACGACCTCCGGGTCATCGGCCACGCACAGCAGGGTGCCGATGGGCCAGAGCCACAGGTGGCTGCCGCGCTCGGCCAGCCGGACGGCCTCGTCGGGCGTCCCGGGGCGGGCGGTGGTCGAGCCGGCCGCGCTCTCCTCCAGCGGCCGGTACCCGGCGGGCGGCGTCTCGCCGGACCGGGCCAGGCGCAGCAGCTCCACCCAGCCGGGCCCGCCGACCGGCGTGCCGGAGGCGGTGGCGTCCGCGGGCCCGCCGGCGGCGGCCGCGGTGTCGGCGAGCCGCAGCCAGGCGTCCGGGTCGGTGCCGAGCCCGTCGCGCAGCAGGCGGGCGGTCTGGGCGCGCCAGGCGGCGGCGAAGGCGAGGCGGCGCCAGTCGTGCGGGAGTTTCAGCAGGTGGCGTGCGGGGAGCTCGGCCGCGAGTTCACCCGCCTGGACGATGCCTTCGGTGTAGGCCCGTTCGAGGGGCTGGACGCCGTTGCCCCAGGTGGTCACGGGCGCGGCCCAGACTTCCTCGGGGGTGGGCGCGGTCGGCCAGGAGCCGTGGGGCGGTGCGATGCCGTGGGCCGTGCAGGCCCGGACGAGCCACTGCGGGGTGGCGAGTCCGGGGGCGGTGTCGCGGTGGTGGTGGGCGAGGAAGTGCAGCACGCCCGGGTCGGCGGGGAGCGGGACTTCGCCGGGGGCGAGGGAGCGCAGGAGGTCGAGGGCGGCGAGGGCAGCCCCCATGCGGGGGCCACGGGGAACGGCGGGCGCCTCAGCCGCCTCGGCCTCGGCCGCCTCCGCCGCTGCCCCTGCCGCCTCCCCTGCCGCTGCCTCTGCCGGGCCCCGGTCCGCGGGGGTGCCCGCGTCGCCCTCCTCCCGGCCGCCGGCGCCGCCGGTCGGCGGGGCGGCGGTCTTGCCGGCTTCGGCGATCGCCTCGTTCAGCGTGCCGGGATACCCGGGCAGGAGCGCCTCGAGCGCGGCCCAGGCCTCGGGGCGTGCGCCGAGCAGCCGGTCGACCCGCTCGTGCAGCGCGGCGACGGCGGCGTCGCCCAGCAGGTTCCGCGCGGCCAGCCGGTCCAGGGCGTGCAGGGCGTGCGCAGCCGGGTGGGCGGTGCGGATCAGGTCGACCGGGTCGAGCAGTCCCGCCGCGGCCATGCCCTCGGCCCACAGGCCGGCATGGTCGTCGAGGGCCTCCCCGGCGAGGCGCTGCGCCGGCGGGGCGGTGTTGCCGGCGCGCCGGCCGCCCGTCCGCCAGGGTGCGTTGAGGGCGCTGAGCCGGAAGGCGAGCCGCTGGGTGTCGTCCGCCGCCTCGTGGCGGGCCAGTTCCTCGCTCGCCTTCGGCATGAACGGCGATGCGGCGTGGGCGGCCGCGAGGGCCTTCACATCGTGGACGTACGGCTCGGACAGCAGGTCGCGCAGGCTGCTCGTGCCGCGCGTGGTGGCCAGCAGGGCGGGCAGCCGGGCGGGGTCCTCGTACGGCTCGCACCGCTCGCGCAGCGCGCGCAGTGCCTCCCCCGACCCGTCGTCCGCGGCGAGGGCGTCGGCCACCGCGGAGACGACCGCCCGGTTCAGACACCTCGCGACGCCGGGGTCGTCGAGGAGGGTCCGCACCGCTGCCGGGCCGGTGCGCTCCCAGACCCGGACCAGGGCGTACTGCTGGGCGACACCCCGCGCACCGCCGGCCAGCGCGCGGGCGGCGAGCCGCGGATCGCCGGATCCGAGGAGCGGGGCGAGCCAGGTGTGCGGCACGTCCGCGCCCCGGTCGGCCAGTTCGGCGTGCAGCGCCTCGTCCATGGGGATCCGGTCGAGGCGGTGCACGAGGGTGCGGCGCAGGGACTGGGTGGCGCGCGGGTTGCGGTAGACGGCGGCTCCGACCTGCGGGTCCCCGGTGTCCAACAGCCGTGCCAGGACGCGGCTGTCGAGGCGGGTGTGGCGGGCGAGGGCGGTCCGGGTGCGGGCATCGCCGTACTCGGTGACGGCGGCGGTCACGGCCGGGCCGGGCAGGGAGCCGGTGGCCAGCAGTCCGTCGAGGGTCCGGTCCGGCAGGGCGGCCAGGGCGGCGGCCGCGTCCTGCGGTCGGGCGTGCTCCAACAGCAGGGCCAGGGTGGCGTGGACGCTGCGGGGCGCGGGTCGGCGCAGTGCGCCGTGGCGTGCCGGTGCCGGTGCCGGTGCCGGTGCCGGTGCCGCCGGCGGTGGTACGTCGGCCAACAGCTCGGGCAGCGTGCCGCGGTGGGTCGCGAGGGCGTCGTGCAGGCCGAGCCAGCGGTCGCCGTCCCCGCCCAACCGCTCACGTACCAGCGCCTCGAGGTGCTGCGCCGTCTCCGCGTCGGGCCCGCCGGCGGTGGCGAGGGCGCCGGCCGCCGCCCGGGCGGGCCGCCCTTCCACCACGGCCCGCAGCGCAGCGCCGGCCGGGGCTGCGGCCGGCGCCTCCCGGCGCGGGACGAGGAGGGAACGCAGCGTCGGCGCGGCCGAACTGTCGTACGAGGTACTCATGGAGCCATGCTAGGAAGCGGGTCTGACATCCCGTTCCCCATGCTCCGGCCAGATGGAACACGCTCCACCCACCGGCCCGGACGCGGTGCTCACGGAGGTCCGGGCAGTCACCGCCCGGACCGCTGCACCCGGTTCGCGGATGCGCCGCCGGGACTGGTACCGGTCGAAGCCAGCCCCTCCGTCGGTGCCGGACTCACCGAGGAGCACGACGAGACGCTCGTTCCGGTGGTCGAAGCGATCGAGGGTGAACCCTTCACCCCCTCGGACAACGCGGTGGTCTACAGGGCCGACGGCTCTGAACTCCGTCCCGCAGCCGCCAGCGCCGGATACCTGGAGCGCTATGACGAAGCGTGAAGGCTATGGGCCGTGCTGCTGGCCCAGGAGCGGCTGCGGGCCGATCTGCGGATCCAGCAGCCCGCAGCGCGCTCACCGAGACACGCCGCCGGCTTGCTCCCCGCCTCGAAACGGCCGCAGGCCCCGTTGCCCTCATGCCCCCGCAGGCGCCCTTCCGCATGGGTCCGACCAGCCCCGTGACAACCTTGAGCCAACGCTTGTCAAGTTTGCTGCGGCGAGCTATATAGGAATCGTCGTCGACATGTGCATCCCCCCTTTGAGGAAGGAGTGACCGATGATGCTCATGCGAACCGACCCCTTCCGCGAGTTGGACCGCCTCACCCAGCAGGTGCTGGGCACCGCGGCGCGGCCGGCCGCCATACCGATGGACGCCTTCCGCAGCGGCGACACCTTCGTCGTCGAGCTGGACCTGCCCGGCGTGGACCCGGAGGCGATCGACCTCGACGTCGAGCACAACGTCCTGACGGTCAAGGCCGAGCGGCGCCCGAGCGCCGACGCGGACAGCGAGGTCCTGATCGCCGAGCGACCGGCAGGGAGCTTCAGCCGCCAGCTGTTCCTCGGGGAGACCCTGGACACCGAACGCATCGACGCCGCCTACGAGGCCGGCGTCCTGCGGCTGCGGATCCCGGTCGCCGACCAGGCCAAGCCCCGCAAGATCGCGATCAGCGGCGGCGACACGCACCAGCAGATCAGAGGCTGAACCGGCAGCGGCGGTCAGGAGCCGAAGACGGGGCTGCCGCCCGTGCGGCAGCCCCTCGCTGCGGCGGCCGCCCCTTTGTGTCAGGAGGAAGGTCATGCGCATGAAGTGGGACGCGTTCCTGGCCGCAGTCCAAGAGCGCGGAGAATACGCCACGACGGAAGAGGCCGAGCGATCCTCCCGCGTCGTGCTCGCACTGCTCGGTGCACACCTGGTGGGCGAGGTGCGGAACGAACTGGCCGCCCGCCTCCCCGAGACGCTGGCGCTGGTGCTGCTCAACCCGCTGCAGTCACACGAACCGCTGTCGCCGGAACGGTTCATCCGGGCGACAGCGGCCTGGATCGAGGGGGCTACCGAGAAGACGGCGACCTGGGATGTCAGCGCCGTGCTCAGTGTCGTCGCCGACGTCGCCGGCGACGACCTGATGAACCGGATCCTGCTCCAGCTCCCCGCGGGCTACGACCTTCTCTTCGGTCGTCCTCAAGGAAACTGACCAGCACGCGCACCCTCCCAGCAGCGCGCCCGGCCCCACCCGAGGCGGGGCCGGGCCGGAGCCCCGGAACGACGCCACAGGGTGGTCCTGGCCGACGAGACCTACTCGTCCCGGGCGATCCGCAGCCACCTGCGGCGGCGCGGAATCCGGGCAGTGATCCCGCAACCCGCGGAACTAGGCACCGGCGTGGAGGCGCGGGCTGGTTGCGGTGCTGCCCGGGGGGAGGGTGTCGGCGAGGTACGCGTCCAGGTCGGGGGTCCCGGCGGCCAGGAGGTGGCGGACCCAGGCGTCGCGTTCGTGGGCGAGGGGCGGCAGTTCCCAGACGCAGCCGACCAGGGACCGGTCCAGGCGGACGAAGTGCGTCGGGTCGCGGTCCGGGCAGCCGAGCACCGGCTGCCCGGCCGCCCCGCCCACGAAGTGCAGGGCGTTGTCCCAGACCCAGCTGTACACGTTCAGGTAGGCCCCGTCGTCCCCTCCCCGGTGGAGGACGAGGAAGCCGCCCGGCGGTGTCCCGTCCGGTTCGGGGAGGGTGCGCAGGAGCTCGGGCAGGAAGCGGTACGCCGCCGCCTCCACCTCCGGTTCGATCCCGGCCGGGTCGGCGGTGACGTGGTAGCGCTTGATCCGCCGGCCCGCGACCTCGATCGGGGGCCGGGTGGTGAGGAGCTTCTCGTCGAAAGGCATGGATGGACCGTAGGAGGCCTTCACTGACATCTTGTGGCAGTGAAGTCCAGCCGCCTCGTCATGATCCTGCTCCTGCTCCAGACACGGGGGCGGATGACCGCCGCCGAGCTCGCGCGGGAGTTGGAGGTGTCCGTGCGCACCGTCTACCGGGACGTGGAGGCGTTGGGTGCGGCCGGTGTGCCCTTGTACGGGGATGCGGGGCACCGGGGCGGGTACCGCCTGCTCGGCGGGTACCGGACGCGGCTGACCGGGCTCAGCAGTGGTGAGGCGGAGGCGCTGTTCCTGTCCGGGGTCCCCGGTCCGGCCGCCGAACTCGGCCTCGGGCGGGACCTGGCGGCGGCGCAGCTGAAGCTGCGGGCGGCGCTGCCGCCGCAGTTGCGGGAGCAGGCCGACCGGATGCGGGCGCGGTTCCACCTCGACGCGCCCGGCTGGTACGCCCGCGGCACGCAGGTGCCGTTCCTGCCGGAGGTCGCGGACGCGGTGTGGCGGGGCCGGGTGCTGGAGGTCCGCTACCGCCGCTGGAAGGAGCCGACCGACGTGGACCGCCGGCTGCGGCCGTACGGGCTCGTGCTCAAGGCGGGCCGCTGGTACGTGGTCGCCGCGCCGGCCGAAGGGTCCCACGCGTGCCCGGAACCCGGGCCCGAGCCCGCGCCGCGTACGTACCGGGTGGACCAGATCATGGAGCTGGCCGTCACCGCCGAGGAGTGCGCGCCTCCGCCGGGATTCGACCTCGCCGCGCACTGGGAGCGGGCCCGGGAGGACTTCCGGGCCCGGCTGTACCGGGCGCAGGCCGAGGTGCGGCTCTCCCCGCGCGGGCTGGCCCGCCTGAACGCCGACGACGCGGCGGCCGTGGCGGCCGGCGGAGTCCCGGATCCGGAACTGGCGGGCTGGACCCGTGCCGTGCTGCCCGTGGAGTCCCCGGACCACGCGGTGGCCGCGTACCTCGCACTGGGGGCCGACATCGAGGTGCTCGGGCCGCCCGAGCTGCGCGCCCGCATCGCCGCCACCGCGGCGGCGGTGGCCGAACGGCACCGGGTCTGACCGGATCCGGCGGTCATTCAACCGACTCGCGTACAAGGGGGGTTGGCGCTGAGTACGGTGGCGGCGGCGTGCGGGACGCGGTGCTCGGGTACCGGGTCCTGTCGTGCGCCGTGCGTGTTCGAGTCGGGCCGAGGGGATGCCGCGTGATCGAGCTGTCGACCGTCATCAAGGACCTGCGGGAAGAGCTGGAGCAGTCCATCGCCGAAGCGCAGGGCAAGAGCCTGCAGTTCGAGCTGGGGGCGATCGAGCTGGAGGTGTCGCTGGCTCTGGAGCAGAGCGCCGGCGGGAAGGGGAAGGTGAGGTTCTGGGTGGTGGACCTCGGGGTCGACGGGTCCGTGAAGAGCAATGCGGTCCAGCGGGTGAAGCTGTCCCTCCAGCCGACGGTCGAGGTGGGCGGCGTCAGGACCAGCGCCTTCGTGTCCGGCCGGGCCGGCTCGATTGAGCAGTAGCCGCCCGCTTGCCCCGTCGGCGGGGCTGGACGAGCGGCGGGCCGTGCAGATCGTCACCGCGTGCCGGGACGGCAGCGGCAAGCGGGGCTCCGGTTATCGGGTGCGGCCCGGGCACGTGCTGACGGCGGCCCATGTCGTCGACGACGCCCGGGACGTCCGGGTCCGCTTCGTGGACGGCCGGGGCGGGATCACCGACGTCGAGGCGGCCACGGTGTTCCTGCACGGCCGGCTCGACATCGCGGTCCTCGCCCTCCGTCCCGCCGGGGGCGGGCCCGGCGGCCCGCCGCCCCCGGCGGACGGCGCGATCCGGTACGGGCGGCTCGGCCGCTCGGCGCCCTGCGAGGCGGTGGGCTTCCCGCGGTTCAAGCTGCGCCACGGGGTGGGGCCGGACGGGGCCGGGTTCGAGTACCGGGACTCCCGGCACGCCCACGGCCTCGCCGCCGCCCAGTCGGGGCGGCGCGAGGGCACCCTGGAGCTGATCGTCGACCCGCCCGGGGCCGATCCCCTGGCCGGTCCGGGTTCCGCGTCGCCGTGGGAGGGGATGTCGGGGGCCGCGGTGTGGAGCGGCGGCTGCCTGATCGGCATCGTCAGCGAGCACCGGCCCACCGACGGTACGGGGACCCTGACCGCCAGCCGGGTGGACCGCTGGTACGGGATCCTCACCGACGGCGAGCGCACCGCCCTGCACGGTCTGATCGGGCTGCCGGCCGGACCGGCCGGGCTCGCGCCTGCCGACGCGCACGCGCGGCAGGTCCACGCGTACCTGGGTGCGGCCCTCGCCTCCACCCGGGAACACCCGTACGTCGGCGGCACCATCGGGGCCGGTGCCCCGCCGCTGGCCGACATCTACCTGGGCCAGCGGGCCCGCCTCCGCCCTCTCGGCCTCGGCGCCGGCCGGGTCGCGGCCCGGGAACTGACCGCCGAGGAGGCCGTGCGCCGGATCGGCACCCAGGAGGCGGGTGTCTCGGTCCTCATGGCGGGGCCGGGCGGCGGCAAGACGACCTTCCTGCGCATGGCGCTGGCCGAGGCCGCCCGCCGCCGCCTGAGCGGGGACGGGGCCTCTGCGCGGGCGGGCGTGTCGCCCGTGCTGCTGCAGGCCGCCGACCTGCTGTCCAAGGAGCCCCTGCCGCAGGTCCTCTCCCGTGCGGTCACCCGGGACCTGAGCCGGTTCGGGCTGCTCGAAGGGCCCGGCGCCGACCTGTTCCGGGAGGAAGCGGAGCCGGGAGTGCCGTGGCTGGTGATGGTGGACGGGCTGGACGAGATCCTGCTGCCGCAGGCCCGCCGCGAGGCGTTGCAGACCCTGGCGGCGTTCGTCGGCCGCGCCGAGCCGGCGACCACCTCCGGGGCTGCCCCCGTGCCCGCCCCCGGGTCCGCCCCCGTGCCCACCCCCGGCGGCAGTCCGTTCCGCTTCGTGGTCGCGACGCGGCCGCTGCCCGCATCCGAGCTCGGCATCCTGGGCGAGGACACGCCGGTGCTGGAGCTGTGCCCGTTCGACCGGCCGGAGTTGCGCTCCCTCGCCGTGAAGTGGTTCCGCGCCACCGGCCATGCCGCACCCGAGCAGGCCGCGGACCGGTTCGCGCAGACGAGGGCCGCCCCGCCCGCGACGGGGCTCGGCACCGTACCCCTGATGGCGGCCATCCTGTGCGCCCTCGGTTCCGCTGCGCCGGACGAGCCGCTGCCCGCGCACCGCGGCGACCTGTACCGGCGGTTCGTCGACGCCCTCGCCGACCGGCACCACGCCGCCGGGATGTCCGGCATCCAGAAGCAGATCCGCCAGGCCCTGGAAGGCTACCCCTCCGCCGTGCTCGACCGGGCGCAGGAGACGGTCGACCGGTTCTTCGCCCTCGTCGCGCGCCTCGCCGCACGGCAGGCGGGGCAGGCCCCCCACGCCCGCGCGGAGTCCGACCTCCTCGAAGCGCTGCTCGGCTTCCCGGAGGCCGCGTGGCCCGGACTCGTACCGGAGGAGACGTGGGCCCGTTTCCTCGCGGACCTCCTGCGGCGCAGCGGGCTGTTCACCGAGGACGAGTCCGGCTTCGCCTTCCTCCACCGGACGCTCGCCGACTACTTCGCGGCGCAGGCCGTCGCCGGGGACCCCGCACTGCTGCGGAAGGAGCTGCGGCGGTTCCTCGGCTCCCGCCGCCCCGAGCGGCCCCGCAGCCGTCGCGCCCGGCTGGACCTGCGGACGGCGCAGCTGTCGTACGTGGGCTTCCTGCTGGACGCGGCCCCGGAGGATCCGGCCGGGCCCGGCTCCCGCGCCCTGCACCGGCTGGCCCGGGGCGCCGACGCGGGCCTGCCCGATCTGGAGTTCATCGCCGCGCAGGCCAGGCTGGGCACGCGGCTGCCGCCCGACATCACCGCGCGGACGGCTTCGGCGCTGGCCGCGCTGGCGACCCGGCGGAGCCTCTTCCGCGACGAGCTGCGCGCCGCCGTGGCCTTGGCCGACCTCGACGAGGAGCGGGCCCGGGCGCTCCTCGTCCGGATCGCCGAGGACGAGGACGGCGGGGGCGCCGTGCCGCCGGTCGCCTCCCGGCCCGGCGCAGAGGCGACGGGCCTGCGGATGCTGCGCCTCTACAGCGGCGTCGCCCGTATCCAGGCCGCACTCCGGCTCGCCGAGAGCGGCGACGGGCGCGGCACCAAACTGCTGCTGGAACTGGCCCATTCCGACGCCGTGGCCCCGCTGGCCCGTGCCCACGCGGCCGGGGCCCTCGCCGGGCTCGGGTACGCGGGGGCCGGTGAACTGCTGCTGTCCCTGGCGAAGGACACCGGCTTCGACGGCAGCGGGCGCGCGCTGGCGGCCCGCCTGATGGGGGTCCGGCTCGGCGACCGGCGCGCGCACCGGATCCTCGCGGACATGGCCCGCGACCACGCGCTCGATCCCGTCTCCCGCGTCAATGCCGCCCATGCGCTGGCGCGGCTGGGGGACTCGCGGGGCAAGCCCGTCCTGGCCGAGCTCGCGCGGCCGGTCAGGGGGCCGGCCTCGACCCCGCACGAGATGCTCGTCCGTTCCTTCGTACGGGTCAAGGCGGCCCGGCTCCTGGCCGAGCTGGGCGAGCCGCGGGCGACGGAGCTGCTGCAGAAGCTGGCCCACGACGAGAGCGTGCTGTCCTTCTACCGCCGCCGGGCCAAGGCCGTCCTGGTCATGGTCCACCGGGGGGTCATCCGGTCCGGGTACGAGAGCGGCGCCGAGGAGGACCTGCTCCGGCTGGACGCGGACATCCGGGAGCGGACGTACGGCCGGCTCGCCCGGTTCCTGATGGCGTGTGTGATCCTCCAGCAGCGGCTCCACCTCCCGTTCCTGTTGCGCCGCCTGGAACGCAGGGCGGCAGTGCCCCCGCCGTCGTGACGCCTCGCGGGCGGCCGCTCTCCGCCCGTCGGGCCGTCCCGCGCCGTGCCGTGGCGGGCCGCCGGGGCGCAGGGCTCCGTACCGGCTGCTGTCCGGCGTCTGCCGGGGCGTCGCGGCCTTCTGCCACCGGCGCCGGTGGCCCGGGTGCGCCGGGTCAGGGCCGGTCGGTGCCGCTGATCCGCTCCAGGTCGGTGAGCAGGGAGTCCAGCCAGGACGCGGCCGCGTAGTACAGCCGCGTGGCCCCGTCCGGTTCCGCTCCGAAGCCGTCGAACGCCGGATCGCGCAGCGGTACGGGGGCCGGCGGTGTGTCGCCGCCGGGGTCGAGGGCGGCCGACACCAGCAGCATGCGGCTCGCGACCCGGTCCCCGAGGCGGGTCACCTGCGCGGCGGCCTCCTCGGGGAGCGGCGGCACCACGACGGGCGCGGCCGGGCCGGTCGCCGGCGGGGGCGGCGACAGCAGCCGGTCCGAGCCCCACAGGGTGTGGTGGCCGGCCATCATCACGGCCTGCCAGTCCGGTTCCGCCCCGCCGGCGGCGGTCGCGTGGGACCCGTCCGCCCCGTGTGCCCTGGGCGCCCCGTGGGCCCTGGGTGCCCCGTGGGCCCTGGGTGCCCCGTGGGCCCCGTGCGCCCCGTGCTGTCGGCCCTGCCCGTCCGGCTCGCTCTGGAACTGGGCGTACGCCGACTCGGCGAGGATCAGCGCGCGCCGCAGCGAGCGGTGCCCCGGCACGAAGGGCAGCGGCTCGCGCACCCCGCCCGCGGCGATCGACGCGGTCGTGGCGACCACGATCTCCGCCGCACCGCGCATGAGCACCGCCGCGGAGTGCCTCAGCTCGTCGTGGCCGCCCCGCGGCCACGCCAACAGCCCGAAGACGGCGCCGATCGCACTGCCGATCAGCACGTCGAGCAGCCGGAGCTCCGCCAGCCGCCAGGTCGCGGGTGCGAGCTGGGCGAACACCAGGGCCACCGTCAGCGTGAACAGCGCCTGCGCCCATCCGACGCCCTTGACCGGCCCCACCGTGAACGTCAGCAGCATCACCGGCAGCAGAGCGGCCGCGTACACCTCCGTGTCGCTGCTCACCAGGGTGAGCAGCCCGGCGGTGACCAGCGCGCCGACCAGGGTGCCGGTCAGGGCGAGCCGGATCGTCGTCCGCGTCTCGCGCACCGTCGTCCGGGTCAGCGTGAGGGTCGCCAGCATCGCCCAGAACCCGTGCGGGAGGGTGTCCAGGCCGGCGACCGTGCGCGCCGCCGCCAGGGCCAGGGCGAGGCGCACGGCGTTCTGGAAGAACACCGAACGCCGCCCGGCGTGGCCCGAGAGCCTGATCCACCACAGCCGCGGGGCGCGCATCCCCGCGTACCAGAACCGGTTCACGGGCGCGTCCGCCGCGGCGGCCCGGCCCCGTACGGCGATGTCGGCCGCGGTGGACATGGCGAGCGCGGCGTCGGCGACCTCCAGGACGGCGGCGTGCCGGCGCAGCACGGCGGCGGGTGCGAGGGGGTCGTACCGGGTCGCCGAGAGGACGGCACGGGCCTTGGCCAGGTCGGCGTGGGCGTCCGTGGCGGGCGCCGCGCCCCGCAGGCGTGCGGCGGTCTCGGCGGCGGTGCGCTCGACCGCGCGGAGCACGCCGAGGGCGGCCGCGGGATCGCTCGCGGCCGGGGCGGGGGGCAGCAGTGCGAGGCGGCTGAGGAGCGTGCGGGTGGCCAGGGCGGCGTGGGTCAGGGCCCGCTCCCGTACGCCCGGCCCGGCGGGGCGCTCCGCTTCCGGGACCTGCATCGGGCGCAGGCCGGCTGCGGCGTCCTTCGCCGCGCGCCCCGTCGCGGCGGTCAGCCGGTACGGGGCCGTGCCGAGCTCCCGGGCGCAGGCCCGGGCGGTGTCGAGGGCGCGGGCGGCGCGTTCCCGGTACGGGAGGGCGGGCGGATCCGGGAAGAGGAACGCCTCGGCCAGGACGAGCATGAGGATGCCGACCGTGGCGCCGACGAGCCGCTGGGCCAGGGAGCCGGGGTCGTAGGGCGGGAAGGACGGCAGGATGTAGAGGAGTTGGAGCCCCGGTGCGGCGCCGGCGGGGCGCGGGCCGCCGACGGCGAGGAAGGCCAGGCAGAAGCCGATGACGAGCATGCCGAGGACGGCGCTCCAGGTCCGCACGGCCAGGTACGTGCCGGCGGTGATCAGCACCCAGCCGGCCGGCAGCAGCCGGATCACGACGGCGGCGCGCTGCTGCCCGGTGCCGGGGATGCGGGAGAGCCCGGCCAGGGCGACGGCCCCGAAGAGGGCGTAGGTGGCGGCGGTGGTCTGCCCGAAGCCGTAGAGGAACAGGTAGAAGGAGGCCCCGGCGGCCAGGGTGACCCGCGCGGCACGGCGCGCGGCGGGCGCGTAGCGGGCCGCGCCGAGCGGCAGGATGCGCCGCATGGCCATCGAGGTGATGCCCCGCCGGGTGCGGGGTCCAGTGCGCGGTTCGGTGCGCAGCCCGGGGTCACCGCCCATGCCACCAGGATCACGTAGGCGCCGACCCCCGGCACCCTTGCCGCAACGTTGCTGCTCAGCGGCCTGCCGGGAGGTGCCTCCGGGCGGCGCGGTGCCGCATACTCCGGCCATGGACATGTCGAGGCGGGGCTCCGGGCGGCCCCTGGTGGGGGCAGCGGTGGCGGCGGGCGCCCTTGCGGCGGTGACGGCGCTGGGCGGCTGCGCCGCCGTCCGCGGGGCGCAGGCGGGCTGCGAGGGCTCGCAGGACGGGGTACGGGACCTGGCGGCGCTTGCGCTGCTCGGCGCGCATCCGGAGGGGGCCGCTTCGCCGCCTGGCTTCGCGGAACCGTACCGGGGCTGCGACGACGACAGCAGCATCGGCATCGGCAGCGGCGCATGGCTGTACGCCGGCCGGCTCTATACCACGGCGCAGGCGCCGACGGCGGTGACCGGGTTCTACCGGGGCGCGGCCGCGGCGGACGGCTGGGCGGTGAAAGCCGCACCCGGCGCCGGCGGCGGCCCGGAGGGATCGGACCTGTGCTTCGAGCGGTCGGCGGCGGGCGGTGCCCGTACCCTCCACCTCCGCTTCATGGGCCCGGACGAGGCCCGCGAGGTGTACGGCTACACCCTGCCGGCGGGCGCACCGCCGCAGACGATCTACCGCGTCGAGGCTGCGGCCGCCGCGGACGGCGGGACGTTCACCTGCGGGGACTGACCCCCTCCCCGGGCGTCGGCCCCTCCCCGGCGCCGGCTCCTCCCCCGGCGCCGGTCCCACCCCCGCGGCGGTCCGCGCCGCGGGCTTGACCCTCACACCGTGTCAGGCGGTGAGCTCGGAGCCATCATGTTCACCATCGGAGACTTCGCCCGGCACGGCCGGGTCTCGGTCCGGATGCTGCGCCACTACGACGCCATCGGACTGCTGCGCCCGGCCCACGTCGACCCCGCCACCGGCTACCGCCACTACGGCGCCGCCCAACTGGCCCGGCTCAACCGGGTCATCGCGCTCAAGGACCTCGGCTTCACGCTCCGGCAGGTGCACTCCATCGTGGACGAGCGCATCGGCCCCGAGGAGCTGCGGGGCATGCTGCGGCTGCGGCAGGCGGAGCTGGCGGCCGACATGGCGGCCGCGGCGGCGCGGCTGGTGCAGGTCGAGGCGAGGCTCCGGTCGATCGAGAGGGAGGGCCGCATGCCCACCGACGACGTGGTCGTCAAGAGCATTCCGGCGGTACGGGTGGCGGAGCTGACGGCCACCGCCGCGAGCTTCGCCCCGGAGGACGTCGGGCCGGTCATCGGGCCGCTCTACGAGGAGCTGTTCCGCCGTCTGGAGGAGGCGGGCATCGACCCGTCCGGGCCCGGGGTCGCCTGGTACGAGGACGCCCCGGACGGCGGCGGCGCGATCCTCGTGCACGCCGCCGTCCAGGTGGCGGCGCCGCTCCGGGACGGCGCCGTACGGGTCCTCGACCTGCCGCCCGTCGAGCGGGCGGCGACCATCGTCCACCGCGGGCCGATGGACGCCGTCCTTCCGACGGCCCAGACGCTGGCCCGCTGGATCGACGGCCACGGCCACCGCTCGGGCGGGTATCCCCGGGAGGTGAACCTGGAGTGCCCGCGGGACCCGGACGGGTGGGTGACGGAGCTCCAGGCGCCTTTGGACGAGGCCTGACACCACCCGACCGCCGGCCCGGCCGCGGGGAGGGGGGTGCGCCCCGCCTCCCCGGCCCGGTCGGCCGGTCAGCGGCCGAGGACCTCGGCCGCCACACCCTCGGGCACCGGTGCCAGGCCCGCCGGGCGGGCGATGAAGGTGCCCCGGCCCTGCGTGCGGCTGCGCAGCCGGGACGCGTACCCGAACAGCTCGGCCAGCGGGACCACGGCCGTGACCGCGGTCGTCCCCGACCTGCCGGAGGAGCCGGCCACCCGGCCGCGGCGGGCCGCGAGGTCGCCCAGGACGGCTCCGACCGCGTCGTCGGGGACGGTGACCACGACCTCGGCCACCGGCTCCAGCAGCGCCATCGCACTCGCCCGCAGCGCAGCGCGCAGCGCGGCCCGGCCCGCGGTGCGGAACGCCATCTCGGAGGAGTCCTTGGAGTGCGTCGCCCCGTCGGTGAGGGTGACCCTCAGCCCGGTCACCGGATACCCGCCGAGGGGGCCTTCGGCGAGCGCGTCGCGGCAGCCGGCCTCGACGGCACGGACGTACTCCTGGGGCACCCGGCCGCCGACGACCGTCGAACCGAACGCGAACACCGTCCCGGCCCGGCCGTCGTCCCGGCCGTCGTCCCGGCCGTCCTGCGCCGCCGGTGTCTGCCGCCCTCCTTCCAGCGGTTCGACGTCGATGACGACATGGGCGAACTGGCCGGCCCCGCCCTCCTGTTTGACGTGCCGGTGGACCAGGCCCGTCACCCCGCGCACCACGGTCTCGCGGTACGAGACCTGCGGCCGTCCCACCGCGAGCTCCAGGCCGTGGTCGCGGCGGACCTTCTCCACCGCTACCTCCAGGTGGAGTTCGCCCATGCCCGACAGCACCGTCTGACCGGTCTCGGGGTCGCTGCGCACGACCAGCGAGGGGTCCTCCTCGACCAGCCGGGCCAGTGCCGTCGCGAGCCGGCCCGTGTCGGTGCTGCGGCGCGCCTCGACCGCGACCGACACCACCGGCTCGGCGGCGGCGGGCGGTTCGAGCAGCAGCGGCGCCTGCGGCGCGCACAGCGTGGTGCCGGCGCGTGCCGACTTCAGGCCGACCACGGCGACGATGTCGCCGGCCAGGGCCTCCTCCACCTCGGTGTGCTGGTCGGCCTGGACGCGCAGGATGCGGGCGACGCGCTCGGTGCGGCCCGTGGCGGCGTCCAGCACCGTGTCCCCCTTCCCCAGCGTTCCGGAGTAGACGCGCAGGTAGGTGAGCCGGCCGGTCGGCGTCACCGCCACCTTGAAGGCCAGGGCGGCCACCGGTTCCCCCGGGTCGGGCAGGCGCTGCTGCTCCGGCTCACCGCCGCCGACCGCGGTGCCCCGTACCGGGGGCGTGTCGGCGGGCGAGGGGAGGTACGCCGCGACCGCGTCCAGCAGCGGTTCGACACCGCGGTTGCGGTAGGCCGAGCCGCACAGCACGACCGTGCCCGAGCCGTCGAGGGTCGCCTCGCGCAGGGCGAGGGCGAGCGTCCCCTCGGACAGGGCTCCCGTGGCGCAGAACTCCTCGAGGGCGACCGGGTGGAGTTCGGCGACCGCCTCCTCCAGGAGGCGGCGGCGCCGTACCGCTTCGGCGCGCAGGCCGTTGCCCGCCTCCCCCGCGTCGGCCACATCGCCCATCTCCCCCACCTCGTGCGTCTCGTACGTGTCGGAGCCGGCGGGCCAGACCAGGGCGCGCATGTGCACCAGGTCGACGAGGCCGGTGAAGCCGTCCTCGCGTCCGATCGGCAGCTGGACCACCAGCGGCACGACGCCGAGCCGCTCGCGCAGGGAGGCCACGGCGGTGTCGAGGTCGGCGCCCGCCCGGTCCAGCTTGTTGACGAACGCGATCCGCGGGACGCCGTACCGGTCCGCCTGGCGCCACACCGACTCGCTCTGCGGTTCGACGCCGGCGACGGCGTCGAACACGGCGACCGCGCCGTCGAGCACGCGCAGGGCACGCTCCACTTCGTCGGCGAAGTCGACGTGGCCCGGCGTGTCGATCAGGTTGATGCGGTGGCCCTCCCAGGTGCAGCTGACCGCGGCGGCGAAGATCGTGATGCCGCGGTCGCGTTCCTGGGCGTCGTAGTCGGTGACGGTGGTGCCCTCGTGGACCTCGCCGCGCTTGTGGACCGCACCCGTGGCGAACAGGATCCGCTCGGTGACGGTGGTCTTGCCGGCATCCACGTGGGCGAGGATGCCGAGGTTGCGGACGGCGGTGAGGGCGGGACGGGAGAGGGTGGCGGGGGCGAGGGTTCGCCGGCTGGTGCGCATGGCCCGGGGCCTTTCGGGTGGTGAGGTGTTCAGGGCTGCGCGATTCCCGGACGTGCGGGGCGAGCGCCGGTCCCGGGGCCGGCCGGGCCGTCGCCGGAGGACCGGACGGACGGGGGCGGGGCGGTGGGGACGCGAGGGGCTCGGACGAACCGGAGGCGTACGGCGAAGTACGGCGAAGTACGGCGAAGTACGGCGAAGTACGGCCTTACCGCCGAGACGGCAGAGTACGGCCGCGGACGGCCGAGTACGGGCCGCGTACGGCGACTTCAGCGGGTTCGCAGGTACGTCACGGGCATACGGTGCCGGCCGCGCAGCGGGCACCGCGCTGCCCGGGACACCGGAATCACGTCGTACCGGGACGGGGGAACGCGGGTGGCGGTGCGCTGACGGCACATGACCCGTTCCCCTCTCGCTGCGGTGTCGCTCGGATGCCTCGCCGACCAAGTGGCGGGCGGACGCCGCCTTCCGGTGGCGGCGCGCGCTGCGAGTGTAGGCAGGGGCGCGGGCGCGGGTCACCGGATTTGTTTCGCCGACCGGGCGGACGTTTCGGCGGCCCGCCGGCACGCCATGTTCTCCGACGGAGGGCGGCGCGGCCCGGGGCGACGGGAGGAGCGGGGATGTCGGACGGTGGTGGACGGCGCCCGGGGGCCACGCGGTGGACCGGGGTGGCGGAACCGCCCGGGCGGGCGGAGCCGGCCGGGTGGGCGCGAGGGCCGGGGGCCGGCCCGGCCCTGGGCGCGGCGGCACTGACGGCGGTGGTCGCGCTCATGCTGTTCCTGGCGGTCTTCGGGAACCTGACGGACTTCGGTACGAACCAGCAGTTCGTCCGCCACGTCCTCGCGATGGACACCACCTTTCGGGACCCGGACCTGATGTGGCGGGCCGTCACCTCGCCACGGCTGCAGAACGCGGCCTATGTCGGCATCATCGGGTGGGAGGCCGTGGCGGCGGCCGTCCTGCTCCGGGCCGTGGGGCTGTGGTGCGCGGTCCTGCGCGGCGGGAGCCTGCGGCAGGCCCGCGCCGCGAGCACCGTCGGGCTGGTGATGGTGCTGCTGCTGTTCGGGGCGGGCTTCCTCGCCATCGGCGGCGAGTGGTTCGCGATGTGGCAGTCGGAGCAGTGGAACGGGCTCGACGCCGCGACCCGCAACACGCTGCTCGCGGCGGCGGCCCTCGTCCTGGTCCACCTCCCGCCGGGCTCCGCCCACGACGGGCCGGGCGCCGCCCAGCACGGGCCGGGCGCCGCCGCCGACGGGCCGGGCGCCGCCGCCGACCGATAGGGCGGCGGGGGCCGGCGAGCACGGCGGCCGGCACGGGCCCCTGCGGTCAGTCCTGGCGGGCCTTGCGCTCGTGCGTGGCCGCGCGGATCTCCTCCGTCGCCTCGCGGAACGCGGGGGCCGCGCGCCGGAAGTAGTCGAACAGCAGCTCCTGCTGCTCGGGCGTGTAGCCCGCCAGCAGTTCGGCGATGCGGCGCCGCGCGGGGCCGACGAGGGCCTCGACGGCCGCCAGCGCGTCCGGCACGGCCTCGACGACGACCTTGCGCCGGTCGGCAGGGTCGGCCGTCCGCCGTACGTAGCCCGCGCGTTCGAGGCGGTCGATGAGCCGTGTGGTCGCGCCCGTCGTCAGCCCCGTTCCGGCGGCGAGCTCTCCCGAGGTCAGCCCGCCGGCCAGGGTGATCCGGCTGAGCGCGTACCACTCGGACGCCTGCAGGCCCGCCGCCTCCGCCCCCGCCATGCCGTGCAGCCCCACGGCGTCGATGTAGTCCCGGAAAACCGGGCGGCGGTCGTCCTGTGCCGACATCGCCACATCCTTTCCCCTTGCCGAATATCTGCATGCATGCAGATAATGCACACGTGCAGTTGCTGCACCAGTCTAATCAACAGCGCGAGGGAGAGGTATCACCATGAACCGCAGGACCGTCAAGCGCGCCGCCCTCATCACCACTGCCGTCCTCGCCGTGGGCGCTGCAGCGGGGTACGTCTACCTCGACGCCACCGCCGACGTGCAGCGCACCGGTGCGGCCGCCTGCACCGACGTCATCCCGGCCGGCGCCGAGCGCGCCGACGGCGAGGCCGTGTGCGCCACGCTCGACGCCCTCACCGCCGCGTGGGGCCGGGGCGACGCGGACGCCTACGGCCGCCAGTTCACCGAGGACGCCACCTACACCACGTACGTGGGGACCCATTACGAGGGCCGCTCCGACATCACCGAGGGCCACCGCGCGCTCTTCGAGGACTTCGTCAAGGGCAGCAAGCTCGCCGCGAGTTACCTGGACATGCGCTTCCCGGCCAAGGACGTCGCACTGCTGACCGGCCGCGGTGACGACTACACCGGCGGCAAGCCGTCCGCCGCCGAGCTGTCGAAGGTGCAGACGTACACCCTGGTCCGCGGCACCGACGGCAGCTGGCGGATCGCCGCCTTCCACAACACCCGGCGGCAGAACGCGATGGAGCGCCTCTCGTTCCTGTACTCGCCCGCCACGGCCCCGGAGGCGGAGCGCTGACCCGCCGCCCCCGGCCGCACAGCGCCCCGGCACGTCGCCGGACGGCATTCCCCGCACCAACGGCGGTGGGAGCGCGGACGGCTCGTTCAGCCGTTGAGGGAGCCCATCAGGTCCGGCGAGTAGCGGTCGCCGGAGGCCACGCCTCGGGGGGCGACGGCCTCGATGGCGGCGATGTCCTCCTCGGTGATGGTCACGCCGGCGGCCGCGATGTTCTCCTCCAGGTAGCGGCGGCGCTTCGTGCCCGGGATCGGGACCGCGCCCTGGTGCAGCACCCACGCCAGCGCCAGCTGGGACGGCGTGACGCCCTTGGCCTCGGCGAGGCGGCGCACGGCGTCCACGACGGCGAGGTTGCGGGCGAAGTTCTCGCCCTGGAAGCGGGGGTCGGTCCGACGGAAGTCGTCCTCGGCGAAGTCGTCGGGGCTGGTGATGGCGCCGGAGAGGAAGCCGCGGCCCAGCGGGGAGTAGGCGACCAGGCCGATGCCGAGCTCCTCCAGGGCGGCCCGGACCCCGTCGCCCTCGATGCCGCGCTCGAAGAGGGAGTACTCGGTCTGGACGGCAGTGAGGGGGTGGACGGCGTGCGCGCGGCGGATCGTGGCCGCGGCGGCCTCGCTGACGCCGAGATAGCGGACCTTGCCGGCGGTGACCAGCTCCGCCATCGCGCCGATGCTCTCCTCGATGGGCACGTCCGGGTCGACGCGGTGCAGGTAGTACAGGTCGATGTGGTCGGTGCCGAGGTGGCGCAGCGAGCGGTCGGCGGCGCGGTGGATGTACTCGCGGCGGCCGTTGTGGCCGCGCATCGTGCCGGCGTCGTCGAATTCGATGCCGGTCTTGGTCGCGATGACGACCCGGTCGCGGCGGCCGGCGACGGCCTTGGCGATCAGCTGCTCGTTGCGGAAGGGGCCGTACCCCTCGGCGGTGTCGAGCATCGTGACGCCCAGTTCGAGGGCACGGTCGATCGTGGCCAGCGATTCGGCCTCGTCGGTGGCCCCGTAGAAGGCGCTCATGCCCATGCAGCCGAGGCCTTCGGCGCCGACCTGAAGACCCTGGGTGCCGAGTGCGCGCAGTTCCATGACGTGTCTCCCGCAAAGAAGTAACTAACTGGTTATGCACCAGTGGACCACCCGGAACCACTCTTGTCAATAACTGGATAGTTACTTGCTAGCCTGGGTGCCATGGCACGCGATTCCCAAGCAACGAAGGCCCGGATACTGGCGGCGGCGTTCGACGAGTTCGCCGAGTACGGCATCGCCGGCGCCCGGGTCGACCGCATCGCCGACGCGGCCGAGGCCAACAAGCGGATGATCTACGTCTACTACGGCAACAAGGAACAGCTCTTCGATCAGGTCATCCAGCAGGCCCTGGAACAGGGCGCGGAATCGGTGCCCTTCGACGCCGAGGACCTGCCCGGCTACGCCGGGGCGATCTTCGACCACCTCACCGCCGACCCCCGCCTCATGCGGCTGGTGATGTGGAAGCGGCTGGAGCGCCCCGAGCCCACCTCCCTGGAGGCGGCCTCGTACGAGCGCAAGACCGCCGCGCTGGCCGCGGCCCAGCGGGACGGCCGCGTCGACCCCACCCACGGCCCGGCCGACCTGCTGATGCTGGTCCTGGCGCTGGCCCAGGCGTGGTTCACCACGGCCGGCGGGGCGCCGGCCGACAGCGCCGACAGCACCGGCGGCTCCGCGTGGTCGGAGCACCTCCGCGAGGGGCACCGCGCCGCGGTCGTCGACGCCGTGGCCCGCCTGGTCGCCGTCCGTCACCGCCCGGAGCCGGCCGCGCCCGCGTCCCACGCCGAGGTCCACTGACGCGGCGTTGGCGGGCCCTCGCGGGCGGCTCCCCGGCGTGTCAGACCCCCTCGACGCGCGGCCCAGCAGGACGACTGCCCAGCCCGCGGCCGTCGGGGCGTGCACGATGACGTGCGGTCGGCTGGACGCCATGCCGCCAGGATCGCCGCGGCGCGAGAGGGCCGCAGCCGACAGGGCGTCCGGGTGACCCGGCCTCACTCCCCCGGCCGCCCGTGAGCCGCACTCCGGGGCGGCCGCCGGTCAGGCTCCGGCCGGGGCGGGCGGGGTCTCGGCCCGGACGACGGCCGTGAGGAGTCCGGGGAAGGCCTCCTCCATCTCCCGGTCGCGCAGGGTGTTCATGCGCGACGTCCCCACGTAGTGCTGCCGGATCAGGCCCGCCTCGCGCAGCACCTTGAAGTGGTGGGTCGCGGTGGACTTGCTGACCGAGAGGTCGAAGGCGCCGCACGCCATGTCGGCGCGCCGGGCGTGGAGCTGCGCCACGATGCTGCGGCGGACCGGGTCGACGAGGGCCTCCAGTACCTGCTGCAGGGAGAACTGGTCGACCTCGGGGTGCGGCGGCGTGCGTTCCATGCCCCGATGGTACGACAGCCATCGAAGTTTGACCACGATCGTATTTCCATGCCACCGTGGATCACACACCCGGCAACGAGCGGCATCCGGAGGACGGAAGTCATGGCGACGACTGTGCGGTTCCACGAGATCGGCGGGCCCGAGGTACTGCGGCTGGAGGACGTCCCCGCGGGCGAACCGGGGCCGGGCGAGGCACTGGTCCGGATCGAGGCGATCGGCGTCAACAGGGCCGAAGCCCTCTTCCGCAGCGGCCGGTACATCGAGCCCGTCCGGCAGTTCCCCTCCCGGCTCGGCTCCGAGGCCGCCGGCGTCGTCGAGGCGGTCGGGCCCGGGGTGACGGGATTCGGGAAGGGGCAGGCCGTCAGCGTGGTGCCGAACTTCTCGCAGAACGACTACGGCGTCTACGGGGAGCAGGCCGTCGTCCCGGTCGGCGCCCTGCTGGCGCGGCCTGAGGGCGTGGACGCGGTCTCGGGGGCCGCGGTGTGGATGCCGTACCTGACGGCGTACGGCGCGATGGCCGAGGTCGGCGGGATCCGGGCCGGGGACGTGGCCGTGGTGAACGCCGCCTCCAGCAGCGTCGGCCTGGCCGCGATCCACACCGCCAACCGGCTGGGCGCGACCCCGCTCGCGGTCACCCGCACCCGCGCCAAGCGGCGGCAGCTGCTGGAGGAGGGGGCGGCGGAGGTGGTCGTCTCCGAGGAGGAGGACGTGGCGGGGCGCGTGCTGGAGCTGACCGGCGGCCGGGGCGCGGAGTACGTCTTCGACGCGGTGGCCGGGCCGGGCGTGCTGGACCTGGCGCGTGCCGTGGCGGCGGACGGGACGCTGTTCCTGTGGGGCGCCCAGAGCGGGCAGCCGACGCCGTACCCGGGCTTCGACCTCGGGATGCCGGCGCTCAACATGCGCACGTACACGATGCTGGAGACCGCGAAGGACCCGGAGCGGCTGCGCCGGGCGGCCGCGTTCGTGACCTCGGGGCTGCGAGGCGGGTACTTCCGGCCGGTGGTGGACCGCGTGTTCCCGCTGGAGGAGATCGTGCGGGCACACCGGCACATGGAGTCCGACGCCCGGTTCGGCAAGATCGTGGTCTCCGTGGCCGGGTGACCACGGGCCCCGACGCACCGAGCCCCCGGTGGCCCGCGGCTTCCCGCACCCCCGACCCGACGGGCGCACCCCCGCCACCTGCCGGGATGTCCCCGACCGCCCCGCGTGCCACAGTGGACGAGGAGGCGTCGATGGATGAATCCCGGCAGGGGCCCGAGCTCAGCGAAGAGGGGCTGCGGCGGCTCCTGCACGGGCTCACGGCCGTCCGGGACGGGGACTTCACCACCCGCCTGCCCGAGGGCTCCGAGGGCCTCCTCGGCGAGATCGCGACGGTCTACAACGGCATGGTCGACCAGCTGTCCCTGGTGACCTCCGAGGTGACGCGGGTGGCGCGCGAGGTCGGCGGCCAAGGGCTCCTCGGCGGGCACGCCCGGGTGCACCGGGTGAGCGGCATCTGGCAGGAGCTCGCCACCGGCGTCAACACGATGGCGGACAACCTGACCTCCCAGGTCCGCTCGATCGCCCAGGTCGCCACCGCCGTCGCCAACGGCGACCTGACCCGCAAGATCCGCGTCGACGCCCGCGGCGAGATCCTCGAGCTGAGCGAGACCATCAACACGATGGTCGACCGGCTCTCCGCCTTCGCCGAGGAGGTCACCCGGGTCGCGCGCGAGGTGGGCACCGAGGGCAAGCTCGGCGGCCAGGCCACGGTCCAGGGCGTCTCGGGCACCTGGAAGGACCTGACCGACAACGTCAACTCGATGGCCGACAACCTCACCCACCAGGTCCGCAACATCGCCCAGGTCACCACGGCCGTGGCCCGCGGCGACCTCACCCGCAAGATCGACGTCTCGGCGCGCGGCGAGATCCTCGAACTCAAGACCACCATCAACACGATGGTCGACCAGCTCTCGTCCTTCGCGGCCGAGGTGACCCGCGTCGCCCGCGAGGTCGGCAGCGAGGGCAAGCTCGGCGGCCAGGCCGAGGTGGAGGGCGTCTCCGGCACCTGGAAGCGCCTGACCGAGAACGTCAACGAGCTCGCCGGGAACCTCACCCGCCAGGTCCGCGCCATCGCCGCCGTGACCAGTGCCGTCGCCGAGGGCGACCTGACCCGCTCCATCACCGTCGACGCCCCGGGCGAGGTCGGCGACCTGAAGGACAACATCAACGCGATGGTGGAGTCGCTGCGCATCACCATCCGCGCCAACGAGGAGCAGGACTGGCTGAAGACGAACCTGGCGCGGGTCTCCGGCCTGATGCAGGGCACCCGGGACCTGACCGGCCTGACCCAGCTGGTGATGAACGAGGTGCCGCCGCTGGTCGGGGCGGAGTACGGCGCGTTCTTCCTCACGGACCGGGACGACAAGGGCCCGTACCTCGTCATGACCGCCTGCTACGGGTCGCCCGACGACCCCACCTCGCCCCCGCGCCGGTTCCGCTTCGGCCAGTCGCTGGTCGGGCAGGCGGCCGGCTCGCGGCGCACCCTGTCCGCCGAGCACCTGCCGCCCGGGTACGCCACCATCTCCTCGGGCGCCGGTTCGGCCGAGCCCGCCGTGCTGCTCGTCCTGCCGATCGTCGCGGAGGACCAGGTGCTGGGCGCCGTCGAGCTGGCCTCGCTGGCGCCGTTCACGGCGATCCACCGCGACTTCCTCGACCAGCTGATCGAGACGGTGGGGGTGAGCGTCAGCGCCCTGATCGCCAACGCCCGCACCGACGAGCTGCTGGAGCGCTCGCAGAGCCTGACCGTCGAGCTGCGGGCGCGCTCGCAGGAACTGCAGGCGCGGCAGGAGGAGTTGCAGCGCTCCAACGCCGAACTGGAGGAGAAGGCCGCCCTGCTCGCGGACCGCAACCGGGACATCGAGCGCAAGAACCTCCAGATCGAGCAGGCCCGCCAGGAACTGGAGGTGCGCGCCCAGCAGTTGTCGCGGACGTCGATGTACAAGTCGGAGTTCCTGGCCAACATGAGCCACGAGCTGCGCACCCCGCTCAACAGCCTGCTGATCCTGGCGCAGCTGCTCGCCCGCAACCCCGACGGCAACCTCACCGACAAGCAGGTGGACTACGCCGAGGTGATCCACTCGGCGGGCTCCGACCTCCTCCAGCTGATCAACGACATCCTCGACCTGTCCAAGGTCGAGGCCGGCAAGATGGACCTGTACCCGGAGCCGTTCCCGCTGCGGCAGCTGCTGGAGACCCTGGACTCCACCTTCCAGCCCGTGGCCACCGCCCGGCAGCTGGAGTTCCGGGTCCTGACCGGGCGGGGGCTGCCGCAGGAGCTGTTCACCGACCAGGCGCGGCTGCGGCAGGTGCTGCGCAACCTGATCGCGAACGCGCTGAAGTTCACCGAGGAGGGGCACGTCGAGCTGCGGGTGGACGTCGCGGCGCGGCACGAGGTGCCGGCCGGCGTCCTCGCCGACGAGGACGCCGGCACCGGGGAGGGGGACGGCGTCCTGGCCTTCCGCGTCGCGGACACCGGCATCGGGATCCCCGAGGACCGGCTGGAGATCGTCTTCGGCGCGTTCCAGCAGGGCGACGGCACGACGAGCCGCCGCTACGGGGGCACCGGGCTCGGCCTGTCCATCAGCCGGGAGGTGGCGCACCTGCTGGGCGGTGCGGTGGAGGTGCGCTCCAGACCGGGCGAGGGCAGCGTGTTCACGCTCTACCTGCCCGTGCGGCTGCCGACCTCGGCGCTCCCGGGGCCGTCTGCGACCGCCGCCTCCACCGTGCTCGGCCCGGCCCCGGCAGGCGCCCTGCCGCACGGGGAGGCCGGTCCGGGGAGCGGCCCCGTACCGGAGGTGACGGTGCTGGTCGTGGACGACGACGCGCGCAACGTGTTCGCGCTCACGGAGATCCTGCGCCGCGAGGGCATCCGCGTCCTGCGGGCCGAGGACGGCCAGGCCGGGCTGCGGCTGCTGGCTGAGCACGAGGACGTGGACCTGGTGCTGATGGACGTGATGATGGCGGGCATGGACGGGTACGAGGCCACCGCCGCGATCCGCGCCCTGCCCGGCTACCGGCACGTGCCGATCATCACCGTGACCGCGCAGGCCATGCCGGGCGACCGCGAGAAGGCGCTCGCGGCGGGCGCGGACGACTACGTCACCAAGCCGGTGGACGCGGACGAGCTGGCCGACCGGATCCGCAGCTGGCTGGCCTGAGGCCGGGCCCGCCGGCCGGCCCGCCCGCCGGCCGCCCGCGGCCCGGGGCGCTACTCCACCACCCGTACCAGGACCAGGCTGGTGTCGTCGTCGGTATTGCCGCGCGCCTCGGCGAGCAGCCGGTCGGCGATCGCGTCGAGGCCGGCGTCCGCGAGGGGTTCGAGGGACCGCATCAGCTGGGCCATCCCGTCGTCGAGCGAGCTGTGCCGGCGCTCGACGAGGCCGTCGGTGTACAGCACCAGCAGGTCCCCGGGGCGCAGCTCGGTGACGGTCTCCGCGTACGTCGCCGACGGCAGGGCTCCGAGCAGGATGTCGCCCGGCGTCTGCAGGAGCGAGGCGCGGCCCCCGCGGAGCAGGATCAGCGGCAGGTGCCCGGCGCTCGACCAGCGCAGCAGCCGCTGCTCGGGCTCGTACAGGGCGCAGGCGGCGGTCGCGGTGGGATTGCGCAGCGCCGCCATCGACACCTCGTTGAGCCAGCCCATCAGCCGGCCGGGCCCGGCCCCGGTGAACGCGAGCCCGCGCAGGGTGTTGCGCAGGGCGACCATGGCGGTGGCCGCCTCCACGCCGTGCCCCGCGATGTCGCCCACGGCCACCATCACCCGCCCGTCGGCGAGCGGCAGCACCTCGTACCAGTCGCCGCCCACCCGGTACTCGTGCGCGGCGGGCCGGTAGCGGGCCACGGCCTGCAGCCCGGGCAGTTCGACGGAGGCCGGCACCTCGGGGACGATGGCCCGCTGGAGCGTCCGGACGATCTCGTGGCGGGCCGCCGCCTGCGCCTCGACCACGGTCAGCTGGTCGTACGTCGCGCCCAGGGCCAGCTCGGTCAGGTACCGGGCGGAGACGTCGTGGAAGACGCCCGTCACGGCGACGGTGGCCGCTGCGCGCACGAGGGGCTCGGCGCTGATGCGGACGTAGCGGGTGCCGCCGTCGCCGCGGATCACCCGGACCAGGGTGTGCGACCCCTCCTGCCGGATCGTCAGGTCGTCCAGCAGTTCCGCGAGTCCCTCCTTGTCCTCCGGGTGGACCCGGGTCAGCAGTTCCCGCAGGGGGACGGCCGGCGCGTCCGGCGGCATGCCGAAGACGGAGTACGCCCGCTCGCTCCAGCGCACCGTCCCGGAGACGAGGTCCTCCTCGAACAGGGCGAGCTGTTCCAGGCGGTCCAGTACGCGGCGCAGCAGCCGGTCGGGGTCGTCCGCGGTGCGCCACAGCAGGACGGACCGGCCCGGGCCGACGGGCAGCGCCCGTACGTCGGTCAGCCCGCCCACGCCCCCGCCCGCCCCGTCGCCCGCGATCCGGTCGGTCTCGCGCGGCGCGGCGTCGGCGAGGGCCCGGGCGACGAGCCGTTCCAGGTCGGCGCAGTGCTCCGGCAGCACCTCGGCGAGGGGGCGCCCGACCGGCTCCGGGACGCCGGCGAGCAGCCGCTGCGCGACGGGGTTGGCGTGGGCGATGTGCCAGTCGGGGCCGGGGCCGGGGCGGTGCAGGAGGAGCGCCGCGGCGGTGAGGGAGTCCAGTACCGCAGCCAGCGGCGGGGAGGCGCCGGCGGTGTCGGCCGCGGCCGGGTCGGGGGCGGCGTCGAGGACGCGGGCCGCCGTGTCGGCCAGGGACTCCAGGGCGCGCCGCACGGTCGGGTCCAAGGAGACCGGCCCCGGCCAGGCGGCCAGCAGGACCCCGTCGACCGCTCCGTGGCGGCGCAGCGGCAGGACGGCCCGCGCGGCGCCGGGGGCGGGACCGGGCAGCGGCTCGCCGGGCGGCGGGCCGGCCGGGAACCAGCGGGGCTCGCCCTCCTCGCAGGCGGTGCGCAGGGCGCCGGGCAGGTGGGCCGGCAGCCACTGCCAGTACACGGCCTGGAAGGCGCTGCCGCCGGTCTGGGCGGCGAGCTGGAGGCAGTCCGTGGCGGTGCGCCGCCACAGCCACACCTCGCGGACGCCGAGGGGGGCGAGACCTCCCTCCAGCAGGGCCGCCGCGGCCTGTCCGACGGCCTCGGCGGCGCCGACGGCGGTGTCCGTACGCCGCAGCCGGCGGGCGGCGGCGGACGGCGGGGACGGGCGGGCGGCGGGGTCGGCGGGGGCGCCGGCGCTGGCGTTCACGATGTCCGCGGCGACGTCGAACACGCTCACCCGGGTGTCGGCGGCGAGCCGGCCCAGGTGCTCTGCCGCCTCGGCCGGGGAGACGCCGAGTTCGGCGACGAGGACGCCGGTGGCGAGGTCGCGCAGCCGGTGGTCCGCGCGGGCGGCCTGGAGCGCGGCGATCTCGCCGGTCAGCGCCCGTACGGCCCGGTGGAGTCGGCCGGCGTCGGACTCGCCGCCCGTGTCGGAACCGGTGTCCGTGCCGGTGCCGGTACCGGGCTCGGGGTCCCGGACCGGTTCGCCGGGGGCCTGGTGCATGTCACCCTCCGGAGGGTGTGGCGGCGTGGCCGACGGGGGCCCGGGCCGGATCGGACGCTGGGACGCCTGGGTCCGATTTTACCGTCGCGGCCGCCCGCCGACCGCGCGGCCCGCCCCCGTCAGCCCCGCTTGGCCCGCAGGAAGCGCTGGAGCCGCGTCCACGGCCAGGCGTTGACCACGTCGTCCTTGGTCAGCCAGCCGCGCTGCGCCGTGCCCACCCCGTACCGCAGGTACGGCAGGTGCACGGTGGCGTGGGCGTCGGAGTCCACCGCGAACTTCACCCCGTACCGCTTCGCCCGCAGGACGTCCTCGTCGCCGAGGTCGAGCCGCTCCGGGTGCGCGTTGATCTCCAGGGCGGTCCCGGTGCGCGCGCAGGCCTCGAAGACGGCGTCGAAGTCGGCGTCCACGCCCGGGCGCTTGCCGATCCGCCGGGTGGTGGGGTGCCCGATGACGGCGACGTACGGGTTCTCGCAGGCCCGCAGGAGCCGCGCGGTCATCTCCCGGCGGCTCTGGCCGAAGTGGGAGTGGACGGAGGCCACGCACAGGTCGAAGTCCGCGAGGAAGTTGTCCGGCCAGTCCAGGGCTCCGTCCGGGCCGATGTTGAGTTCGGTGCCGTGCAGCAGCCGCATGCCGTGCGCGGTGCGGTCCAGGGCGCGGACCTGCGCGCGCTGCGCGAGGATCTTCTCCCTGGTCATGCGCTGCATGAACAGGTCCGGGGCGTGGTCCGTCACCGCGTAGTAGGCGTACCCGCGGGCGGCCGCCGCGGCCACCATGTCTTCCAGGGAGGCGATTCCGTCGGTGAGGTCGGTGTGGGTGTGCAGGTCGCCCTTGATGTCGCGCTCGGTCAGCAGTTGGGGGAGCTCGCCCTGCAGCCCGGCCGCGATCTCCCCGCGGTCCTCGCGCAGGGTCGGCGGGATCCAGGGCAGGCCGAGGCGGGCGTAGACCTCCTCCTCGGTCTCGGAGGCGAGGCTGTCGCCGCTCTCGGCGTCGAAGAGCCCGTACTCGGACAGCTTGAGGCCGTGGCGGACGGCCAGCTCCCGGGTGCGGATGTTGTGGGCCTTGGAGCCGGTGAAGTACTGCAGTCCCGCGCCCCAGGAGGCGGGCGGCAGCACGCGCAGGTCGACCTGGACGCCGGCGGTGGTGCGCACGGAGGTCTTCTTGGCCCCGTGCGCGATGACCTCGGCGGTGTGCGGGAGGCGGGTGAGGGCCGTCATGAACGGCGCCGAGGCGTCGGCCGCGACCAGGACGTCGATGTCCCCGATGGTCTCGCGCATGCGGCGCAGCGAGCCGGCGTAGGTGCACCGCACGCAGCCGGGGATCCGCTCCAGCTCGGCGACGACCTCCTCGGCGAGCTCGGTGGCGGCGTCGAGCAGGATGCGGTCGCCGGACTGCCGGAGCAGTGCGATGCCGTGCAGGATGGCCTGCTCGGTGCGCTCGCCGAAGCCCTTCAGGTCGCGCAGCCGCTCCTGCTCGATCGCGGCCTCCAGCTGCGGTACGGAGGAGATCCCGAGCTCCCGGTGGAGCAGGAGGGCCTTGCGGGGGCCGAGGCCGGGGATGCGGGTGAGTTCGCGGACGCCGGCGGGGACGGCGGACCGGGAGGCGTCGATGTCGGGGACGTGCCCGGTCCGCAGGTACTCCACGACCTTGTCCGCGATGGACTTGCCCACGTTCGGGATCTCCCGCAGGCCCTTGGCGTCGAGCCCGGCGATGTCGACCGGGTGGCCGCCGATGGCGCGGGCGGCCTTCTCGTACGCGCGGGCCTTGAAGGCGTCCGCGCCGCTGATGGCGATCAGTTCGGCGTACTCCCGGAGCAGCGCCTCCACCTCTTCGTTGGCCCGGCTCATACCTCCAGGGTGCTCCCGCCCGTCGCTGCGGGCGCGCCGCAGGGCCAGGGGAACCGGCCGCCGGCCGGTTCCCCCGGCCCTGCGCGGTACGGCCGCCCCGGCGCGGAACGCCTGCCTGCCGGCAGGCGGGCGCCGGTCCGGGGCCGGCCTCCTCGGCGATGCGGTCCGCGGAGGGTCCCGACGGCCGCCCACCGCCACGGCGGCCCAGGCCGTCTCTTCCGGACCTTGCCTGACCCCCGCCGCCCGGCACCGCACCTCGCCGCGTTGGCGGTGCACCCGAGTACGTCCAGTACAAGGGCGCCCCGCCAACACGCCGATGCACGGCACCGGACGACGCGGGCTTGACCGGCAAGATCCGAAAGAGACGACCTAGGCTGGTGGCATGGACGGCGGTGCCGTTGCGCTCTTCCTGTGCGGTGACGTGATGCTGGGGCGCGGCGTGGACCAGATCCTGCCGCATCCGGGCGATCCGGAGCTGCGGGAGGGGTACGTCAAGGACGCCCGCGACTACGTGGGGCTGGCGGAAGCGGCGGGCGGGCGGCTGCCGCCCCTGCCGGTGGGCTTCGACTGGCCCTGGGGGGACGCGCTCGCGGTGCTCGATGCGGCCGCGCCCGACGTGCGGGTGGTCAATCTGGAGACCAGCGTGACCCGCAGCGGCGACTTCGCGCCCGGCAAGGCCGTGCACTACCGCATGAACCCCGAGAACCTGCCGTGTCTGGCGGCCGTCCGCCCCGACGTGTGCGTGCTGGCCAACAACCACGTCCTGGACTTCGGCCGGCGCGGGCTGCGCGAGACGCTGCGCACGCTGGCCCGGGCGGGCCTGGTGACGGCCGGGGCGGGGCAGCACGCGGAGGCGGCGGCCCGGCCCGCGGCCGTGCCCCTGGCGGGCGGCGGACGGGTGCTGGTCTTCTCGTTCGGGATGCCGTGCAGCGGCGTCCCGCCCGACTGGGCCGCGACCCGCGGCCGGGCGGGGGTCGCGTACGTCGCCGACCCGGCCGGGGCCGCCGCCCGCGGGATCGCCGCGCGGGTACGGGAGGAGAAGCGGCCCGGCGACATCGCGGTGGCCTCCGTCCACTGGGGCTCCAACTGGGGGTACGACGTCCCGCGCGACCGGATCGCCTTCGGCCGTGCCCTCGTCGACGCCGGCGTGGACGTCGTGCACGGCCACTCCTCGCACCATCCGCGGCCGCTGGAGCTGTACCGGGGCCGGCTGATCCTGTACGGCTGCGGGGACTTCATCGACGACTACGAGGGCATCAGCGGCTACGAGCGCTACCGCGACGACCTGCGCCTGGTGTACCTGGTCTCGGTGGACGCGGACTCGGGGCGGCTGCGCGGGCTGCGGATCACGGTGTTCCAGGCCCGGGCGATGCGGCTGCGGCACGCCTCGGCCGAGGACGCCGCCCGGGTCCGCGAGCTCCTCGGCCGGATCGGGTCGGGGGTGCGCGTACGCCGGGACAGCCACGACCCGCCGGACGCCTGGACCCTCGTACCGGCCTGAGGCGGCGCGGCGGTCCCCGGCGGTCGAACACCCGCCCCGGAGAGGCACCCTGGCCCCGTGTGCCCCGCGGCGGCACACTGAGCGTGACCGGCTCCGCAGACCGAGGAGGGCCCGTGCCCGTACCCCCCGCGCCGCCCGTACCGATCATCATCGACTGCGACCCGGGGCACGACGACGCCCTCGCGATCATGCTGGCGGCGGGTGACCCGGCCGTGGACCTCCTCGCGATCACGACGGTCGCGGGCAACCAGACGCTCGCCAAGACCACGCTGAACGCCCGCCGCGTCTGCACGGTCGCCGGGATCGCCGGCGTGCCCGTCGCGGCGGGCTGCGACCGGCCGCTCGTCCAGCCGCTGGACGTGGCGGACGACGTGCACGGCGCGTCCGGGCTCGACGGCCCGCGGTTCCCCGAGCCGACGGTCGGCGTGGCGCCCGAGCACGCCGTGGACCTCATCCACCGGATCCTGCGGGAGCACCCGGAACCAGTCACGCTCGTGCCGACCGCCCCGCTGACCAACATCGCGCTGCTGCTGACCCGTTATCCCGAGGACGCGGCCCGGATCCGCGAGATCGTCCTCATGGGGGGCTCCACGGAGCGCGGGAACCGCAACCCGGCGGCCGAGTTCAACATCCTGTCCGATCCGGAGGCCGCGGACATCGTCTTCCGCAGCGGCGTCCCGCTGACCATGTGCGGGCTCAACGTCACCCACCAGGCGCTCGCCACGCCCGAGGTGCTGGCCCGGTTCACCGGCCTGGGGACCGAACTCGGGCAGATCTGCGCCGACCTGCTGACGTACTTCGCGTCGACCTACCGCGAGCTGTGGGGCTTCCCGGATCCGCCGCTGCACGATCCCGTCGCCGTGGCCCGGGTGATCGACCCGGGGATCGTGCGCTGCGTGGAGGCCAACGTCGTCGTGGAACTCCGGGGCCGCTACACGCGCGGCGCGACCGTCGTCGACCTCCACCGCCGCACGGGCCGGCCGGTGAACGCACGGGTGGCGACGACCCTGGACGCCGACCGGTTCTGGGACCGGGTCGTCACCGCCGTGTGCGCACTCGGCCGCCGCGCGGAGCGGATCGGGGTCCGTCCGGCCGAGGGACCCTAGCCGAGGGTGATGTTGTCGCCCTCGACGGTGATCTTGGCCGCGGGCAGGGGGCGGCTCGCGGGGCCGCCCGCCACCGATCCGTCGGAGATCTTGAACAGGCTCTGGTGGCAGGGGCAGACGATGTTCTGGTCCTTCACCGAGCCCACCAGGCAGCCCTGGTGCGTGCAGGTCGCCGAGAAGGCCTTGAACTGGCCCGCCGCGGGCTGGGTGACCACCACCTTCTGCTCCTTGAACACCTTGCCGCCGCCGACCGGTATGTCCGCGGTGCGCGCGAGGACCTGGCCGCCGCCCGCGGGCGCCGCCGCCCCGCCGGTGCTGCCCGAGGGGGTGCCCTGGCCGCCGTTCTGCGCGCCGCCCTGGGCACCGTCCGCTGCACCCGGGGCGTCCGAACCGCCGTCGGCGCCGCAGCCGCTCAGGGCGGCGCCCGCCAGTGTGGCGGCGCCCGCCGCGAGTACCGTGCGCCGGCGCGTCGTGTCGCCCATGATCGTGTCTCCTTCTCGTCCCGGAAGCGGACCGGGGCATCACGTGCGCTCCCCGGTCCCAGCAGGAACACGCTAGGGCGTGGCGAACGGTTCGACGGACGGGTTGTCCATTTCGATCAAACCCTGTCCGCCCGGCCGCGGGACGGGCGTCAGGCCAGCTCCGCGGGGAGCTGCGGGTGCACGGTGAAGAGGCCCCTCGCGCCGGTGATCTCGAACATGCGCGCCACCGGGGGCCTCAGGCCGGCCAACTCCAGGGCGGTACCGGCCGCCTTGGCGTCCAGCCGGCCCTTCAGCAGGATGTTGAGCCCGGTCGAATCGCAGAACACCAGTCCGGTGCAGTCGACCACGATCCGCTCGACGCCGCCCTGGCCGAGCGCCTGGTCGAGGGCCCTGCGCAGCGGCTCGGGGCTGTCGTGGTCCAGCTCCCCCACCGTGACCACGACGACGACGCCGCCGCGGCGGCGGAGCGTCGCCGTCAGTCCGGGCCCCTCACCGCCGCCGTCCGTGCCGTACGCGTCCACTGCCATGCGGTCTCCGGTTCCGTTCCGGCCTCTGCACACCCCTCCGCGACGATACGCCCCGCAGCCCCCGCCCGCCGGGCGGCGCGGCGGGGACGGCGGGGCGGCGGGGCGGCGGATCCGCGTTGCGCGGGCCCGGCCCACGGGGCAGGGTCGAGGGGGCGGTCCGGTCGACGAGGAGGAGCAGACGATGCCGATTGCCACGGTCAACCCCGCGACGGGCGAGACGGTACGCACCTTCGAGCCGCTGGGGCCCGACGCCGTCGAGCGGTGCCTCGCCGACGCCGCGCAGGCCTTCGCCTCGTACCGCACCACGGGCTTCGCGGAGCGGGCGGCGCTGCTGCAGCGGGCCGCGGACCTGCTGGAGGCGGAGAACGAGGACATCGCCCGGACCATGACCCTCGAGATGGGCAAGCCGCTCGCGGCGGCCCGGGCCGAGGCCGCCAAATGCGTGAAGGCCATGCGCTGGTACGCCGACCGCGCGGAGGCGCTGCTCGCCGACGAGCACCCCGCCGAGACCGACGTGCGCGACAGCGGGGCCGCGGCCGTCCGGACCCACTACCGGCCGCTGGGGGTGGTCCTCGCGGTCATGCCGTGGAACTTCCCCCTCTGGCAGGTGGTGCGGTTCGCGGCGCCCGCCCTGATGGCGGGGAACGTCGGGCTGCTCAAGCACGCGTCGAACGTGCCGCAGACGGCCGTCTACCTGGGCGGGCTCTTCGAGCGGGCCGGTTTCCCGCACGGCTGCTTCCAGACCCTGCTGATCGGTTCGGACGCCGTGGAGGCGGTGCTGCGCGACCCCCGGGTCGCCGCGGCGACGCTGACGGGCAGTGAGCCGGCCGGCCGGGCCGTCGCTTCGGCGGCGGGCGACGAGGTGAAGAAGACGGTCCTGGAGCTGGGCGGCAGCGATCCGTACATCGTGATGCCCTCGGCCGACATCGAGCGGGCCGTGCGGACGGCGATCACCGCCCGCGTGCAGAACAACGGGCAGTCCTGCATCGCGGCCAAGCGGTTCATCGTGCACGACGACGTCTACGACGCGTTCGCGGAGCGGTTCACCGCCGGGATGAAGGCCCTCAGCATCGGCGACCCGGTGCTGGACTCCACCGACGTGGGCCCGCTCGCCACCGAGAAGGGCCGCGCCGACCTCGAGGAGCTCGTCGACGACGCGGTGCGGGCCGGGGCGGACGTGCTGTGCGGCGGACGGCGCCCGCCGGGGCTGGAGCGGGGCTGGTACTACGAGCCCACCGTGCTCGCCGGGATCACCCCGGACATGCGCATCGATCTGGAGGAGACCTTCGGGCCGGTGGCCACGCTGTACCGGGTGGCGGACCTCGACGAGGCCGTGGAGCGGGCCAACCACACGCCGTTCGGGCTCAGCTCGAACGTGTGGACGCGCAGCGACGAGGACATCGCCCGGTTCGTCCGCGACCTGCAGGCGGGCGGCATCTACATCAACGGCATGACCGCCTCGCACCCCGCCCTGCCGTTTGGCGGCGTCAAGCGCTCGGGGTACGGGCGGGAGCTGTCGGGGCACGGGATCCGCGAGTTCTGCAACGTCACCACCGTCTGGCAGGCGCCGGCCTGAGCCACCACCGCCTGGCAGGCGCCGGCCCGAGCCACCACCGCCTGGCAGGCGCCGGCCCGAGCCCGGGCCGCCGCCCCGGTGACCCGGGCAGCCGCCGCCGAACTGCTGAACCGCGGCGCCGGAACGCGTCGGACGGCCGCCGAGGGGGCACGCAGCACGGGTGAGACCTGTCGAAACCTCCGAGGGCCCCGAAGGCCCCGAGGCCTGCGCAGCGCCCCCGGCGGCGGACGGCCGGGGCCCGGCCGGCTCCCGGCGGGCCCTGCTCGCCGCGTGCGTCGGCAACCTCGTCGAGTGGTACGAGTTCGGGGTCTACGGCTGCCTGGTCACGGTCCTCGCGGAGAACTTCTTCGCCTCCGGCGCGGTCGGCACGGGCGGGGCCGCCGCGCTGGTCGCGACGTACGCCTCCTTCGCGCTGGCGTTCTTCTTCCGGCCGGCCGGGGCCCTGCTGTTCGGGCGGCTCGGTGACCGGCTCGGCCGGCGGCCCGCGCTCGTCGCCTCCGTCACCGTCATGACCCTGGCCACCACGGCCATCGGGCTGCTGCCGACCCGGGCCGCGATCGGCGCGGCCGCCCCCGTGCTCCTGACGGTCCTGCGGGTGCTCCAGGGGCTCTCCGCGGGCGGCGAGTTCGGCGGCGCGGTCTCCGTCATGACCGAGACCGCCCCCGTGGGCCGGCGCGGCCGGCACGGGGCCTGGCAGTCCTTCACCGTCGCGCTCGGCCTGCTCACCGGCGCCTCCACGGCCGCGGCGCTCGCGACGGCGCTGCCCGCCGACGCCCTGTACGGGTGGGGATGGCGGGTCCCGTTCCTGCTGGCCCTGCCGCTGGGCGCGGTCGCGCTGTGGCTGCGTACGGGGCTGGCGGAGCCGGAGGCGCCCCCGCGGGCGGGCCCGGGCGCGGCAGCGGCCCTGCCGCCGCCGCGGCCCGCGGAGCTGGCGCGCGCCGTGGTGCTGGGCATCGGCCGGGTGATGGGCTGGTCGGCGGCCGGGTACGCCTTCCTCGTGGTCCTGCCGGCGCATCTGCAGGCGGCGCTGGGCGCGTCCGTACGGGAGGCGCTGCTGGCGACGGCGCTGGCGAACCTGGGCTTCGCGGCCTCGATCCTGCCCGCCGGGGCGCTCAGCGACCGGGTCGGCCGGCGGCCGGTGATGCTGGGCGGCGCCCTGTCGGTGGTGGTGCTCGCCGTCCCGCTGCTGCACCTGCTCCAGTCGCCGTCGGTGCCCCTGGGGGCCAAGGCGGGGGCGGTGCTGCTCGCGGGCGCCCTGGTCGGCCTGATGGCCGGGCCCGGTCCGGCCATGCTCGCCGAGATGTTCCCCCGCTCGGTGCGCTGCACCGGCCTGGGTGTGGCGTACGCGCTGGCCAACGCGGCCTTCTCGGGATGCGCCGGACTCGTCATCACCGCCCTGACCGCCCGGACGGGAGACCACTCCGTGCCCGCCTACTACGCCGCCGGCGCCTGCGCGCTGAGCTCGCTGGCGCTGCTGACCCTGCGCGGCGACGACCACCGGGAGCCGCTGCGATGAGGGTGATCGGTCTGATGTCGGGGACCTCGTACGACGCCGTCGACGCCGCGGCGGCCGACCTGGAGCTGTCCGCGGAGGACGGCACGCTGCACCTGACCCCGCTGGGCATGGTCAGCGCCCCCTACCCCGGCGACGTACGGGAGGCGCTCGCCGCTGCCCTGCCGCCCGCGCCGACGACCCTGGCCGACGTGTGCCGCCTCGACACCCGGATCGGGCAGGCCTTCGCGGCCGCGGCGGCCCGCGCCGACCGGGAGCTGTGCGGGGGGCGGGCCGAGCTGGTCGCCTCGCACGGGCAGACGGTGTTCCACTGGGCCGAGGACGGGCGGGTGCACGGCACGCTCCAGCTGGGCGAGCCGGCCTGGATCGCCGAGGGCAGCGGCTGCCCCGTGGTCTCCGGATTCCGGCCGCGCGACGTCGCGGCGGGCGGGCAGGGCGCCCCGCTGGTGAGCCTGGTCGACCTGATGCTGCTGCGGGGGCGGCCCGGGGTGCCCGCCGCCCTGAACATCGGCGGGATCGCCAACCTGACGGTGCTGCCGGCCGCCGGCGAGCCGCTGGCCTTCGACACCGGGCCCGGGAACGCCCTGATGGACGCCGCGGTCCGGGAGGCGACCGGCGGGCGGCTCGCGTACGACGAGGGCGGCGCGATCGCCGCTGCGGGGCGGGTCCACGAACCGCTGCTGCGGCGGCTGCTCGCGGAGCCGTACTACCGGCTTGCGCCGCCCCGGACCACCGGCAAGGAGCTGTTCCACGCGGGCTACCTGCGGGCGCACCTGGCCGGGTGCGACAGCGCCCCGGCGCCGCAGGACCTGGTCGCGACGCTGACCCGGCTGACCGCCCGCACCGTGGCCGAGGCGCTGCGGCCGCTGCGGGCGACGGAGGTGTTCGTGTCGGGCGGCGGCGTGCGCAACCCGGTGCTGATGCGGATGCTCCGCGACGAGCTGGCCTGGGCGGCGGTGCGCCCGTCGGACGAGCTGGGGCTGCCGGCCGCGGCGAAGGAGGCGTACGCGTTCGCCGTCCTGGGCTACCTCACCCTCCACGGGCTGCCGGGCAACGCCCCGCGGTGCACCGGAGCGGCCGGGCCGCGCGTCCTGGGGTCGCTGACCCCGGGCAGCCGTCCGCTGCGGCTGCCCGAGCCGCCGGTGCGCGCCCCGCGGGCGCTGGCGGTGCGGGAGCCGGCGGGCGGGTGGGGGGCGGCGCGCGGCTGACGGGGCGGCGCGCGGTGGGGCGCGGTGGGGCGCGTCAGAGCGGGGCGGGGTCGAGGAGGTGGGGGCCGTTGTTGCGGACGCTGTTGACGGCCGTGGACACCGGGCGCGCCTCCAGGCGGCCGCCGGCCGGGGTGTGGAGCAGGGCGCGCAGGGCCTGGACGTCCTGGTGGGCGGGGTCGAGCCAGGCCGCGTAGTCGCCGGGGTCCAGGGCCAGCGGCATCCGGGGGTGGATGCGGCCCGCCGCGTCCTCCGCCTCGGTGGTGATGATCGTGGCGGTGGCGAGCCAGGCGGCCGGATCGTCGTCGTCGGCCACGGACGGGTCGCGCCAGAACTCGTACAGCCCGGCCATGGCCATCACCCCGGCGTCCTCGGGGGTGATGAAGTACGGCTGCTTGTAGGCCTTCGCCCCGGCGGTGGCGGGCACGGACTGCCACTCGTAGAAGCCGTCGGCGGGCAGCAGGCAGCGGCGCCGCGTGAAGGCCCGGCGGAAGGCCGGCTTCTCGTGGACCGTCTCCACCCGGGCGTTGATCATCCTGGCGCCGCCGGAGGCGTCCTTGGACCAGGAGGGGACCAGGCCCCAGCGCAGGGGGCGCAGGCGCCGCTCGACGGCCCCGGTGGCGCGGTCCGGGCGTTCCAGGACGGCCCAGACCGGGTCGGTGGGGGCGACGTTCCAGCTGGGGGCGAGGGCCTCCCGGGGGTCCCATCCGGCCTCGAACAGGCCGGCCAGGTCCTCGGGGGCACGGGAGGAGGCGTACCGGCCGCACATGGCATCCACTGTGCCATCCCGGCGGCTGCGGTGGCGGCAACGACGGCAGGCGGCCCGCGGGGGCAGGAGCCTGGTGCGCGGCGGGTCCTGGTCCTGGTGCGGGTCCGGGTCCGGTGCCGCGGGCGCGGGGAACAAGGAGGGGTACGTGCCCGCAGCCACCGGGGCGGCCGCCCGGGCCGCTCACCGCAGGCGGTCGCCGTCTCCAGCGTAGGCCGCGAACGCCCCGCAGCGACACCCGTAGGGGACCGCCGGCCCGCCCGGACCCCCGATCGCGCGCCCGAGCTGGCGCGGGCCAGGGGCCCGGGCGAGCATCGGGGCATGGAGACCACCTCGTTCGCCGAGATCGACGCCCTGGTCCGCGACGGCAAGGTCGTCATGTCCGCGGACGACGGCACGGTCGTCGCCGCGGTACAGGACGCCCTGCGCGCCGGCCGCTCCGTGACCTTCTACCTCTCCCGCGCCCAGGCCGCGGCGGTCAAGGCCTGGTACTGGACGCCCCGGCGGGTCGAGAACCGCGGCATGGAGCCGGTGTCCCGCGAGGAGCGGGAGCGGATCACCTCGGAGCTCGGCATCAAGGACATCGGGCCGGCCCACTCCAACCGGATCACGTGCGCGTGCGGCGCGCAGTACGGGGCCTTCGAGTTCATCGAGCAGGGCATCGCCGAGCACGGGCGGCAGACCGTCGACGCCGTGCTGGACCTGGAGCACGCCTACGTCCTGCGGGTGAACCCGGTGACGCCCGCCGTCTGCTCCGTCTGCCGCACCACCGTGATCGTCGGCCACGAGTACGACATGGCGAGCAGGTACGGCTGCTCCCGCTCCGAGGGCACCGTCGCCCTGTGAGCCGGCGGCGCCGGGACGGCCCGGGCCGCAGGCTGGGAGACGAACTCCTCATCGCCGTAGCGCACCCCGGCGCTGTCCCAGTCGACGCCGAGCCCGGTGACGAACCGCCGCGCCAGGGGCAGTTCGGTGAGCGGGGCCACGAGGACGAGGCGGCCGTCGAGGGTCACCGAGGCGCCGCCGAGCCGTTCCCGGGCCTCGGGGTCGGCGAGCAGGGCCTCGCGCAGCCGGGCCGCGGAGACGCCGGCGGCCTCGATCTCGACCGCGTCGGTCTCCGGGGCGGTGCGCGACAGGCAGCGGAAGGTCAGGACCGCCTCCTGGTCGTGACTCTTGCGGACCGTCTCGGCGAGCTGGTGCAGACCGTCCGCGCCCACCCGGTCGACGCCGAACCTCCGGGAGCGCTCGTACGTGGTCTGCTGCAGGTCGCCGGACCAGAACACCCCGTCGAGCAGGGTCGAGCCGTGCGGGGTCGCCCCGTGGGCGCGGATGATGGTGCGGACCTCCCGGTCGAAGACCCTCAGCCGGTCCTTCAGCCGGGGGTCGTCCGGGTCCGTGATGACCGCGGTGTTGTCGGTCGCGAACAGCTCGCCCGCCGCCGGGCAGTCGCGTGCCTCGGGAGCGGCCTGTGCGCTTCCCGCACCCGCCGCCCCGAGGACCAGGACGCCGACCGCCACCAGCACACCCAGCCGCTGCCTCATCCCCGCACTCCCCGTCCGTGGCCGCACCGTGCTGCGCCCGGCGGCGCACGCCCCTCACGGTAGGGCGTGTGACGGGCTCTCCACTGCCGTGACGCCGCGGTTGACCGGAAAGGGTGAGGTGAGGGCTGTGTCCGGCCGCCGCCGTGCGCGTGGTTCCCCCCGCGCGCCCCGCCCGCGCCGGTCCGCTCCGGGCGGGCGTGCGGGGCCTGCGCCGGTCGTGGACCGCCGGGGCCTGGGGGCCGGGGCGAGGCTCTCACGGCCCCGTCATGGCCTGGCCGCCGATGTCGGCGGCCCCCGCCAGCTGGCCCGTCCACCACTCCTGCGCCGCGCGGTGGTCCAGCGACGCCCAGGCCGGGGTCTGCTCCACCTGGGCCCGGCCCAGCCGACGCGCCAGCGCGACCAGCTCCCGGCCCGCCGGGCCGCGCGCGGCCTGGTAGGCGGAGGTCAGCTCGGCCCAGGAGCCTGCCGCCCGCCAGGCGCTCTCGAAGGCGCTGGCGTCCTGGAGGGCCTTGGCGGCGCCGCTGGTGTTGTGCGGGCGGACCACGGTGGCCGCGTCCCCGGCGAGCAGCAGGCGCCCGGCCGCGATGCGTTCGGCGTCCAGGTCGTACAGCGGCTGGACGATGGTGTCCTGCGGCTCCGTCAGCCGCAGCACCCGGGCCCAGTGGGGCGGGAACCGCCGCTCCAGCAGCTCGCCGAGGTGGGCCCGGAGCTCCTCGGTCACGCGGCCCGGCGGGAAGCTCGTGGGGTCGTCGTACGGCAGCCGGCCGGCCTGCGGCGGCGTGGCGTACAGGACCCAGTTGACCCGCAGGCCCTCCGGGCCGGGGATGCGGTAGACCACGCAGCTCCCGCCGGGGAAGCAGACGGTCGTCACCGCGTCCGGGGACCAGTGCCCGGCGCCCGCCTCGGGGAGGCGGGCGGCGTCGAAGTTTCCGCGCCAGCAGACGTATCCGGCGTACTGCGGGCGGGACTTCGGGGAGAGGGCCTCGCGCACCACCGAGCGGTAGCCGTCGGCGCCGACGACCAGGTCGTACCGTTCGACGCCGCCGTCGGCCAGCCGTACCTCGGCGGCCCCCTGGGCACCGTCTGCCCCGTTCGCCCCGTCCGCCCCGTCCGTCCTGTCCGTCCCGTCGGCCACCTCCGACACGGCCGCGCCCTGGCGGTAGGCCACCGAGTCCGGCGTCGCCTCCCGCAGGCCCCGCCACAGCAGACCCCAGTGGTAGGAGTGGAACGGGAAGGGCTGCTCCCAGAACGTCCGGCCGGCCGGGCCCGCCGCGTCGTCGCGCACCACCCAGGTGCGCCGGGTCAGCGGGTGCGCGGGGATCCCGGCGGGAAGGGCGCCGGTCGCGGTGAGTTCGGCGGCCCGCTCGTCGTGGATGCACAGTCCGACGCCGCGGTCGGCGAGCCGGCCGCGGGTGCGTTCCAGGACGAGCACCTCGTCGGCCCCCGCGCGCGCCGCCGCCGAGGCGAACGCGCAGCCCGCGATGCTCCCTCCGACCACCGCCACCGTTCCGCCCCGCATGGCCGCTCCCTCCGCGCACGTCCCCGTGTGGCCCGGTCCGCCACCTTACTGACCGGGGCCGCGCGCGGGGGGCGGATCCGTACGGAAGCCGCCCGGTCCGTCAGCCGGCCAGGGCGGCCGAGACGACCGACTGCGCCTCCTGCTGGACGCGGGCCAGGTGGTCGGCGCCGAGGAAGGACTCGGCGTAGATCTTGTACACGTCCTCGGTGCCGGAGGGGCGGGCCGCGAACCAGGCGTGCTCGGTGGTGACCTTGATGCCGCCGATCGCGGCCCCGTTGCCGGGAGCGTGGGTCAGTACGGAGCTCACCGCCTCCCCCGCCAGCGTGTCGGCCGTGACCTGCTCGGGCGAGAGCCGGCCGAGGACCGCCTTCTGCTCGCGGTCCGCCGGGGCGTCGATGCGGGCGTAGGCCGGCTCGCCGAAGCGGGACGTGAGGGCGGCGTACCGCTCGCTGGGGGTCTGCCCGGTGACGGCGAGCATCTCCGAGGCCAGCAGGGCGAGGATGATGCCGTCCTTGTCGGTGGTCCACACCGAGCCGTCGCGGCGCAGGAACGAGGCCCCGGCGGACTCCTCGCCGCCGAAGCCGAGGGTGCCCGCGGACAGGCCGTCGACGAACCACTTGAAGCCGACGGGCACCTCCACGAGGTCGCGGCCGAGGTCGGCGGCGACCCGGTCGATCATCCCGGAGGAGACCAGCGTCTTGCCGACGGCGGCGCCCTGCGGCCACCCGTCGCGGTGGCGGTAGAGGTAGTCGATCGCGGTGGCGAGGTAGTGGTTGGGGTTCATCAGGCCGCCGTCGGGCGTGACGATGCCGTGCCGGTCGGCGTCGGCGTCGTTGCCGGTGGCGATCTGGAACCGGTCGCGGCCCTCGATCAGGGAGGCCATGGCGTACGGGGAGGAGCAGTCCATGCGGATCTTCCCGTCCCAGTCCAGCGACATGAACCGCCAGGTGGGGTCGGTGCGCGGGTTGACGACGGTCAGGTCCAGGCGGTGCTCCTCGGCGATCCGCTGCCAGTAGGCCACGGAGGCGCCGCCGAGCGGGTCCGCGCCGATGCGCACGCCGGCGGTGCGCACGGCGTCCAGGTCGAGCACGGCGGGCAGGTCGCGCACGTACGCGCCGAGGAAGTCGTACGTGCCGGTGGTCGCCGCGGCCCGGGCGCGGGCGTACGGAAGCCGCCGGACATCCTTCAGGCCGCCGGTGATGATCTCGTTGGCGCGCTCCTGGATCCAGCCGGTCGCATCGGAGCCGGCCGGTCCGCCGTGGGGCGGGTTGTACTTGAAGCCGCCGTCGGCGGGCGGGTTGTGGGAGGGGGTGACGACCACGCCGTCGGCGAGGCCTGAGGAGCGGCCGCGGTTGTGGGTGAGGATGGCGTGCGAGACGGCGGGGGTGGGGGTGTATCCGTCGGCCGCGTCGACCAGGACGGTGACGCCGTTGGCGGCGAAGACCTCCAGGGCGGTCACCCGGGCCGGCTCGGACAGCGCGTGGGTGTCCGCGCCGAGGAACAGCGGGCCGTCGATGCCCTGTCCGGCCCGGTACTCGCAGATCGCCTGGCTGGTCGCGGCGATGTGGTCCTCGTTGAAGGCGGTGGCCAGGGAGGACCCGCGGTGGCCGGACGTGCCGAAGGCGACGCGCTGGGCCGGGTCCGCCGGGTCCGGGTGCAGGGCGTAGTACGCGGTGACGAGCCGGGCGACGTCGATCAGGTCGTCCGGGCCCGCCTGCTGCCCCGCTCGTTCGTTCGGCATGCTCCGGCTCCTCCGTACTGGTCCCAAGCTGGTCGGATGACAACACTGGCCATTGTGTCGTCCCGGACCCCGGGCCGCACAGGTGGCCCCCCGGCCACGTGCGGCCCGGCGGAGGGGACCCGCGCGGCGCCGTCCGGCTCGGCGGCGGTTCAGCCGCCGGGGCGCAGGGCGGTGAGCTCGCGGTGCAGCGCGGCCAGGCGCGCCTCGACCGAGGCCGCCGCGGACCGTTCGCACTCCGTCAGCCGGCGCAGCGCGTCGCGGACTTCCCGGTCGGGGGCCTCGGCCGGCCAGTCTTCGAGGGTGCGGCGGCACACGGTGCTGTCCTGGTGCTCGCCCAGCAGGTCGTGGAGGGCGCCGAGACCGCGCAGGGGGCGCCGCAGCAGGTCCGGGTGGGCGCGGGCGACGCTGCGGCCGGTGTCCAGGACGGGTTTGGCGGCCTTGCGGACCTCGTGCAGTTCGTCCGCCCGGGCCTCGGGGTCGGTGACGGCCGACGCCGCGGCGAAGGCGTCCAGCAGCGGCAGCCAGGCCGCGCAGAACCAGCCGTGCAGGCGGGTGGCGGCGTCGGCGGGGACGGGGGCGTCGGCCTTCTCGTCGAGGGCGGCGACGAGCGAGCCGTAGCGGGGGCCGTCGAGGACGAGCAGCAGCTCGCACCGGGCCGGGCCGCGCAGCCGTTCGATGCGCTGGACGGTCCAGTGCGCCGGGCGGCCCCGCATCACGGGGTGCGAAGCCACCCGGTGGGCGGTCTCGTCCAGGTGCCGGACCACGCCCAGGCGCGCGTTGAGCCAGGTGAACTCCCCCGGCAGGCTGCCCGGTTCGGCACCCGGCCCGGGGCGGTCGGGTTCGCGGGGTTCGGGCTCGCGGCCCTCGCCGGTGGCGTCCAGCGTGTGCCAGACGCTGCGCAGGCGGCGGGAGGCGGTGCGCATCGCCTTCACCGCTCCCGGCCGGTCCCTGCGCACGAGCGGCTCGCGCGAGACGAGCCGGTCCCGCTCCCGCTGCACGTAGGCGCCGACGGCCGTGGCGGCCTCCACCCCGATCAGGGTTCCCATCAGCGTTCCCTCCCCCAGTGACGTGGGCGCCCGCCGGCAGGGCCGGGGCCGCCCGTGGTGGGCACGGTCTACCCCGGCGGCGGCGCGCTGAACGCAGGGCGCGGGCAGTGCCTCCGAACGGGTCACGGCGCCGCCGCGTGAGTGACGCCGCGAAGGGCCACCGGCGGCCGCGGTGGCCCTTCGCGGCGGGCCCTCGGACGGGGGCCGGACTAAAATGAAGGCGCCCCGCGCTGTGTGCGCCCGCACGGCCCGCCGGCCGGCGGCCGGGCGCGTGGCGGCGCCGGGCGGCCAGGAGCGTGACGGCATGGACCGGATCGAGATCGTGACCACCGCGTCGCTCGGCGACAACAGCTACCTGCTGGTCAGCGGTGACGAGGCCGCACTGGTGGACCCGCAGCGCGACAGCTGGGACCTGGTCGCTTCCTGCGCGGCGCGCGGGATACGCGTCAGGTACGTGCTGGAGACGCACGTGCACAACGACTACGTCTCCGGCGCCCTGGAGGTCCGCGCGGCCACCGGGGCCACGGTGGCCGGGCCGGCCCGCGCACCGTACGCCTTCGACCACCTGCGGCTGGCGGAGGACGACGAGATCACCCTCGGGGACACCACCGTACGGGCGATGGAGACGCCCGGCCACACCCGCGAGCACACCTCGTACCTGGTGTACGAGCACGCCCGCGACCGCGACCAGGGCCCGGAGGTACCGGCGGCGGTCTTCACCGGGGGCAGCCTGCTGGTGGGGTCGGCGGGGCGCACCGACCTGTCCGGCGAGCACCTCACCGAGGAGCTCGCGCGGGCGCAGTTCCGCTCGCTGCGGCGCCTCGCACTGCTGCCGGACGCCACCCGGGTCCTGCCCACGCACGGCGCGGGCAGCTCCTGCTCGGCGGGTCCGGCCGCCTCGGGCCGTACGAGCACCGTGGGCGCCGAGCGGCGGAGCAACCCGGCGCTGGCCGCGCGGGACGAGGAGGACTTCGTCAGCGCGCGCACGACCGGGCTGACGCCCTACCCGGCGTACTTCCACCACATGGCGCCGATCAACCGGGCCGGGCCCGCGGTGCTCGGCGGGCCGCCGGAGTGCGGGCCGCTGACGCCGGCCGCGGTCGAAGGGCTGCTCGGCGGGGGCGCGTGGATCGTCGACGGGCGCGGGCGCGGCACGTTCGCCGCGGCCCATCTGCCCGGATCGGTCTGCGACGAGCTCGACGAGCGGTTCGCGAGCCTGGTCGGCGAGGTCGTGCCGTTCGGCACCCGGCTGGTGCTGGTGCTCCCCGAGCCCGCGGCGGAGGCGGCCCGGGAGGCGGTGGTCCAACTGCTGCGGATCGGCTACGAGAAGGTCGCCGGGCACCTGGCCGGCGGGATCGACGCGTGGGCGGCGGCCGGCCGGCCGCTGCGCAGCTTCCCCACGGCCGAGGCGTCCGAGCTGGCCGGGCACGTCCGCGAGCACCGCGTCCTCGACGTACGCCCCGACCGGCCGGAGGGCGGGATCCCCGGCACGCTCGCGGTGCCGTTGGCGGAACTGCCGCGGCGGCTGGGCGAGTTGCCGCGGGACCGGGAGGTGTGGACGGTGTGCGGCAGCGGCCGCCGGGCGACCGTGGCGGCGAGCCTGCTGGATCTGGCGGGGATTCCCGTACGGGCGGTGGTCAAGGGCGGGGTGGAGGACCTGTCGGGGGCTGCGTGAAAGGCGTGGGGCCGGGCCGGGGCCGGCCGACGGACCGCCGGGCCGTCCGGGGTCCTGCGCCTGGGCCTGCGTCTCGGCCCGCCTGTGGGCCTGCCCTTGGGCCTGCCCCCGAGCCGGCGGGCGGGCCCGCCGGCCGCGCGGTCAGGCGGGCAGGGCGAGCAGGAGCAGGGGCCGGCCCGTCGGGCTCGGGGACCCGCCGGCCGGTTCGAGGGTGAGGCCCACCGCCGTGGCTCCCCGGATGCCACCGTCCAGGACGGTGGCCCCGTCGCGCGCCAGCAGGCCGGCCGGGCGCATCCGGCCGTGGTCGTCGAACCACAGCTGGTACGTCCTGCCCTCCCCCGGATCGGGCAGTCCCGCGCCCACGAACACCGCCCTGTCCTGCTGCCGGGAGCTGACCACGGAGGTGGCCGCGCCGCCGGCGGTGCGGCCGCGCACCGTCCGGGCGTCCGGTGCGGCCATCACCGCGGCCAGGTCCTGCAGCCGCCGCTCGCCGGCCTGCGCCTGCTCCCGGGCCCGGTCGGCGCTCTGCTCCTGCTGTACGGCGACGCCCGCGAGAACGGCCGCGGCCGCGACGCTCGCGGCGAGGACCATGACCCGGGCCCGTCGGCGCAGCACCGCCGAGAGGGGGGTCGGGCGCCCGGCGGGGTCCTCGGACTCCGGGAGCAGGGGGGGCAGTTGGCGTACGGAGTCGATGTCGAACAGGACCGCGTCCTTCATGCGCGGCGGCGGGGGCAGGGCGGCCGCACCGGCCAGGCGGGCGGCGGTGGCGGCGAATTCGGCGACCTCCTGCCGGCAGGAGGGGCAGCCGGCGAGGTGTGCGGTGAAGGTGCCGTGCTCGGTGGGCGGGAGGGCGTCGAGGGCGTACGCGCCGGTGAGGGTGTGCAGCGCGTGGTCGTGCGCCGGGCCGGGATTGCGGGCGGGCTTCGGGCCGGTCTCCGGGGCGGTCTTCGGATCAGTCTTCGGATCGGTCTTCGGATCGGTCTTCGGGTCGTGCTTCACGTGGTCACCCCCATGCAGTCGCGCAGCCGGATCAGCCCGTCGCGCAGGCGGGTCTTGACGGTCGGGAGCGGGGTGCACAGCGTCTCGGCGACCTCGCGGTAGGTCAGCCCCTGGTAGTAGGCGAGGGTGACGGCCTGGCGCTGGATCTCGGTCAGCCCGCGCAGGCAGCGCCGCACCTGCTCGCTCTCCAGGCGGGTCTCGACCTGTTCGGCCACCTCGTCGAAGGGGCGGCCCTGCGCCCGGGCCGCCTCGTCGTGCTCGCGGTTGCTCGCGGCCTGGGCGGAGCGGACCCGGTCGACGGCGCGGCGGTGGGCGAGGGTGGCCGCCCACGTCCTCACGCTCCCCTGGTCGGGACGGTAGCGGGCGGCCTGCCGCCATAGGTCGATCATGACTTCCTGGGTCACTTCCTCGGACTGGGCGCGGTCGCGCACGACTTTGACGACGATCCCGAAGACGGTGGCGGACAGGGCGTCGTAGAGGGCGGAGAAGGCGTCCTTGTCGCCGCGTGCGACGCGGGCCATCAGCTCTTCGAGCGGGGGTACTCCGGCGTCGGGGAGGCCGAAGGTCAGGGGTTGGCTCACCGGGCGCCCTCCCCTCCCCGGGAGCGGGGAGGGAGCGGGTGGCGGGGGCGGGGCCGGCGGGGGGAAGGGGGGTCGGGAGGGAGAGGGGGACGGGCGCCCGGGGGCGGGCTCGGGCGCAGGGCGGAGTGCGGTGTACAGGTGGCGGGTGGTTCGCCGGGATCCGTCCATCGCATGGCAGTCCTTCGGTGTCGGGAGTCGCGCTTGACGGATCTTCGTAGCGGACGGGCGGTCGGATTGGCCCGGACTCGCGTCGAATTCATCACCGGAGTGAGTGATTTCGGGCTGCCCTGCATCCGGGCGCGGCCGTGACGCCGAAGAAGGGGTCGAAGGCCCGGAGCCCGCGGCTTCGGCCCTTCACCGGCGGGCCGGGGTCGACGGGACCGGGCCCGCCGCGGGGGTGGCGGCGGTCGGCGGCGGCCACCCCCGCACCGGTTCCGCGGAAGACGGACCCATCCGCTCCGGGCGGGGCACCGAATGGCGGGTGTGAACAGCTTCCGCAAGCGCCCCGCCCGGATCGCGGCCGGGGCCGCGGCCGGCCTCCTGTCGGCGTACTCGGCCCTGGCCGTCGCCGAGTTGGCGGCCGCCGCGGTCCGACCGGAGGCCGGGCCGCTGGCCGCGGTCGGCGGGGCCGCCGTCGACCGCGCCCCGGCCGCGGTGAAGGACTTCGCGATCCGCACCTTCGGCGAGGGCGACAAGCGCGTCCTGCTCCTCGGCATCCTGGCCGTTCTCGCGCTGTGCGCGGCGGGCCTGGGGGTGCTGGGCGCGGTGTCGCCGCGCCGCCTGCGCGCGGTGAGCGCCGGGGCCGCGTCCTTCGGGCTGGTCGGGGCGGCGGCCGCGCTGACCCGCACCGGCTCCGGTTCGGCGGCCGATGCGCTGCCCTCACTGGTCGGCGGCGCGGCCGGGGCGTGCGTACTCCACGTGCTGGCGGGGCGGCTCGGGCGGGAGGCCGCGGATGCCGGGGCCGCCGACGCTGCGGGCGCTGCGGGCGCTGCGGGCGAAGCCGGGGCTTCCGCGGTGGACGGGGCACGGGCGGCCGGCTCCGGCGGCCGCCGGAGCCGGCGCGGCTTCCTGGCCTGGGCCGTGGGCACCGCGGCCGCCGCCACCGGGGCCGGCCTCGCGGGCCGGGCCCTCGGCGACCGGCGCGGCCGGGGCGCCGCGGCCTCGCGGGCCGCGGTGGTCCTGCCCCGCCCGGCGTCCCCGGCGCCCGCACGGCCGGCCGGGGCCGAGCTGGCGGTGCCCGGCATCAGCCCCTTCACCACCCCGGCCCGGGACTTCTACCGCGTCGACACCGCCCTGGTCGTGCCGAGGGTCGACGCGGACGCGTGGCGCCTGCGGATCCGCGGCAGCGGGGTGGCCCGCCCGCGCACGTACACGTACGAGGAGCTCCTCGCGCGGCCCCTGGTGGAGCGGGACATCACCCTGACCTGTGTTTCCAACGAGGTGGGCGGCCCGTACGCCGGCACCGCCCGCTGGCTCGGCGTCCCCCTCGCCGGGCTGCTGCGCGAGGCCGGGGTGCGGCCGCCGTCCGACGGCGGGCCAGCCGACCAGCTGGTGGCGCGCTCGGTCGACGGGATGAGCTTCGGCTCGCCGGTCGAGGACGTCATGGACGGCCGCGACGCGCTGCTCGCGGTCGGCATGAACGGCGAGCCGCTGCCCTTCGCGCACGGCTTCCCGGTGCGGATGCTCGTGCCGGGGCTGTACGGGTACGTGTCCGCCTGCAAGTGGATCACCGAGATCGAGCTGACCGCGTTCGACGCGTACGACGCCTACTGGGTCGAGCGCGGATGGGCGCGGCGGGCGCCGGTCAAGACGCAGACCCGCATCGACACCCCCAGGCCCTTCGCCCGCCCGGCCGCCGGCACCGTCGTCGTCGCCGGGGTGGCCTGGGCGCAGCGCCGGGGCATCGAGCGCGTCGAGGTCCGGGTCGACGACGGGCCCTGGCAGCCCGCGGACCTGGCCGCGGCCGACACCGCCGACACCTGGCGGCAGTGGTCCTTCCGCTGGCCGGCCGAGCCCGGCGGCCACACCCTCAGCGCCCGGGCGACCGACGGCACAGGCCGGGTCCAGCCGGAGGAACGCGCCGGCACCGTCCCCGACGGGGCGACCGGCCACCACACCGTCTTCGTGACGGTCACCTGACCCACCCCGAACCCACCCCCCAACCCACTCCAAAACCGAACCCAAGCACGAGGAGAAACCGATGATCACGACCACCGCGCCCCGGATCCGCCGTACCGCGCTCGCCCTCGCCGCCGCTGCCGTCCTGCCGTTCTCGCTGACCGCCTGCTCCGACTACGGCGACGGTCCGGCCGCCGCCGCCGACCCGGCGGCGGCAGCCCCCGATGCGGCCGGGGCCCAGGCGCCGCCGGCGGCGGCGGACGCCACGGGCGCGACCCAGCCGTTCGGGCCGGCCTGCGCCTCGGTGCCCAGGAGCGGGGCGGGCTCGTTCGCGGGCATGGCGAAGGACCCCGTCGCCACCGCGGCCTCCAACAACCCGGCGCTGTCCACGCTGGTGTCGGCGGTGAAGCAGGCCGGGCTGGTGGACACGCTCAACAACGCCAAGGACATCACGGTCTTCGCGCCGACGAACGACGCCTTCGCGAAGATCCCGAAGGCCGACCTGGACAAGCTCCTCGCGGACAAGGCCGCCCTGACGAAGGTCCTCACGTACCACGTCGTCGGCCGCCGCCTGGAGTCCGGTCAGCTGGCCAACGGCTCCTTCCCGACCCTGCAGAAGGGCATGGTCACCACCTCGGGCTCGGGATCCGCCTACCGCGTCAACGGGACCGCGGGCGTGGTCTGCGGAGACGTCCAGACCGCGAACGCCACGGTCCACATCATCGACACGGTCCTGATGCCGAAGTAGCCGCCCGGGGGCCCAGGGCGCGGTGCCCCCGCCGCGCCCGGCCCCCGGTCCGCGCACAGCAGCAAGGCCAGAGATGAGCGTCTGACGTGCCTGGGCGAGCGCCCCAACGGTCCCGAAGGGTGCCTCCTGCCTCTGTGTCGTACCCCGCTTCTGTGCTCATCGGCTTCCCAGCAGGAACGCCGTGCCCGGCGTCTGGCCGCGTATCCCACCGCCGCGGTGGCACGTATAGGGCCGGACGGACCAGTTGCACCCGTCCCGCCTGGTGGCATCCGGAATCGCGGTTGAGCCTGGCCGAGGGCCTGCTTCCGGCGGGTCGGATGGTCATGTCCGACGAAGGCGACGGAGACGTGCAGGCATTGTGGCTCAGTGACGGGCCGGCCACTGCCGAGCTTTGGTGGCGGAGTATGCCGAGCACACGCGCTCCCCTGTGGCCGTTGCTGCTCGACGCGTTGGATCCGAACGATGCCGAATTCCGTCCATGGGGGTCCGGGGAAGTCTTTCCCGAGCAGATGTCCTCCCCGGAAAGCCACGACCCTTCCGGTCTCCTCGCACAGTGGTGGGCGACTCACGGCCTCTCCGTCACCGCGCCCTTCGGACGGACCTGGCCTGGCCTCGCGTCCAGCAGTGGGACTGCGACGGATCCCGACCGTCTCGCCGCCGAGTTCGCGCGGGGGTTCCTCGCCGGCCGCCCCGAGACTCGTCTGGGGCTGGTCGCGGCAGCATCAGGTGCGGAGGCCCTTACGGTCGCGGGTTGGATCGGAGCCTGCAACCAGCATCGCCGCGCCGCCGGTGGATGAGCACGAGGCTCTCCTGGTCGCGGCCGAGCACTTCGCCTTCTGCCCGGACAACACCCGGCAGGGGCCGCAGGCCCTACACGCTCGCCGCGTACGCACAACAGCTCATCGATGCTCCTGTCTGGGAGTTCTGGTGGGACTGAGCCATCGGGATCAGACCTGGAATCATCGGCGAATTCTTTGACACCCTCCTCGACGGTCAGGAGTCCTTCGAAGGCGGCCGCGTCGGGGCAGGCGTCGCCCGCGGACGAAAGTCTGCTCCTGCCGTTCAAGGACGTGGCAGCATGTGCCACATGACGGAGATCAGAAAGGCCCATGCCGCGTAGCCGGCGGAGACACCCTCGGCAGCGTCGGACAGCTGCTGCGAGGCTTGCTATCGACGGCCTCTCCGGGCGGGCAGGGGCGGAGATCGCCCGCCTCGAAGAGACCCGGAACTACCTGGAGCCAGGAGACGTAGTCCTGGCCCTGGACCGGTGGAAGCAGTACGTGCGCAGCCCCAGGCGCCGGCAGTGGCAGGAATGCGAGTGGGGCAGCGTGCACTGGTACTGCTGCGGCAACCCCCTGGAAGGCCGCGCTCTCCTCGACCGCGTGCTGCTGGCCCTGACACCTCGGAGCGCCCGCGAACTCCGGGCAGTCCTAGGCAAGTACGACGCCCTCTGCATCACTCCTCACCCGTGTCTCGCGGATCGAGTTGAGAAGGGCTTCCCGCTGCGGCTCCCGACTTTTACGTGCGGACAAAAGCCGGAAGTCCGGCTCAGGGAAAGGCCTTGAGTTTGTCCTGCGTGCCCCGCGCCGTCTCCGGTTGGTTGTGCGGCCAGGCGCCGGGCAGACGTTGCTCCTCGGGGGTGCCAGGCTCTTGCTGCCAGCCGCCCCATCTGGACGTTCGACGGTTACTGAGGTCGAACTCGCGATGTCGCCGGGCCGGTCTCGGCGAGGCGGCCGTCTATGACCAGCCCGCTGGCCGCCGCTGATGAGCTGGTGCGCTCGGTGCGGTCGTCGTACTCTTCGCGGGCGGCGATGACTTCTTCGATGTGCAGCACGGACCACTCCGTGAGCGCCTTCAGCGGTTCCCGTAGCGTCTGGCCGAGCGCGGTCAGCTCATACTCCACGTGCGGCGGCACCTCTGGGTAGACGGTCCGGCTGACCAGCCCGTCGCGTTCGAGGGTGCGCAGCGTCTGGGTGAGCATCTTCTCGCTCACGCCCGCCAGCGCCTGCCGGAGCTGGCCGAACCGGGAGGTCCCGTTCCGGCCGAGTTCGCCGAGCACGAGGACCGCCCACTTGCTGCCGATCTGGTCGAGCAGGTCCCGCGACGGGCAGCCGCGCTCGTACGGATCGAATGACGGCATGGGCCCGGTCACATTCTCGACAGCAGCCATACGGCTCACCTCAATGCTTTCACTGCGGTAAGTACCCTACCAAGAAGTGGCTACTCCCCAACAGAGAGTGTCCAGGTCATTCTGTGAATCCCGCGGCGGACGGACCGCGGCAGGCGTGCGAGGCACGCGCGGAAGGAAGGAATGACCATCATGCAGATCGTCGTCACCGGAGCCACCGGCCAGCTGGGCAGGCTCACCGTCGAGGCACTGCTGCGGCGCGGGATCCCGGCCGCGGACATCATCGCGACCGGCCGGGACATCGCCGGGATCAAGGATTTGGCCGACCGAGGCATCACGGTACGCCGCGCCGACTTCGCGGACACCGACGGCTTGGCCGAGGCATTCGCGGGGGCGGAAAGGCTGCTGCTGATCTCGGCCTCGGTCCCCGTGGGCGAGCGGGTCGCCAACCACCGCCGCGTCATCGACGCCGCGGCATCCGCAGGCGTGTCGCTGGTGGCGTACACGAGCACGACGCACGCGGACACGGCCACCACCGTCATCGGTGCCACGCACGGCGAGACCGAGGCGTATCTGCGGGACCGCGGAATCCCCAGCGTGCTGCTGCGCAACGGCTGGTACCTGGAGAACTACACCAGCCAAATGCCGCAGATCCTGCAGAACGGCGCGGTCGTCGGCGCCGCAGGCGAGGGGCGGATCAGCGCCGCGTCCCGCGCCGACTACGCCGAGGCCGCAGCGGTCGTCCTCACCGCTGAAGGCCACACCGGCGCCGTGTACGAGCTCGGCGGCGACGAATCCTTCACCCTGACCGAGCTCGCCGCCGCGATCTCCGCTGCGGCCGGAAAGCAGATTGCCTACGCTGACCTCCCGGTGGCCGACTTCGCCCAGGTACTGGCCTCCGCGGGCCTACCCGCCGAGCTGGCAGAGGTCCTCGCTGACGCTGACCGCGGCATGAACCGCGGCGAGATGTACACCGACTCTGGGGACTTGCGCCGCCTGATCGGCCGCCCGCCCGTGACCCTGGCCGAGGCACTCGCGGCCGCCCTGCATGACTGAGGTTGAACTCGTGATGTGGCCGGGTTGCTCAGGTGGGTCTGATTGCCCGCCCGGTCTCGGCGAGGCAGCCGTCTGTGAGTTCGCTGCGGTACTGGATGTGCCGTAGGCCGCGCCGGATGCGCTGAACGAGGTGTTCAGGGGTACTGAAGGCGACGTTGGAGAGCCAGCCGCGTCGCGGGCCTCGGCGAACTTTTGCAGGTCGGCGGGCTTGTGCACGTTGAGGTTGTCCCAGACGAGAACGATCGGGCCACCGAGCTGCTGGTGTGCTGCGCTCAACAGGCCCGGTAGTCGCGCCAGGAGAAGCTCTTGCGCCCCTCGCGCGGCCGTCGTCATGGCGGGGCCGGTAGATGAGCCTGGAGCGGCGACCGGGTTTGTAGCAGGTCAGCGCGGCGATGGAGAGACCCGTCGGCGGGAGCGGCCGCGGACCCGCACCACCGGGGTCCGGCCGCGCTGTGACCAGGTCTTCGCGTGCGGCGGCGTCATGGAGAGTCCGGCTTCGTCCTCGAAGACGAGCCCGGCTCCGCGGGCCGCCGCGAGTCTTCCGCGCAGGGCCACACCTCCTTGACCCACCCGGCCACCACCCCGTCGTCCCGCTCCATGGCCCGTCGGGCCGGGACCTGCCAGGACCAGCCGTTACGCGCCAGCAGTTTCCGCACGCCCTGGATCGTTTAGGCCAGGTGAAAGCGGTGACCGATCACCGTCTTGATCCGCGCCAGTGTCCAGCGCTGGTCCTCCCAGCCGGCGAACCTGCTGCCGTTCGGCAGTCAGCCCGCCTCCTTGTGGATATCGCATGCTCCGGTGATACCGCACGGACGACGAGCCATCAGCCCCTACGACACCACGAGTTCAACCGCAGCAGTTGGAGGCGCATCGAGTTCGCGAAGGCCGGCACTTCAGCGGGGAGGGGTCGGTGAGGTGCCAGGAGGCGGGGGCCGCCGACGTGCCGGCCGTGTGGGAACCGCCGTGTCGCGCCCGCCCACCAAACCTTGCCTGACCGAGGTGCCGACCGTTGGGATCCCACGGCGCCGGCCGGGGCGCCGGAATCCGGCCGGCGCGGCACTCGGCCGGGCCGCCCGGCGTGGTCCTGCCGCGCCTGCGGCGCAGGCCGCCGCAGGTCTCGGTGACCCTCGACACCTCCGGTCGGTCGGTGAGGAGGAACCGGGACGGTGCTGCCGGGCGATGCGGCGGCGCGGCAGGTGCCCCACTGCGTCCGGGCCGAGGGCATTTCACTCGCGCCGGACGCGCCGCCCGCGCGGGCCCGCGCGGTCACCATCGGGTACGGCCGGGGCGGGGTGCTCCCGCGGCGCGGGGCTGTTCCCCACCCCGCCCCTTCCCGAAACCGGGGCCGCGGCCCCGGGCCCCGCTTCGCCTCGATCACCGGTGCGGGCTCGAGGATCGGGGGCTCCACCCCCGGACCCTCCCACCGCGCCTCAAACGCCGGCGGGGGTGGATGGTGCGGGTGGGGACTACTCGATGACGAGCTCGACCGGGATGTTGCCGCGGGTGGCCTTGGAGTAGGGGCAGACCTCGTGCGCCTGCTTGACCAGCAGGGCGCCCGTCTCGCCGGCGAGGGACTCCGGCAGCTCCACGCGCAGGGTGACGGCGAGGCCGAAGCCGGTGTCGTCCTTGCCGATCGAGGTCTCCGCGGTGACCGAGATCTCGCCGGTGTCGACCTTGGCCTGGCGGCCGACGAGGCCGAGCGCGCTGGCGAAGCAGGCCGCGTAGCCGGCGGCGAAGAGCTGCTCGGGGTTGGTGCCCTGGCCGTTGCCGCCCAGCGCCGGGGGCATGGCGAGCGCGAGGTCGAGCTGGCCGTCGGAGCTGACCGTGCGGCCCTCGCGGCCGTTGGCGGTGGCGACAGCGGTGTAGAGCGCGTCCATCGGGTTGTTCCTCTCGCGGTGGTGGTTCGGTCGGCCGGCCGGTGGCGTCCCGGCCGACGTCCACTACTAGAGCACACAATTCAGTTGTGCGCAATCAAATGACTCGCAAGGTAAGCCCCGGTACACTGGCCGGCATGAGCGAGCCGAGCACCGACACCCTCCGCGACGAGGACTTCCTCCGCCTCGACGGCCAGATCTGCTTCGCCCTCAACGCGGCGACCCGGGCCTTCGGCGGCGTCTACCGGGTGGTGCTCAAGGACCTCGGGCTCACCTACCCCCAGTACCTGGTCATGCTGGTCCTCTGGGAGGACGGCACGACCCCCGTCAAGCAGCTCGGAGCCCGGCTGCGGCTGGATTCCGGGACGCTGTCCCCGCTGCTCAAGCGCCTCGAGGCCGCCGGGCTGATCCGCCGGGAGCGCAGCACCGAGGACGAGCGCTCCGTGCACGCCGTGCTCACCGAGGCCGGTACGGCGCTGCGCGCCCGGGCCGCGGAGGTGCCGCGCCGGATCGCCGCCGCCACCGGCTTCGAGCTCGCCGAGATCCGAGACCTCCAGGTCCGGGTGCACCGGCTCACCGCCGCCCTGGACGCAGCCGCCCTGGAGGTGTGAGGGGCGCCGCCGGAGCGGGCTGAGAGCCGGCGATCCGCCCGAACCGCTTTCCGGTGCGCCCGGCGGCTCCTCCCCTCGGGGCCAAGGGCGCAGCGGCACGAAGGGGTCCCCGCGACCGCCGGCCGGTTGCGGCAGCGCCACCTCCCGAGCGTGCCGTACGCGCCGGGATGCGGCCGTTCCGGCCGATGACCGGGCGGAGCCGGCCCGCCGGACGTAGATTCGGTCGCATGGTGCACGTACTCGGCAGCAGGATCCTGCTGCGGCCCACCGATCCGGAGCGTTCGCGCGCCTTCTACGGCGAGGTGCTGGGGCTCGCCGTCTACCGGGAGTTCGGCACCGGGCCCGAGCGGGGCACGGTCTACTTCCTCGGCGGCGGCTTCCTGGAGGTCTCCGGCCGCTCCGAGGCCCCGCCCGCTCCCGGCCTGCGGCTGTGGCTGCAGGTCGCCGACGTGCAGGCGGCGTACGAGGAGCTGCGCGGGCGCGGCGCCGAGGTGCTGCGGCCGCCGCTGAAGGAGCCGTGGGGCCTGGTCGAGATGTGGATCGCCGACCCGGACGGCGTGCGCATCGCCGTGGTGGAGGTCCCGGCGGACCATCCCCTGCGGTTCCGCCCCTGAGCCGTGGCGCAGTCGAACGGCGCAGCCCGGCGGAGCCGCCGGGGACGCGCCGGGGCGCGCACGGCCCACGCCACCCCGGGCGCCCGGCCATCCCGGCGCGCCCCGCCGACGGAGTGAACGGGCCTCCCACCCGGACGAGGGGCATCCGGCGGAGCCGGTAGACGTGGCGTCAACCGCCGCACGCCGCGCGGGCGGTGCAGCACTGGGTCCAGGCAGTGCACATAGCAGATTCCCGGGGGCCGTGAACCCCTTTTGTAAAGATCCACGCAGTGTGCTGGATTGATCACCGACAGTGCTCCCGGCTGCGCGGAAGGATCGCCATGCGCACGGTTCGCGAATCGGTTCTGGATGTTCTACGAGCACGTGGCATCACCACGGTCTTCGGCAACCCCGGCTCGACGGAACTGCCGATGCTCAAGCGGTTCCCCGACGACTTCCGCTACGTGCTCGGCCTGCAGGAGGCCGTCGTCGTCGGGCTCGCCGACGGATTCGCGCTCGCCTCGGGCACCACCGCCCTGGTCAACCTGCACACCGGCCCCGGCACGGGCAACGCGATGGGCGCCGTCCTCAACGCCCGCGCGAACCGGACCCCGATGGTGGTCACCGCCGGCCAGCAGGTGCGCGCCATGCTCACCATGGAGGCGCTGCTGTCGAACCCGCAGTCCACGCTCCTGCCGCAGCCCGCCGTCAAGTGGGCGTACGAGCCCCCGCGCCCCGCGGACGTCGCCCCGGCGCTCGCCCGGGCGGTCCAGCTGGCCGAAACCCCGCCGCACGGGCCGGTGTTCCTCTCCCTCCCGATGGACGACTTCGACGCGGAGCTGACCGAGGAGGAGGACCGGGCCGGGCAGACGGCGGCCGCCCGCCGTACCGTGCACGCCGCGGCGCCCGGCCCGGCCACGGTCTCCGCGCTCGCCGAGCGGATCTCCCGCGCGCGGTCGGCCGTGCTCGTCGTCGGCGACGACGTCGACGCCTCCGGGGCATGGGACGCGGTCGTCGCGTTCGCCGAGCGGACCGGGCTGCCCGTCTGGGCGGCTCCCGTCTCCTGCCGCGTCTCCTTCCCCCGGACCCACCCGCAGTTCCGCGGGGAGCTGGTGCCGGCGATCGGCCCGCTCGGGCAGCAGCTGGCCGGGCACGACCTGGTCGTGGTCATCGGGGCGCCGGTGTTCCGCTACTACCCGTACGTCCCCGGCGCGCACCTGCCGGAGGGCAGCGAGCTGGTCCTGCTCACCCGGGACGCCGAGGAGGCCGCCCGCGCCCCCGTCGGGGACGCCGTCGTCGCCGACCTCGCCCTGACGGTACGGGCCCTGACGGACCGGCTCGCGGCCGGCCCGGCGGACCCGGCCGACCCGGCGAACCCCGCGGCCGGCGCCCCGCCGGCCCACGCCCGCCCCCACTCCCCCGACCCGCTGCGCATCCCGGAGCCCGGCGACGGCGCCCTCACCCCGCTCGCCGCCCTGCGGGCCGTCGCCCAGGGCGCCCCGGAGAACACCCTCTGGGTCAACGAGTCCCCCTCCAACGTGCCGCAGTTCCACGAGGCCACCCGGATCAGCACCCCCGGCTCCTACCTCTTCTCCGCGGGCGGCGGCCTCGGCTTCGGCGCGGCCGCGGCCGTCGGGGCCCAGCTCGGCGCGCCCGGCCGGCCCGTGGTCTGCGTCATCGGCGACGGCTCGATCCACTACGCCGTGCAGGCGCTGTGGACCGCCGCCGCCCACAAGGTCCCCGTCACCTTCGTCGTCCTCAGCAACGCCCGGTACGCGATCCTCCAGTGGTTCGCGCAGCTCGAGCACGCGCAGGGCGCCCCGGGGCTCGACATCCCCGGCATCGACATCACGGCCGTCGCCACCGGCTACGGGGTCCGCGCCCACCGGGCCCAGAGCGCGGGCGAGCTGACCAAGCTCGTCCGGGAGGCCACGGCCCAGCAGGACGGGCCGGTCCTGGTCGACGTGCCCGTCACCACGGAACTCCCCTCCCTGTAGGCCCCTTTCGAACCGCCGGTCAGCCGGCCACCGCCACGACCTCCGGAAGGCCCGAATGTCCCCCGACACACCCCTCCTCTCCCGCCTGCGCACCCTCCTCACCGACCATGCGGACGTCCTGCACACCGACCCCGAGACGCTGAACGCGTACGCCCGGGACGCCGCGCCGTTCTCGGAGGCCGGCGTCCCCGCCACCGTCGCCTTCCCGCGCACGGCCGAGCAGGTGCAGCACATCATGCGCACCGCGTACGAGCTGGGCGTCCCCGTCGTCCCGCAGGGCGCGCGGACCGGGCTCGCGGGCGCCGCGAACGCGGTCGACGGCTGCATCGTGCTGAACACCGCACGGATGGACCGCATCCTGGAGGTCGACCCCGCCAACCGGCTCGTGCGCTGCGAGCCGGGCGTCGTCACCAAGCGCCTCAACGACGCCGTCGCCGAGCACGGCCTGAGCTACCCGCCCGACCCGGCCTCCTGGGAGCACTGCACCATCGGCGGGAACATCGCGACGGGCGCCGGGGGGATCTGCTGCGTCAAGTACGGGGTCACCGCCGACTACGTGCGCGGCCTGGACCTGGTCCTGCCCGACGGGCGCCGAATGCGCACCGGGCGCGACACCGTCAAGGGGGTCGCGGGCTACGACCTGACCCGGCTGCTCGTCGGCTCGGAGGGCACCCTCGCGGTCATCGTCGGCGCGACGCTCGGCCTGCGCCCGGTCCGGCCGCCCGCCCTGTCGCTGCTCGCGCAGTTCCCGAGCCTGGCGCAGGCGGGGGAGGCCGTCGCCTCGATCACCGCGGCGGGACACGTGCCGTCCGCGCTCGAACTCCTCGACCGGGCCACCTCCCAGGCGGTCTCGGACCACGGGCACCCGCTGCTGGAGGCCGGGGCCGCGGCCACGCTCATCGTCGAGAGCGACAGCGCGGACCCGATCCGCGACCTGATGGCGATGACGCTGCTGTGCAAGGGCGCGGGCGCCCAGAACGTCGTCACCGCGACCACCGCCGAGGAATCCCGGCGGATCATCGAGGCGCGGCGGCTGGTCTCCCCGGCGCTGGGGGCCTTCGCCGCGACGCTCCCCGGGAAGCCCACCGCCTTCATCGAGGACGTGGCCGTGCCCCGCTCCGAACTGGCCAAGTTCATGGGCACCATCGAGGAGATCGCCCGCCGCCACCGGCTGCGGATCTTCACGCTGGGCCACGCCGGGGACGGCAACCTGCACCCCACGGTCGTGTTCGACGAGTCGGACGCCGACGAGTTCCGCCGCGCCCGGACCGCGTACGACGACATCATGGCGGCGGGCCTCGCCCTGGGCGGCACCAGCACCGGAGAGCACGGCATCGGCACCCTCAAGCGGGACTGGCTGACGCGCGAGCTCGACCCGGCCAGCCTGGAGCTGCAGCGCGGCCTCAAGCGGCTGTTCGACCCGAAGAACCTGCTGAACCCCGGCAAGGTCGTGGAGGCATGACCGAGGACCCAAGCGCAGTCTCCGGCGCGGCGCCGGCCGCCGCCACCGCAGCACCGGCCGCCGCCGCGCGCCGGCCCCTCGTACCGCGGCCCGCCCGGGCCGGCCGCGCCGAGACCCTCCGCTTCGCCGCGACCCACACCGTGCCCGCCTTCGTCCGCGGCGCGTTCCACCTGCGGCCCCGCGTCGTGGCGGCGTACGCGGCCGTCGGCCAGCAGGGGTGGTCCGCGGCGACCCTGCGGGCCATGCGTGCCCGGCACGGCGGGGCCCCCGTGGAGGTGCGCGGCCTGTCCGGGCCGCTGCTCGTGCTGCTCGACCAGCGGGACGTCCGGCAGTTCTACGAGCTGCCGGTGCGCACCCTCGCCCTGGACGCGCCGGACAAGTACAAGGGGCTGTCGCTGCTGGAGCCCACGGGCGTGATCTGCTCCCACGGCGACACCCGCGAGGAGCGCAGGCGCATCAACGACGAGGTGCTCGCGGCGAGCCGGCCGCTGCACCCGTCGTGCCGGGAGTTCCAGGCCCTCCTGGACGAGGAGGCCCCGGCCCTGACCCGCGACGCCGAGCTGGACTTCCCGCGGCTGCGCCGGACGGCGGCCCGGATCGGCCGCCGGATGGTCCTCGGCGACGCGGCCGCAGGCGACGAGGAACTCGCCCGCTGGCTGCTCGCCCTGCGCGAGGAGGCCAACTGGATGCGGATGCGCAAGGGGCGGGCCGCGGCCGCCGAGGCCCTGTACGCGCGGGCCGCCGCCCGCGTCGAGGAGTACGCGGCCCGCGCCGAACCGCACACCCTCGCGGCGCTCGCCCGCAGCCACCCGGCCGCGGCCGGCCCCGACGCCGCCGCGCTGGACCCGGTCGGTCAGGCCCACCACTGGCTGCTCGCCCTGGACGCGGTCGCCCCGACCGTCGCCCGGACCCTGCTGCTGCTCGCCGCGCACCCCGCCGAACAGGACGCCGCCCGGGCCGAGGTGGAGGCGGGCCCCCCGGAACTCCCCCGCCTGCGCGCCTGTGTGCAGGAGACGCTGCGCCTGTATCCGGTCGTCCCGGACCTGGTGCGGGTCACCCGCGAGGAGACCGAGTGGCGCGGGGTCCGCTATCCGGCGGGGACGGCCGTGCTGGTGCCCGCCCTGTTCCACCAGCGCGATCCCGAACAGGTTCCGGCGGCCCACCGGTTCGTGCCGGCGCGCTGGCTGGAGGCCGAGGCGGCCGGGGACATCCGGATGGCGCCGTTCAGCCACGGCGGCGGGCGCTGCCCCGGCGAGCACCTGGGGGTGTTCACGGCCGCCGGGCTGGTCGCGGCGGTGCTCCGCGGCCACCGGGTCGCCGGCGGCCGGCCGGCCCTGGACCCGTCCCTGGCACTGCCCGGCATCCTCGCCTCGGCGGGCATCCGGCTCACCCTCGCCCCGCGCTGACGTCCCTGCTCCCACCCCTGCCCCGGAGGCCCCGCATGACCGATGCCCTGACCGCCGTCACCGGGCACGAGCCCGACGTCGACTCCCTGCACGCGATGTGCCGCCTGCTGGCAGAGGCCGCCGACGGCGTGGGCGAGGCCTCCCGGTACGCGTCCGAGCTCGCCCTCGGCTCCCGGCTGCCGCGCGGTTCCCGAGGCGGCCCCGCCCGGCGCACCCTGCTGCGGGCGATCACCGACCCCAAGGGCCTGGGCTGGGCGGCGCGCGGCCGCGGCCTCGCCCGGGTCGGCCGGCTCGTCGGGGTGTTCACCAGCCGCGAGAGCCTCGCGGTGAGTCTGGCCGTGACGGGTCTGAAGGGCCGGATCCGGGCCGCCGCCGTCCACCATCCGGAGCTGCTCGGCGATCCGGACACCGCCAAGGTGCTCCGGGCCATCGAGGAGGACCGGCAGCGGGAGGCGGTCCGCGTCTTCCGCGCCATCCTCGGCCGGAAGGGCGCCGAGCGCACCTTCGCGCTGCTCGCGCCCGCCTTCGCGGACATCCTCGCCTGGAACGCGCTCACCGATGAGAACCCCCTCAACGACGAGGCGGGCTGGGAGGTGGCCACCGGCCGTACCCTGACCGGCGCCGAACCCGTGCTCGGCGTCGCCGCCCGCGTGTGGGCGTTCCTCGACCGCGGGCCCGGCCGGGCCGAGCCCTTCATCCCCGCACCTGCCCTCGCCGACCGACTCGACACCACCGGCACCATCGCCGGGTACGTCCGCAACATCGACGCGGTCGGCACCGACGGCACGCTGCTGGTGCAGCCGGTCACGGGCCCCGACGGCGTCCGCCGGTACGTCGTCCAGCTCGCCGGCATGTCGGGGCTCAGGGGCGAGAGCCCGCAGGACCTGTTGGGCGCCGTGCATGCGGTGGCCAGGCCCTCCACCCCGTACTCCAGGGCGGTGTGCCAGGCGCTGCGGCACGTGGTGCCCTCCGGTGCGCAGCTGGCCCTCGTCGGGCACAGCCTCGGCGGGATCACCGCCATGAACCTGGCCGCCGACCGGGACTTCTGCGCGGTGTACCGGGTCACGCACGTGATCGCGATCGGCTCGCCCGTCGACGGCAAGCGCCCCGCCGACCCGCGGACCCGGGTCTGCTCGCTCGTCAACGAGCACGACGTGGTCCCCAGCTTGGAGGGTCGGTCGTCGGTGTCCGCGTACGCCCTGCCCGAGCAGTTCACCGAGTTCACGTGGACCGACGACACGCACGCCTTCCCGCTGTGCCATGCCGCCGAGCGGTACGCGCACAACCTGGAGCACGACGTGCCCGACGCCCGGGAGCACGTGGACGCCGAACTTTCCGCCTACCGGGGCCGGATGGGCGCCGCCCGCTTCTTCCGGCTGTACGACCGCTGAGCGCGGGCCTCCCCGCCCGCACCTGGCGACCCCCTGCCCGCACCCTCCTTCCGCGCCTCCCCTTCCCCGCATCCCACCGCCGACGCCGACGCCGAGGAGCGCCATGACCGACACCACCTCCGCCGAGCAGACCGGGCCCGCCCCCGGGCAGTCCGCGCCCGCCCCGGGCCCCGCGGGCCTGCCGGGGCACGCCGCCCGGCCGCCGCAGCCGCCCGCCCCCTGCCCGCCCGGCCTCCTCGAACGCCTCGGCTCGGCCGCGTTCGCCCAGATCAACGCGTACAAGGAGTGGCACGAACTGCCGCTGCCGCTCGGGCTGTTGAACCTGCGGGTGCTCCGCGACGACCTGCGCCGCAAGAACCTGTACGACACCTACGGCGCCGGCGGCGAGCGCCCGCGCCGCACCACCTCCAGCCTGCTGCCGTACCGCTCGTACGACGGCTCCGGCTACGACCCGTACGACGTGGACATGGGCCGGGTCGGCACCCGCCTCGACCGCAACGCCCCGCTCGACCTGGTCTTCCCCGAGGACGAGGAGGCGCTGATGTCGCCCAGCCCGCGCGAGATCAGCAGGCACCTGCTGGCCCGCAGGGGCTTCGTGCCGGCGACCTCGCTGAACCTGCTGGCGGCGGCCTGGATCCAGTTCGAGAACCACGGCTGGGCCAACCACGGCGACAACGAGACCGCCGAACCCTTCACCGTCCCGCTGGCCGAGGACGACGACTGGGAGGTGCACGGGGGCACCTGCCCGATGCGCATCAACCGCACCCGCCCCGACCCGGTGGCGCACACCTCGCCGGACGCCCCGCCGACCTACGAGAACACGGTCACCCACTGGTGGGACGGCTCGCAGCTCTACGGCTCGGACGAGGAGCGCTGCCGCGCCCTGCGCACCGCGGAGGGCGGGCGGCTCATCGTGGAGGACGGCCGGCTGCCCGCCGATCCGCGGCCGGGCCGGGACTGCCTGGACTGGACGGGGATGAACAGCGACTACTGGGCGGGGCTGTCGCTGCTGCACACGCTGTTCGCCAAGGAGCACAACGCGATCTGCGACTTCCTGCGCTCGCACTACCCCACCTGGGACGACGAGCGCCTCTTCCACACGGCGCGGCTGGTCAACACCGCCCTCATGGCGAAGATCCACACGGTGGAGTGGACCCCGGGCATCCTCGACACGCCCGTGCTGCACCACGCGATGAACGCGAACTGGTACGGAGTCCTCCCCCGCTGGGTCAGCAAGGCCTTCGGCCGGATCGGCAGCGGCGAAATGCTCAGCGGCATCCTCGGCTCCCCCACCGACCACCACGCGGCCCCGTTCTCCATGACCGAGGAGTTCGTCTCCGCATACCGCCTGCACCCGCTGATCCCGGACGAGCTGGCGGTCCACGACCACCGCGGGGGCCGCCTGCGCAAGACGATCGGCTTCGACGACATGCAGGGCCGCACCACCCGCTCCTGCGTCGACGACTTCGGCATGAGCGACCTGTTCTACTCCTTCGGCACCTCCCACCCCGGCGCCCTCGTCCTGCACAACCACCCCGACGCACTGAGGAACCTGGCCCGGCTGACCGGCGAGCACATCGACCTCGGCACCGTCGACATCCTGCGCGACCGCGAACGGGGCATCCCGCGCTACAACGCCTACCGGCAGATGCTCCGCAAGCGACCCGTCCGCTCCTTCGAGGAACTCACCGGCGGCCACCCCGGCGACACTCCCCTGCTGAAGGAGCTCTACGAAGGCCGTCTCGACCGCGTCGACACCCTCGTCGGCAACCTCGCCGAACCGCGGCCCGCGGGCTTCGGATTCAGCGATTCGCTGTTCCGGATCTTCATCCTCATGGCCAGCCGGCGCCTCAAGAGCGACCGCTTCTTCACCACCGACTACCGGCCGGAGATCTACACGGCCGAAGGCCTCGAATGGGTCGACCGCAACACCATGGTCACCGTGCTCCTGCGCCACCACCCCGAACTCGCGCCCGCCCTGGACGGCGTCGCCAACGCCTTCGCCCCCTGGAGGACCGTGTGAACCCGGGCCGCATCCCCGCGCCCCGTGCCGAGGCCCGGCCCCCGTCCTCGCCCTCCGACGGGTTGCGCACCCACGCGGACGCCCTGCACGAGCACGCACGGCGGCTGCGGGCCGGGGCCTTGGCCCTCGACTGGAAGGGGCCGCAGGCCGAGGCCTTCCGGTGGCGGGTCGAGGACCTGGCCGACCGCTGCGCCACGGCGGCGGAGAGCCTGGCCCGCTCCGCCGACCAGCTGGACGCGGCCGCCGGCCGCGCACGCTAGCCCGCCGGCACCGCACCGCTCCGCCGCGCCGTCCGGTCAGCCGGGCGGTGCGGTCAGCCGGGCGGTGCGGTGTCGGTGGCGTCCACGGCGGTGCGCAGGGCCCGCGCGAGGGCGACGCCGTCGCCGACTCCCCAGAAGTGGGTGTAGAAGAGGCGCGGTTCGTCCATCAGCCCGTGGTTGTGCAGCTCGATCACGGAGAGGCCGCCGGCGCGCAGGGCGGTGAGCACGTGCTGGACCTCGTGGGCGGTCATCACGAAGTCGCCGTTGACGGCGGCCCGGCCGCCGCCGAGGGGCTGGAACGCCAGCACGGTGGTCACGCCCGTCGCCCAGGGCAGGATGCGGTTGTCGTCGGTGACGGTCTCGCGACGGGCGAAGCTGTACTTGTGGATCCCGCCGTCGTGGGTGCCGGTGGTGCCCAGTGCGGCATCCATGGCGGCGGTCTCGAGGTCGAGCGGCGCCGGCGTGGCCGGCGCCGCCACGGCCGCGGGCGTGCCGGTGGTGTCGAGGGCCGCCTTGAGGGCCCGCGCCAGCTCGACGGGGTCGGGGCCCATGCCGTGGAAGTGGGTCCACCACACGTCGGGTTCATGGGCGAGCAGGTGCTTGTGGATGGCGGTCTGCTCGAAGCCTTGGGCGTGGAGGGTGTCGGTGGCCCGCTGGAGTTCGGCCTCGATGACGACGAGGTCGCCGCGCACCACGGTCTGCCCGTCGTCGTACCGGGTGAAGGCGGCGTACGAGCTGAGGGCGAGGCCCGGTTGGATGGTGATGCCCTGCGAGACGACGTGCAGGTCCCGGCGGGGGAAGCCGACCCGGTACACCGTGCCCGCCATCACCCGGCCGGCGCGCCCCAGTGCGTCGGCGACGCCCTGCCAGTCCGCGTCCGTGGTGGGGAGCGGGCGGCTGGGCTGCGGGGCGGCCGGTGCGGCGGGCGCGGCGGGCTCGGCGCGGGCTGCGCCTGCCGCCGCGGCCACTGCGCCCGCGGCCAGTACGGGGGTCAGCGACGCGGCCGCGGCGAGCAGCCGGCGCCTGGGGGTCCCGGCGGGGGCGTCCCCGCCGCTTCGTCGGTCTCGGGTCATGGCCCGGCACCTCCATCCGTGGGGCTGCCAGGCAACCACGGGGGCGGCGCCGCCACGCGCAGACCCGTGACGGGTGCGGGCCGTACGGGTCACGGACTCATCCGTGGGGCTGCACCCGATCGTGCGCGTCAGCCGCCCCGCCGGGGTTCGGGGCCGGCACGGTCCACTCCTTGCGGGCCCAGTCGTCCAGGGTGGCCAGCTGCGGGCGGCGGGCGCGCACCGCCGGCACGTCCGCGAGGAAGCCGACGGAGTCGAACCACTCGAACATGGCGGCCATCTCCTCGCTGTACTGCCGGACCTCCTCGACCGGCTGGGAGCGGAAGCGGACGGGGCGGCCGGCGGCCCGGGCGAAGACCTCCGCCATCTGCGGGCCGGTCAGCTCGTCCGCGGCGAGCTCGAGGGTGCGGCCGAGGTGCTCGGCGGGGGTGTCGAAGGCGTCGGCGGCGAAGGCGCCGACGTCCTCGGGGGTGATGAACTTCAAGGTGGTCCGCGGGGTGATCGCGAGGGACAGGACGAGTTCGCCGCCGACCCACTGCGGGCCCATGTCGTGGAAGTTCGTGGGGAAGAAGGTGGGGCGCAGGACGGTCGCGGGCAGGCCGAGCTCCGCGACGTACCGCTCGATCTCCCCCTTGCTGGCGAAGTGCGGTACCCCGCCGGGCCGTCCGGCCCCGTCGACGGAGGCGTACACGAAGTGCGCGACGCCGGCTCGGGCGGCGGCGTCGGCGACCGCCCTGCCCCGGCGGACCTCGGCCTCGTAGCCTCCGGGGCCGGGCTGCGGCATGGGCTGGACGCTGAAGACGCCGTACGCACCGCGCGCCGCCGCGTCGAGCGAGTCCGGGTCGTCGAGGTCACCGCGGACCAGGACCGCGCCGTGCGCCCGCAGGGGGCGGGCCGCGGGGTGCTCCGGGTCGCGGACGAGCGCGCGGACGCCCCAGCCGCGGGAGAGCAGGGCGCGGGCGGTGGCACCGCCCTGCCGGCCGGTGGCTCCGGTGACCAGGATGACGCGGGGGTCGGACATGGCGGGCTCCTCGATGGCGCGCAGGGGCGGGGTCGGCGGCTGCGGCCCCTTGGTGCTGTCCACCGAAGCCTGCTTCCTCAAGCGGAGTTGAGGTCCAGCGCATGTGGCCATGATCACGGCCTTGGCGGCCCCGGCCGTGCGGCTACCGGCGGCCGGCCGCGTCGAGGGCTTCGGCGACCAGCCGCTCGAGGTGGACGTCGGTCAGCGCGTAGACGACCCGGCGGCCCTCCTTGCGCGTGGTGACCAGGCCGGACATGCGCAGCCGGGCCAGGTGCTGGCTGACGGCGGGGCGGGCGGCGCCGACGGCCCCGGTCAGGGTGGCCACGTCCGCCTCGCCCCCGGCCAGGGTGTGCAGGAGCGCGAGGCGGGTGCGGTCGGCCAGCAGGGCGAGGAGCTGCGCCGCGGCTTCGTAGGCGCGGGGGCCCGGCTGTTGCGGGTGCGAGGCCTGCGCAGGTGAGAGGTGCATGCGTGCGCTCATACGCACATAATAGGCGTCGGGCGCGGACGCGTCCGCCTCTGCCGTCCTCGTCGGAAGCGAGCACGCCGTGAGCGACCACCAGCACGTACGCGGGCACGGGCACGGACACGAAGGACAGGAACACGACGGGCACGGACACGACCGGCACGGGCACGACGGACACGGACACGGACACGAACACGGGCACGACGGCCCGCACGGGGACGGGCACGTGCACGGCCACGGCCCCGCCCGCTGCAGCCGTCGCGGCCGCCTGATCGCCCGCCTGGCCCGTCGGGCCGCACCGCACCGCCACGACACGGCGGAGAGGGTCGACCGGGAGCTGGAGGCCTCCCGGGAGGGCCTGCGGACGCTGTGGCTGTCCCTCGGCATCCTCGGCCTGACCGCGGCCGTCCAGGCCGGCGTCGCCGCACTGTCCGGGTCGGTGGCCCTGCTCGGCGACACCGTCCACAACGCCGCCGACGCGCTGACCGCGCTGCCGCTCGGCATCGCCTTCGCCCTCGGGCGGCGCGCGGCGAACCGCCGCTACACCTACGGCTACGGCCGCGCCGAGGACCTGGCCGGGGTCGCCGTGGTCCTGGCCATCGCGGCGTCCTGCGCGCTGGCGGCGTACCAGGGCGTCGAGCGGCTCCTCGCCCCGCGCGAGGTCACGCACCTGTGGGCGGTCGCGGGGGCCGCCCTGGCCGGATGCGCGGGCAACGAGTGGGTGGCCCGGCTGCGGATCCGCACCGGCCGCCGGATCGGCTCGGCGGCGCTCGTCGCGGATGGACTGCACGCCCGCACCGACGGATTCACCTCGCTCGCGGTCCTGCTCGGCGCGGCCGGATCCGCGCTCGGCTGGAAGGCCGCCGACCCGGTCGTCGGCCTGCTGATCACCGGGGCCATCCTCGTGGTGCTCCGGGACGCGGCGCGGGAGGTCGGGCGGCGCCTGATGGACTGCGTGGACCCGGCCCTGGTGGACGCCGCGCAGGGCGCGCTGCTCGCGGTGGGCGGCGTCCGCGGCACCGGACAGGTCAGGATGAGGTGGATCGGCCACACGCTGCGGGCCGAGGCGGACATCGTCGTGGACGCGCACCTGACGGTGGTCGAGGCGCACGCGCTGGCCGTGGAGGCCGAGCACGCGCTGATCCACGCCGTGCCGCGGCTGACCGCGGCGACGGTGCACATCGACCACACCGGCGAGGACGGCGGCGGCGATCCGCACGCGGCGCTGGCCCACCACGCCGTGGCGTCCTGACGTCAGGCGGGGCCGCCCCGCCCGCGGCGATCAGGTCAGGGCGGAGGCCCGGAAGACGGCCTGGGCGGTTTCGCAGTCGATCAGCCGTGAGAGGCGCTGCAGCGGATCCAGCCCCTCGGAGAGGGTGCCGCTGGACACGCTCGTGCCGATGTCCTGCCCGACCCGGTGCCACAGGGGCGGGTTGGCCGCGAGGACGCGCGGGTCGACCTCGACGCTGTTGCCCAGGGTGTCCGTCAGCACGAGCCGCTGGGAGATTCCTTCGTGCCAGACGACCGCGGCGAGCCGGTCGGTGCGGACCCGGCGGCGGCGCAGCAGTCCGCGGGTGGTCAGCAGGCCGGGGGCGGCGCTGACGCGGGTGGGCCACAGCACGGCGAACAGGACGGCGCCGAGCCCGGTCCAGACCGCCGCGCGCTGCCAGTCGCCGAATCCGGCGGCCGCATCGACGCCCAGCAGCAGTGCCGTCAGCACCACGGCGGTGCCGGCCGAGGCCCGCGCGTCCGGGGCCCAGCCCCTGTCCTCGACCACCTTCGGTCCGGCCATCGGAATCCCTCCTCACTCGATCAAGATGTACGGCACATTCAACTACCCAGGGGCGGGTGCGGCATTCCGCATACCCCGCTCAGTGGCGCGAGGACGGCCATTTCTGACGCGTTCCCGACGCTGCGGCCGACGCAGCGTCAGTACCGCGTACAGACGCGGGCTTTCGGCGTCAAGGTCCCGTCAGGAGGCGGCGCGCCCGGCGCGGCAGCGGGCGTAGCTTCGACGTCGCGCCCCGGCTGCCCCACGGCAGCCGGGGCGGTGCCGACCGCCGCATCGCTGCCCTGGGAGGGCCCCATGTGTCTGTTCCGCTACGACGACGATCCCGAGCCCGAGGAACGGGTCCCGGCCGGACTCCTGTACGTGCCCGTCCGGCCGGGAGGAGGCGGTGGCGGCGGTACGGGGGCGGTGGTCCGGCTGTTCCGCACCCCGCTGGGCGCGCGCACGGCCGTCGGCTTCACCAGTGCCGAGCGGCTGGCGGCGACCCTGGGCGAGGGGCACCCGTACATCCGGCTGGCCGCGGCGGTGCTGCGGCAGCTGTGCGAGCCGCTGGGAGCGGGGCTCGTCACCGTCGATCCGACGCTGTCGGCCGCGCCCGTCCGCGCCGCCGCGCCGGAGCAGCGGCCCGGGCGGCCCGCCCCGCTCCCGGTCCGGACCGTCTGAGGGGGGGCGGCTCCATGACCACGGCCCTGCTGTCCGGCACCCCCACCGGTGCGGACGACCTGTCCGTCTGGCCCGCGTCGACGGCCCGGCTCCCGCACGGCGACCTCGCCGTCGGCGGAGTGCCGCTGACCGGGATCGCCGACCGGTTCGACACCCCCGCGTACGTCCTGGACGAGGGCGAGGTGCGGGCCCGCTGCCGCACGTACCGGGAAGCCTTCCCGGACGCCGACGTCCTGTACGCGGCCAAGGCGTTCCTGTCGCGCGCCATGGCGCGCTGGGTCGCCGAGGAGGGCCTCGGGCTGGACGCGTGCTCCGCGGGCGAGCTCGAACTGGCCGTTGCCTCCGGAGTTCCGGCGGAGCGGATCGTCCTGCACGGCAATGCCAAGTCACCGCGCGACATCGGCACGGCGCTGCGGCTCGGGGTCGGGCGGATCGTCATCGACAGCCCGTCGGAGATCGCGCGGCTGGTCGCCGCCGTGGGCCGCGGCGGCCGGCAGAAGGTGATGCTCCGCGTGGTCCCCGGCATCGCGGCCGGGGCGCACGAGAAGATCCGGACCGGGACCGACGGCCAGAAGTTCGGACTGTCCCTCACCGACGGCTCGGCGCAGCACGCCGTCCCCCGGATCCTGGCGCAGCCGGGGCTGGAACTGACGGGCCTGCACTGCCACATCGGCTCGCAGATCACCGAGGTCAAGCCGTACGCGGCCGCGCTGCGGCGCATGGTGGGCCTGATGGCCCGCATCCGCGACGCGCACGGCGTGGTGCTGCCCGAGCTCGACATGGGCGGCGGGCACGGCATCGCCTACCGGCCCGGCGAGCCCGCGCTCGACCTCGCGGTCCTCGCCCGGCGGCTGCGCGCCGAGCTCGCGGCGAGCTGCGCCGCGGCGCGCCTGCCCGTGCCGAGGCTCGCGGTCGAGCCCGGGCGGGCGGTGGTCGGCCCTGCGGGGGTCGCCCTGTACCGGGTCCTGTCCGTGAAGCACACCGCCGGCCGGGTGTTCGTGGCGGTGGACGGCGGCATGGGCGACAACCCGCGGCCCGCGCTGTACGGGGCGCGCTACGCGCCGCGGCTGGTCGGCCGCCGCTCCGTGGCCGCCCCGTGCGCGGCGACCGTGGCCGGGCGGCACTGCGAGGCGGGCGACGTCCTCGCCGCCGGAGTGCAGCTGCCCGGCGACCTCCGGCCGGGCGATCTGCTCGCCGTCCCGGTGGCGGGGGCGTACCAGCTGTCCATGGCCTCCGGCTACAACATGGTCGGCCGCCCGCCGCTCGTCGCCGTCCACGCCGGCACGGCGCGCCTCCTGGTCCGCCGCGAGACCCTGTCGGACTTCCGCAGCCGCGACGTGGGGGCGTGAGCCGCCGCGGACGCGGTCAGTCGCCCAGCTTCAGGATGCGGCCCGTCTCCGGTCCCTCGACGGTGCGGACGTAGGCCTGCGCCACGTCGGCCAGGGGGACCGGGGGGAAACCCGGGAAGTGGTCGCCGTAGACGTCCAGCGCCTCCGTGAACACGGTGGGGCTGATCGCGTTGACGCGCTGCGGGGCGATCTCGACCGCAGCCGCCCGGACGAAGGCCTCGACGGCTCCGTTGGCCAGGGACGCGGCGGTGCCGGTGATGATCGGGCTGCGGGCCAGGACGCCCGTGATCAGGGTGAACGAGCCGCGCGGCGAGATGCGTGCGGTGCCCTGGCGGACCAGCTCGACCTGGCTCTGCACCTTGCCGTGGAAGGCCGCCGTCCAGTCGGCGGGGGTCATGTCGGCGAGCGGCTTGTACGGGACGGAGCCGGCGGCGCTGGCCACGGCGTCCAGCGGCCCGGCCTGCCCTGCCGCGTCGTACAGCGCGGTGATCTGCGCCGGGTCCGTGATGTCGAAGCGCAGGTCGCCGCCGGTCCGGCCGGCGGTGACCACCGTGTGGCCGCGGGCGGTCAGGGCCTGGTGGACGGCGGTGCCGAGCCGGCCGCCCGCGCCGATGAGGAGGATTCGCATGCCCCGACGCTAGGCGAGCGGTCCGCGGCCGGGGAAATGCCGTTCCGGCGGCATCTATGCTCGGTGGTCATGAATGTGGAGTTGCGGCACCTGCGGGCCCTGGCGGCGATCGGCGACGAGGGCAGCATCACGGGCGCGGCGGCCGTGCTCCGGGTGGGCCAGCCCGCCCTGTCCCGCACCCTCGACCAGCTGGAGCAGCGCCTCGGCACCACGCTGGTGGAACGCACGACGCGCCGCCTCGCCCTCACCCCCGCGGGCCGGCGCCTGTGGGAGCACGCCCACCGCATCCTCACCCAGCTCGACGACGCGCTCGCCGAGGCCGCGGCCGGCCCGCACCCCCGCCCGCTGCGCATCGGCTTCGCCTGGGCCGCCCTGGGCGCGCACACCGTGGCGCTGCTGCGCGACTGGCGCCGCGAGCACCCGGACCTCCCGGTCCAGGTGCACCGGCTCGACGATCCGGTGGCCGCGCTGCGCCGCGGCGGGATCGACGCCGCATTCGTCCGCACCCTGCCCGAGGGCGGGGACGCGGCCGGACTGCGGGCCGCGGCCCTGTACCGCGAGCCGCGCATCGCGGCCCTGAGCGAGGACGATCCGCTGGCCGCGCGGGAGGCGGTCACCCTGGACGAGCTCGCGGAGCGCACCGTGGTGCTGTGCGCGACCGCCGCCACCACCGGCCCCGGGCTGTGGCCCCAGGGGCGCGGCCCGGCGGACACGCGGGAGGTCGCCAACGTCGACGAGTGGCTCACCGCCATCGCGACGGGCGAGGCCGTGGGCGTCACCGCCGAGGCCACCCGGCACAGCCACCCGTACCCCGGCGTCCGCTACCTGCCGCTCGCCGGGGCCGCCCCGGTGACCGTCCGCTTCCTCGCGCCCGTGCGGCCGACCCACGCCGCGACGGCCGGCTTCCTCGCCCATGCCCGCCGCTGCCTGTCCGGCGCGGCCGCGGCCGCCCGGCCGCGCTAGGCTCGGCGGATGGCGAAGTACTTCGACGTCCATCCCGAGAACCCGCAGCACCGCACGATCGGCGGCGTCGCCGACAGCATCCGCTCCGGCGCGCTCGTCGCGTACCCGACCGACTCCTGCTACGCGCTGGGCTGCCAGTTGGGCAACCGCGACGGCCTCTCCCGCATCCGGTCCATCCGGCGCCTCGACGACCGGCACCACTTCACGCTGGTGTGCCAGAACTTCGCCCAGCTGGGCCAGTTCGTGAACATCGGCAACGACGTGTTCCGCGCGATCAAGGCGGCCACGCCCGGCAGTTACACCTTCATCCTGCCGGCGACGCGGGAGGTGCCCCGCCAACTGCTGCACCCGCGCAAGCGGACGGTCGGCGTGCGCATCCCCGACCACGCCGTCACCCAGGCGCTGCTCGCCGAGCTGGGCGAGCCGCTGCTGTCCAGCACGCTGCTCCTGCCCGACGAGGCCGAACCCCTCACCCAGGGCTGGGAGATCAAGGAGCGGCTCGACCACGTCGTGGACATCGTGGTGGACTCGGGCGACTGCGGGACCGAGCCGACCACGGTGGTGGACTTCTCCGGGGGCGGAGCGGAGATCGTGCGCCGCGGGGCGGGCGACACCACCCGGTTCGAGTGACCCGCCCGGAACTCCGGATCCCCGGCGAATTCGGGCCGTCTCGCCTCGATGGCGGCGGCCCGCCCTCCTTCCCCCGCGCCCGCGCCACCGCGCCCGCCGTCCGGCGGCGGATGATCGACTCGTTGGCCGAGGTGCGATGCGCCGTTCCCGCGCTGCGCGCATGATGGAGACAGGACGCTCCTTTCCGCCCGGCGAAGGAGGGCGCGGATGAGTTCCCAGGGGTACGAGCTGGTGTTTTCCGAGGGCCCGGACGCCGGTGAGGACGTCGTGGTGGTGACGGCCACCGGGCAGGCGGGGCCGGGCGGGCACCCGGTCTACGCCGATGCGACGGGCATCGTGCGGGCCGAGATCAGCGACCGGGGCGAGGTGCGCGTGCTGGCCTCCGGCGGTGGCCAGAACCCGGCCCGCGTGGTCCGGGTCCGGCCGCTGGAATGACCGCGGGACCCCCCGGCCCGCACCGTCGCCCGACGCCCGCCGCACGGGCCTGCGCCACCCGGGCCGGGGCGCGGCCCCGATGTGCGCCCGTGCTCCAACCAAGCTTTCTCATAACCGACTTGACATTCCCCGCCGCGGGGTACGATCAGCGCCGTGGGGCGGTCGGGGGGATACGGGCAACGGAGGGCGCAGTGGTCGCTGCGCGCCGCGGGCTGCGCGGCCGCGGGGCTGCTCGCCCTCACCTGCTGCACGTCGTCGGCCGGCACGGGACCCAGGGGCGCCGCAGGCACCCCGTCGGCGGCCACGGCCACACCCGCACCCGCGTCCCCCGCTCCCGGCACCGGGGACGGCGGCCCGGGCGGCACCGGCGCGGGCAGCACCGGCGGACCGGGGGCGGCGCCGCTGGTGCCCGCGCTGGACGAGGCCAAGCAGCCGGTCGACGCCGCCGGAGCGCGCGCCCTCCTCGACCGGGTCGTCATCGACCGCGAGGCCTTCGGCCCGGAGGTGGTGCGCAGCAGCCCCTTCGAGAGCGCCCCGGGGCGTTGGCCGGTCCTCGACGACCGCTGCGTGTGGCAGACGACCGCGCTGCCGCCCGATGTCCTGGCCACGAGCACCCGGCACTTCCAGGTTCCGGCCGGCAGCGGCCACGGCCGGGTGCGGATCAACGCCACGGTGACGGTGCACCGCACCCGCGAAGAGTCCGGCTGGGAGACGGCGCACGCCATGGAGGAGGTGCTGCGCTGTCCCCGCCAGGTGCTGAACGCCGGCGAGGAGCTGACGGACCTGTGGGGCGCCTCGCTCTACCTGGGCGAGCAGCTCAACGGCTGGACGGAGGACGCCTTCACCGAATCCGGCCAGTACGTCGGCGAGGAGGACGGCGGCCCCTACCGGTACGTGTGGTCGCAGGGCCAGTTCGGCCCCGTGACGGTGGCCGTCGCCGGCAAGGGCGCGGCGGGCTTCGGCGACGACGCCCTCAACGCCCTCGTGGTGCAGGGCACGAGCAGGCTGATGATCCAGCTCAAGCAGGCCCTCGCGAAGGGAGGCGGCTGATGGAGCGGCTCCAGCCCTCCGACCCGTCCCGGATCGCCTCCTACCGCCTCCTCGGGCGGCTCGGCGCGGGCGGCATGGGGGTGGTCTACCTCGGCCGCACGGACGAGGGGGCGCTCGCCGCCGTCAAGGTGATCCGGGTCGAGTACGCCGACGAGGCGGACTTCCGGGCCCGCTTCCGCCGCGAGGCGGCCATCGCCGCCCGGGTGGAGAGCCCGTGGGCGGTACGCGTCACCGGAGCCGACCCGGAGGCGGCCGAGCCCTGGCTCGCCACCGCGTTCGTCCCGGGCCCCTCCCTGGCCGAGGCCGTCGCCGCCCACGGGCCCCTGCCGCTGCGGGCCGTACGGATCCTCGGCAAGGCCCTGGCCCGGGCGCTGGGCGTGATGCACGGGCAGGGCCTGGTGCACCGGGACGTCAAGCCCGGGAACGTGCTGCTGGGCATGGACGGGCCGCGGCTCATCGACTTCGGCATCGCGCGCGGCGGCGAGCACACCGCCCTGACCTCCACCGACGTGGTGGTCGGCACGCCCGGCTTCCTCTCCCCCGAGCAGGCCCGCGGGCTCGCGGCCGAGCCTGCGGGCGACGTGTTCTCGCTGGGCTGCCTGCTCGCGTACGCGGCCACGGGCCGGCTGCCGTTCGGGACGGGGGCGGTGGACGCGGTGCTCTACCGCACGGTCCACGACGAGCCCGAGTTCGGCCCGGAGCTCCTCGCCGACCCCGAGCTGACCGCGCTGCTGCGCACGGCCCTGGCCAAGCATCCCGACATCCGGCCCAGCGCGCAGGAGCTGGACGAGGCCCTGGTCGAGGACGAACCCGGCGAGGGCACGGGCTGGCTGCCCGATCCCGTCGTCGCCTCGATCGCGGGGCGGGCCTCCGCCCTGCTCGCGCTGCCGGGGATCGAGGAGACCCTGGCCGACGGGGCGGCCGCCGACGCCGGAGAGGGGACGGGAGAAGCCCCCGGGCTGACGCGCCGGCGGCTGCTCGGCCTGGGCTCCGCGGGCGCGCTGCTGGCCTCGGGCGGCGCCATCGCCGCCTGGCTCGCGCTGCGCGAGCCGGACGCCCGCACGGCGCCCGCACGGCCCGCGGCGCGGCAGTGGCTGATCGGGGTGCACGCCGACCTGTCCGGGCCGCAGCAGGCGGCCGGGCAGGCCCAGGAGCGCGGGGTGCGCCTCGCGGTGGAGGCCTTCAACTCCCGTGTCGACAAGCCGTTCGAGCTCGGTGTGGTCACCGCCGACGACGCCGGGCTGGCCGCCCGCTCCGCGGCCGTCGCGGCCGGTTTCGTCGGCAACCGCGACGTGCTCGCCGTGATCGGCCCCACCGGGAACGCCTCCGTGATGCCCTGTCTGGAGCCGTACGGGGAAGCGGCGTTGCCGGTGCTGACGGTGTCCGCGCTGGGAACGGTCTTCGGGGTCACGGACCGGCGCAGCTTCTTCCAGAACTCCGCGCTCTCCCTGGGTCAGGGCGCGGCCGTCTCCCAGCAGCTCGCGGGGGCCCAGGGTGCGCGCCGCCTGGGGCTGTTGTGCGACCGCGACGGGGACTCCGAGGGCTGGCAGGCGGTGCTCAACGCCGGCCGCACCATCGGGCTCGTCGCACCGCAGGCGGCCCACTACGCGCGGGTCGTCCCCCGGGGCACCCGCGACCGCTCGCCGGTGGTCGCGGACATGCTCGCCCAGGGCGTCGACGCGTTCTTCTACACCGGCACCCCGGCCGGCGCCGCGGACGTCGCGGGGCTGCTGGTAGCGGCCGGGTTCACGGGGCCCCGGGCCGCCGATTACGCCGTCGCCGGGCCGGAGTTCCTCCGCGGGGCCGGCGGGGCCGCCGAGGGCTGGCAGTTCCTCGCCCCGTACACCGGGCCCGCGGAGCCGCGGGCCGCCCGGCTGGTCCAGGACCACCGGGACCGGTACGGCGTGCCGCCCGCTCCCTGGACGATCGAGGCCTACGATGCGGCCGGGCTGGTCATCGACCGGCTCACCTCCGCCGCGCAGGGCGGCGCCCGGCCCGCGCGCGCCGCGCTGCTCTCCGCGCTCGGCCGGGGCACGTACCGCGGGGTGGCGAAGGAGTACGTGTTCGACGAGCACCGCCAGGTCAAGGGCAACGCCTACTTCCTCCACCGGGTGGAGAACGCAGCGATCCGCTACGTGGGCCCGGTCGGCGGGCCCGCCGCGGGGTAGCGCCCGGTGCGCCCGCTCTCCCCCGCCGACCCGGCCGTGGTCGGGGGGCACCGGCTGCTCGGCCGGCTCGGCTCCGGCGGCATGGGCACCGTGTACCTGGGGCGCTCCCCGGCGGGCGCCCTGGTCGCGGTGAAGGTGATCCGCGCCGACCACGCCGCGGACCCGGCGTTCCGGGCCCGGTTCCGGCGCGAGGCGCAGGCCGCGGCCCGGCTGTCGGGGCGGTGGGTGGTGCCGGTGGTCGCAGCCGATCCCGAGGCGCGCGAGCCGTGGCTGGCCACCCCGTTCGTCCCGGGCCCGTCGCTGTCCGAGGCGGTCGGCGGGTACGGGCCGCTGCCCGCCGCGAGCGTGCGGGCGCTGGGGGTGCGGCTCGCGGAGGCGCTGGAGCAGGTGCACGCGGCCGGGCTGGTGCACCGCGACGTCAAGCCGGGCAACATCCTGCTCGCCCCGGACGGGCCGCGGCTGATCGACTTCGGGATCGCGCGGGCCGCCGGGGCGACGACGCTGACCGCCGCCGACGCGGTGGTCGGCACGCCCGGCTACCTGGCCCCGGAGCAGGCGCGGGCGGGCGCTCCCGCCCCTGGCCCGGCCGGCGACGTGTTCTCGCTCGGCTGCGTGCTGGCGTACGCGGCGACCGGGCGGGGCCCCTTCGGCGGCGGGCATGCGGCCGCGGTGGTGTTCCGCACGGTCCACGACGCACCCGTACTCGACGGTCTGCCGGCGGAGCTGCTCGGGCCGGTCACCGCCTGTCTGGCCAAGGAGCCGGCCCAGCGGCCCACTCCGGCGGGGCTGCGGGCCCTGCTCGGCGGCGAGTCGGCCGACACCGGCACCGGGCCCGGGTCGGGCAGCGGGTCGGGCAGCGGCCCCGACAGCGGCGACTGGCTGCCAGCGCCGCTGACCCGGCTGATCGCCGAGCGCTCCACGCGCGCCCTGGAGCTGCCCGTCCCGGAGCCCACCCGGCTCGACGCGGCGGCGGGAGCGGCATCCGGCGCCCGTACCAGGGCGGCCCGGCCGCAGCCCGGCGGCGGGCTGATGACGCGGCGGAGGGTGCTCGCGGCCGGCGGCGCCCTGATCGCCGCCGGGGCCCCGCTGGCGTGGTACGCCTCCCGCGGCCGCAGCGGTGCGGGAGGCGGGAACCCGCCCTCCGGCGGCGGCACGCCGCCCACGTACACCGTGGCCCTCCAGGCCGACCTGAGCGGTCCCGGCGCGGCCGACGGGCAGGCGCACGAGCGGGGCGTCCGGCTCGGCGTGGACCGGCACAACGCCCGCGCGGACGGCGCGTTCCGGCTGGCCCTGCGCACCGCGGACGACGGCGGTGACGCCGTCCGCGCGCAGCGGGCCGTGCAGCAGCTGATCGCCGATCCGGCCGTGGTCGCCGTCATCGGCCCCACCTGGGAGGCGCCCGTGCCGGCCCTGGCCGCGGCGTGCCTGGCCGCGGACCTCGCGCTGCTGCTGGTCTCGGTCAACAGCGGCCAGGCCTCGCAGGCCCAGTGGCGGACGCTGGTCGACACCCGGGCGGGCGCGGAGGGCATCGCGCTGCCGGTGCTGCACTACCTGTCCCGGGTCCGGCCCGTGCGGCGCACCGCCGTGGTGGAGGACGAGGGCGGCGCGGGCGGTGCGGACTGGCAGCTCACCCGCGCCTTGCAGCAGAGCCCGCCCTCACAGGGCACGGTCGCCGTCCACCGGATCCCGGCGGACGGCTCCGACTTCGCCGGCGCGGTGGAAGCGCTCGTCCGGGCCGGCGCCGAGGCCGCCGTGTACGCGGGGACCTCCGCCGAGCGGGCCGGAGCCTTCGCGCGGGCGCTCGGCGTTGCCGGGTTCGCGGGGCCGCGGATGGGCACGGGCCGGGTGATGGAGCCGGCGTTCCTGGCGGCGGCCGGCGCGGCAGCCGAGGGGTGGCTGTTCGGCACGTTCTTCGCGGACCCGGCGGGGGTGCCCGGCGCGGCCGACTTCACCGCCGCGCACCGGGCCGCGTACGGGCAGCCGCCGGCCCGCTGGGCCCTGGAGGCGTACGACGCGGTGGGGCTGGTGGCGGCCGCGCTGGGCGGCCTGGAGGGCGAGGGGCGCGACCGGCCCGGGCTGTCGCGGCGGATCTTCCGCACGCCGTACCGGGGGCTGGCGAAACCGCTCGGTTTCGACGGCGACACCCACATGCTCTCGGGCACCCGGGTCGCGCACCTCCACGAGGTCCGGTCGGGTGCGTTCCGGTACCTCGGCCCGTATGCGGACGTGACCGCGGCCTCGTGAGGGCGCTACGCCGTCGGGGTGCTCCTGTGCGCCCGTTCGGCCGTACGACCCGAGTGGATGATCATCATTTCGACTCGTGGGCGCTGTGATGCTGTCATCCGGTCAGGGGCGATCTGGGAGGGCGGCGGGCCGATGTCGACGACGCACGGTGCACGAGGGACAGAAGAGCAGGCAGGGCTTGCGGGACGGGTCGGGCGCACCTCGCAGGCAGGGGATGCGGCGCCGGCAGCAGGGGATGCGGCGCCGGGGCGCAGGGGCCGGGCGCACCGGGTGTGGGCCGTCGCCGCCGCGGCGGCCGGCGCCGCCCTCCTCGTCGCCGCCGCGCCCGGCAGCGTCCCCCAGCGCCCCGGGACCGCCTACCTGGGCGGCCACGCGGAGGCCTTCGTCACGCTGCTGGTGGGCCGCTCCCTGGAGGCGGGCCCCGGCGGCACCGCGGCCTGCTCCGGGCAGGCGTTCCGCGACGGCACCTGCGCCGGCCGGCACGTCCGGCGCGTACGGGCCACCGCCCGCGGGGCGGGCGCCGTGCTGAGGGAGGACGGCGGGCCGGGCACAGCCCGGCCGGGCCGGGCCGGGGCGGGGCACACCGTGCTCCTCCCGACGGACCCCGGCGGCCCGCTGGAGATCGGCCTGGCCGAGCCGGGGCAGCTCACCGACGTCACCGTCCGCGACGCGCACGGGCGCCACGTGGGCGGAGCCCTCGACCGCCACGGCCGCCGCTGGGCCAATACGGAGCCGCTGCGGGCCGGCGAGCTGTACACGGTCCACGTCGGGGCGCAGGACGCGGCCGGGACCTCGGTCGGGGCGACCATGGCGTTCCGGACGGCCCCGCCCCCGGAGGGGGGCCGGCTCACGGCGGAGTTCGGGCCGAGGCCGGGCACGTACGGCGTGGGGCAGATCGTCACGGCGTCCCTGAGCCGTCCGGTCGCGGCCTCCGACCGGGAGGCCCGCGCCCGGGTCGAGCGGTCGCTCCAGGTCAGCTCGGAGCCCGCGGTCGAGGGTGCCTGGCACTGGGTGGACGGCTCGACGCTGCACTACCGGCCGCGCACGTACTGGCCCGCGCACGCGGTGGTGCGCGTGAGCAGCGGCCTCGACGGGGTGGAGATCGACGGGCACACCTACGGCGGGCCGTCGGAGCCGGTGGAGTTCACCGTCGGGGACCGGGTCGAGGCCCTCACCGACGCCGCGGCGCACGAGATGACCGTACGGCGCAACGGGCGGGTGCTGCGGCGGATCCCGGTCACCACGGGGAAGGCGGGGTTCCGGACGCGGACCGGGATCAAGGTCGTGCTGGGACAGGAGTACAAGGTCCGGATGCGCGGGGACAGCGTCGGCATCCCCAGGGGCACGAACGAGTTCTACGACCTGCCGGTCTACTACGCGACGCGGGTGACCTGGAGCGGCGAGTACGTCCATGCGGCGCCCTGGTCGGCCGCCTCGCACGGCAAGGAGAACGTCAGCCACGGCTGCACCGGGATGAGCACGGCGAACGCGGCCTGGTTCTTCGACACGGTGCGGATCGGCGACGTCGTCCGGGTGGTGAACAGCGGCGGCGAGCCGATGGCCCCGTTCGACAACGGCTTCGGCGACTGGAACGTCGACTGGCGGGCCTGGCTGGCGGGCAGCGCGCTCGCGGATGCGCCGTTGCCGGCCCGTGCGGCGGTGTCGCAGCCGGCGGCGCGCACTCCGTCGCGGTTGCAGCCCCTGGCCTGATGCCGCCGCACCGGCCGCTGACGGTCGGCCGGTTCGTGAGTACGGCGGTCGGGCGTGGGGCCCGCGGGCGGGGTGTGCCTGGCGGCGCCGGTGTGTCTGCCGGCGCTAGTGCTTGGGCGTGGGACACACCTGCCAGGCGAGGTGGTACAGGGTGCTGACGCTGGTGTCCGTGGAGTCCATCGTCATGAAGCTGGTCGCGGTCTGCGGGTTGGAGGTCCCCGCGTTCACGCGCAGTTCGGTGTTGATGTTGAAGTTGCGCTTCTCGCCGCAGGGCGCCCAGACCAGATCCGCGTACTCGGTTTTGTCGGTCGCCTGCCAGTTGTCGTTGTGCGGGCCGTTGAACTGGTGGGTGCGCTGGGTGGTCTGCGGCATTCCCTGGAAGTAGTAGTTCGCCCGTTCCTGGCCCCATGCGCCGGGCTGGAGGAATGCGAATCCGCGGTAATCGGCCTGGACGATCGCGTAGGTGAACCCGGACGGGACGTGGACGCGCAGATTGAGCTGGCAGTTCTTGCGGAACGAGGTCGGCGGCGCCCCGGGGCCGACCTGCGCGAGGTAGTCACTGTAGGTGACGGTGAAGGCGGTGTTGTCGGGGGCGACGGCCACCTGGGCGGTGCCCTCGCGGCAGCCGGATCCGTTGACGGTGGCCAGCTCGATGACGATCTTGTCGGGGGGTGCGGTGATCTGCGGGGTGTGGCCGGCGGCCCCGGCTCCGGGCGCCGCCGTGGCGATCAGCGCGGCGGCCGCGGCGCCGGTGAACAGGGTGCGGGACAGGCTGCGGGACATCGTTGTCTCTCCTGACCGTGATTCGGTGGTTCCTGCGCTCACGCCGTGTCAGACCCGGGGGCATTCCTTCCAGGCGAAGTGGTAGACGGTGCTGACGCTGCCGTCGGTGGAGTCCATGCTCATGAAGCTCAGGGACTGCGGGCTGGACGTGCCCGGGTAGACCCGCAGTTCGGTGTTGACGTTGAGGTTGCGCTCCTCGCCGCAGGGCGCCCACACCAGGTCGGCGTAGTCGGTCTGGTCGCCGGCCTGCCAGTTGTCGCTGTACGGGCCGTTGAACTGGTGGGTGGTGCGGGCCGTCTGGGCCATGCCCTGGAAGTAGTAGTTGGCGCGCTCCTGGCCGTACGCCCCGCGCTGGAGGTGGGCGAAGCCGCGGTAGTCGGCGCGGGCGATGGCGTACGTGAAGCCCTGCGGCACGTGGATCTGCAGGGCCAGCTGGCAGTTCTTGCGGAAGTCGGTCCCGCCGGAGCCGCCTCCCGCCTGGGCGAGGTAGTTGCTGTACGTGACGGTGAAGGAGGTGTTGTCGGAGGCGGCGGCGACGCTCGCCGTCCCCTGCGGGCACCCCGAGCCGTTGACGCCGACCACGTCGACGGTGATTCTCCCGGGCGGATAGGCGGCCGTGTCCGCCTGGGCGGGAAGGGCCAGCGCGGACAGCGCCGCCACCGCCGTTCCCACGGCCAGCCTGCGCAGCACCATGCGTTTCTCCATTCATCCGGAGTCGACGGAATTTCGGCATGGACATGCCACCACGCGGTGCGGGGGCTGGGAAGGCCGTGAAACGGCCAACACCCCGGCGGGGTCGTGCACTGGCCGGAATGGGCGCCCGGCGCCGGCCGCGGCGGCCGACCGGGCCGGGGCGGGGCGTACCGGCTAGGACGACGGCAGCAGGGCGCGGAAGGCGTCGGCGTCGTGGACCGCCGCGCCGCCGGGATCGTTGTTGAAGTACGCGAACACGTCCGCCTCTCGCGGCCAGGTGTCGGCGATACGGGCCGCCCACGTGCGCAGGGCCCGCGCCCCGTAGCGCGGCCACGGCCGCGCCCGGCCCTCGTGGAAGCGGACGTAGCCCCAGTCGGCGGTGCGCCACAGCGGGGTCACCGGGCGCGAGCCGCGGTCGGCCCAGCACAGCGCGGCGCCGCGGGCGGTCAGGACCGCCCGCACGTCCGGATGCCACCAGGAGGCGTGGCGCGGCTCCACCGCGACCCGGGTCCCCGAGGGGAAACAGGCGAGGCAGGCGTCGAGGGCCTGCGGGTCGGCGCGCAGCGTGGGCGGCAGCTGCAGCAGGACCGGCCCGAGCCGGTCGCCGAGCGCGGCGGCGTGCGTCATGAGCCGGGTCACGGGCTCGGCCGGCTCGCGCAGGCGCTTGATGTGGGTCAGGAAGCGGCTCGCCTTCACCGCGAAGACGAACCCCTGCGGGGTGCGCTCGCGCCAGGCCCCGAAGGTCTCCGGGGAGGGCAGCCGGTAGAAGGCGTTGTTGCTCTCGACCGTGGCGAAATGGCCGGCGTACTCCTCCAGCCACAGGCGCTGCGGCCGGCCGGCGGGGTAGAGGACGCCCGCCCAGTCCCGGTACTGCCATCCGGAGGTTCCGACGAGCACGGGCATGGTGCCGATGATGGCGGGGTCGGGCACGCACCGCATCCGGCCGGGGGCCGGGAGTGTGCCGCGGGCCCGGCGGGGCAGGCGCCCCCCATGACCTTCCGGCATCCGGCGGAGCGCAGCGGCGACAAGGAGCGCTCGGGCCGCTTCGAACGGCTGGCCGAGCTCGCCTCGAACTTCACCAGCTCCGCCGTCTTCTCCCTGCTGTGCGTGGGCCTGGTGGCGGGCTTCGCCGCCGTGCACGCCGTCGGGCTGCCCATCGAGTGGCAGCACCTGGCCGGAGACTCCATCGGGGCGGTGTCCCTCCTCCTGCTGGCCCTGCTGAAGAACACCGAGCGGCGCGCCGAACACGCCGTCCAGCGCAAGCTCGACGCGATCGCCGCGGCCCTGCTGGAGCAGCAGGAGGGCCACAGGGGCACCGCCCGCGAGGACCTGGAGGAAGCCATCCGCATGGAGGAACGCCTTTAGCCCCCGTCGGCACCGGTCCGGACCGGCCGGCAGCGCCGGCCGGTCCGGAGGCCGCACGGCGGCGCGGCCCCGGCCGCGCTAGGCTCGGACCGAGTGACGGACGGGGCGCGGGAGAGGAATGATGCTGATGTGCCGCTGGCTCGCCTACTCCGGCACGCCGATGCTGCTCGACGCCGTGCTCTACCAGCCGGAACACTCCCTGATCGACCAGAGCCTGCACTCGCGCATGGGGGTCGAGTCGACCAACGGCGACGGCTTCGGCATCGGCTGGTACAGCACCGAGAAGGAGGACGGCACCCCGGCCGTCTTCCGTGACGTCGGGCCGGCCTGGAACAACCGCAACCTGCGCGAGCTCGCCGCGCACGTCCGCTCGCCGCTGTTCTTCGCGCACGTCCGGGCGTCCACCGGTTCGGCCGTCCAGCAGACCAACTGCCACCCGTTCCGACACGGTCGCTGGCTGTGGATGCACAACGGCGCGATCACCGACTTCCACCGCCTCCAGCGCGACCTGTGCATGGCCGTGGACCCGGCCCTCTTCCCGTGCATCGAGGGCTCGACGGACTCCGAGGTGATGTTCTACCTGGCCGTGACGTTCGGCCTGGACCAGGACGTCCCCGGCGCGGTCGCCCGGATGGCGGGCCTGGTCGAGCGGCTCGGCAAGGAGCACGGCGTGGCCGACCCGCTCCAGATGACGATCGCGGTCAGCGACGGCTCGCGGGTGTGGGCCTTCCGCTACTCCAGCCAGGGGAAGTCCCGCTCGCTGTTCTACAGCAGCCGCGCCGAGGACGTACGCCAGCTGTACCCGGAGCTGCCCTACCTGCGGAAGGTGTCCGACGACACCCGCCTGGTGGTCTCCGAACCCCTCGGGGACCTGCCGGGCCTGTGGAACGAGCTCCCCGAGGCCAGCTACGCGATCGTCCCCTGGGCCGGACCTGAGGACTACCTCCCGTTCATCCCCGAACTGCCCTGAGCCGGTTCAGGCTCCGGTGCCGAGGCCGCGGCCGGGGGCACTCATGTCCCCCGTGGCCGGCGTGCCCCCGGCGAGGCCGTAGCGCAGGTGGACGGTGCCCTTCGGGCCGGCTGCCGGGGGTGCGAGGAGCGTGAGGTTGGTGGGGACCGCGCCGCCGGCGAACACCTTCTTGCCGACCCCGAGCACGATCGGGTGCAGCCACAGGTCGAGGCGGTCGAACAGCTTCTCGCGCAGGAGGCTCTGGACCAGGTCCAGGCTGCCGACGACCTTCACCTGCTCGTGGCGGTCGCGGACCTCCCGCACCGCGGCGGCCAGGTCGGGTCCGAGCTGCGTGGACCCGGCCCAGGAGAGGTCGGGCCGGCCGCGGGAGGCCACGTACTTCGGGATGCGGTTGAAGAGCGCGGCGAACCCGCCGTCCTGCCCGCCCTCCGCGCGGGGCCAGTAGGCGGCGAAGATGTCGTACGTCCGCCGGCCGAGCAGGAGGGCGTCCGTGCCCTCGTACGCGGCGGCGATCTGGGCCCCGGCGGTCTCGTCCAGCAGGGGCGCCTGCCAGCCGCCGAAGGGGAACCCCACCGGGTCCTCGTCGGGCCCGCCGGGCGCCTGCCCGACGAGGTCCAGGGTGGCGAACAACTCGATGTCGATGAGGCCCATGGCGTGCTCCCGGTGAGTCGGCGGTCTGTCGTCGAGGGGTGGACCCCCGGGCACCGGCAAACTCATCGCCGTGCCGCGCCCCGGCGGGGGCGCGCTCCCGGGCGTCAGCAGATGCGGGGCAGTTGCTCGCCGACGGGCAGGTCCACCACCCGGGTGCCGCCGAGGCCGGTGCGGGCCACGACGATGCCGGGGTGGGCCTCGACCGCCTCGCCGATCACCGCCGCGCGCCGGCCCAGCGGGTGGGCGTGCATCGCGTCGAGGACGGCGTCGGCGTGCTCGCGCGGCACGAACGCGACCAGCTTTCCCTCGTTGGCCACGTACAGCGGGTCCAGGCCGAGGACGGCGCAGGCGTTGCGCACGGTCTCGGGGACCGGCACCCGGCCCTCGTTGACGACGACGCCCGTGCCGGCGGAGGCCGCGATCTCGCACAGGGCGGCGGCCAGGCCGCCGCGGGTGGGGTCCCGCAGCACGTGCAGGTCGGGGGTGACGGCCAGCATGGCCTGGACGAGCCCGTGCAGCGCGGCGCAGTCGCTGACGGTTTCCACGTCGAAGCCGAGGTTCTCGCGGACGCTCATGATGGCCACCCCGTGGAGGCCGATCTCGCCGCTGACGATGACCACGTCACCGGGTACGACGCGCTGCGGGCGCAGGTCCACCCCCTCGGGGATCAGTCCGATGCCCGCGGTGTTGAGGTAGATGCCGTCCCCGTGGCCGGCTTCCACCACCTTGGTGTCGCCGGTCGCCACCTCGACCCCGGCGGTGCGGGCCGCCGCCCCGAGGGCCTCGGCCACGCGGGACACCACGGAGAGCTCCACGCCCTCCTCCAGGATGAAGCCGCAGGACAGGTACGCGGGCCGGGCTCCGCTCATCGCGAGGTCGTTGACGGTGCCGTTGACGGCGAGGTCCCCGATGCTGCCGCCGGGGAAGAACAGCGGCCGGACCACGTAGGAGTCGGTGGAGAAGGCCAGCCGGGCCCCGCCCAGGGTGACGGCGGCGCTGTCGCCGAGCCGGGCGAGGACCGCGCCGCCGTACGCGGGGGCGAAGACGTGCTGGACGAGTTCGGCGGAGAGCGCTCCCCCGCCGCCGTGGCCCATGACGACGCGGGGGCGGTCGCGCAGCGGCGCCGGGCAGGTCCAGCCGGTGACGTCGAGTGCGGTGTCAGACAACGGGGGTCGCCTCCAGCGGTGCGGTGGCCGCGGCCGACCCGTCACCGGCCGGCGCCGCGGGGTCGGGGGCCGCTGCCGGGCGGGGGGTGCGGGCTACGGGGGTGAGGTCCAGGCGCCGGTAGAGGTAGTAGGCGGCGCACGCGCCCTCGCTGGAGACCATGGTGGCTCCCAGCGGGTTGCGCGGGGTACAGGTGGTGCCGAACGCCTCGCACTCGTGCGGCTTGATCAGGCCCTGGAGGACCTCGCCGCTGCGGCAGGCCGCCGGCTCGCGGGTGGTGATGCCGGTGACGCTGAAGCGGTGTTCGGCGTCGAAGTCCCGGTAGCGGGCGGACAGCCGCCAGCCGCTGTCGGGGATCACCCCGATGCCCCGCCACGCCCGGTCGGTGACCTCGAAGACGTCCTCCAGCATGGCGAGGGCGGCCGGGTTGCCCTCCGGGCGCACGGCCCGGGCGTAGGCGTTGTCGACGGTGTGCTCGCCGCGTTCGAGCTGGCGGACGGCCCGGCGCACGCCTTCGAGGATGTCGAGCGGCTCGAAGCCGGTGACCACGATCGGGACGCGGTGGCGGGCGGCGAGCTCGGGGTACTCGCCCATGCCCATCACGCTGCAGACGTGCCCGGCGGCGAGGAAGGCCTGCACCCGGCAGCTCGGCGCGTTCATGATGGCCTCGATGGCCGGGGGGACCCGGACGTGGGAGACGAGCAGGCTGAAGTTGGGGATGCCGAGCTTCTTCGCCTGGTACACGGTCATGGCGTTGGGCGGGGCGGTGGTCTCGAAGCCGATGCCGAAGAACACCACCTGGCGGTCGGGGTTCTCGCGGGCGATCCGCAGGGCGTCGAGCGGGGAGTAGACGACCCGTACGTCGCCGCCCTCGCTGCGCACCTGGAACAGGTCGCGGCCGGTGCCGGGGACGCGGAGCATGTCGCCGAAGGAGCAGAAGACCACCTCGGGTCGGGAGGCGATCTCCAGGGCCTTGTCGATGACCTCCAGCGGGGTCACGCACACCGGGCACCCCGGGCCGTGGATCAGCTCGACCTGCTCGGGCAGGAGTTGGTCGATGCCGTGGCGGATGATGGTGTGGGTTTGGCCGCCGCAGACCTCCATCAGCGCCCAGGGGCGGGTCACGGCGGCGTGGATGTCGTCGAGCAGGCGGCGTGCGAGCCCGGGGTCCTGGAATTCGTCGATGTACTTCACTGCGCTTGTGCCTCCTGCACGGTTCCACCGGCCGCTGCGGCGGGGAAGGGCCATGCGCCGCCTCCGGCCGCCTCTGCCGCCGCCCGCTCCCACGGGTCGCCGAACTCCTCCTGGAGCAGGCCGAGTTCGGCGAAGAGGTCGAGGGTCTGCCGGGCCGACTCCTCGTCCAGGCGCTGCAGGGCGAACCCGACGTGGACGATGGCGTACTCGCCGACCTGCAGGTCGGGCAGGTACTCCAGGCACACCTCCTTGACCACTCCGCCGAAATCGACGGACGCCATCCGGGTGCCGTCCTTCTCCCCGATGTCAAGCACTCTGCCGGGTACCGCCAGGCACATGGCCCTCTCCTTGCTGTGGGTGGTGCGGGGCGCAGGCCGCCACCATGAGCTGGCCGAGGGCCAGGCCGCCGTCGTTCGGCGGGACGCGGTGGTGGCGCAGTACGGTGAAGCCGCGCTCGCGCAGCAGGCGGGCGCAGGCCGAGGAGAGCACGGTGTTGGCGAAGACCCCGCCGGTGAGGGCGACGGTGCCGAGGCCGTGCCGCTCGCGCGCGAGGCCGGCCAGGGTGGCGACGAGGCCGGCCACGGCGGCGTGGAAGCGGGCCGCGACGACCGCCGCCGGGGTGCCGGCCCGCAGATCGGCCACCACGGCGGCGAGCACGGGTGCCGGGTCGGCCAGCACGGGCGCCGGGCAGGAGGGCGCCGGCGCCGGGTCGGCCGGGGCCTCGGCCGCTCCGGGCGCGCCCGGCCCGGCGGTGTCCGCGGCGGGCTGTCCGGGCCGCAGGGCGAAGGCGTACCCGCGGCCCGCCTCCCCGGCTGCCGCCAGGGCTGCGGCCTCCAACTCGATGGCGGCCTGGGCCTCGTACCCGGCGAGGTGGCAGACGCCGGCCAGGGAGGAGACCGCGTCGAAGAGCCGGCCCATGCTGGAGGTGGGGACGCAGTTCAGGCCGAGTTCCAACTGCCGGCGCAGCACCCGAAGTTCCTCGGGCGGGCAGGCCGCGGTGCACGGCAGGTCCGGGGCCCAGGCGAGGCCGGCGGCGCGCAGGTGGGCGAGGGCCATCCGGTACGGCCGGTGCACGGCGGCGTCGCCGCCCGGCAGCGGGACGTACGCCAGGTGCGCGAAGCGGCGGTGGCCGCCGTAGTCCGCGAGGAGGACCTCGCCTCCCCACACCGCGCCGTCCTCGCCGTACCCGGTGCCGTCGAAGGCGACGCCGATGACGCGGGCGCTGCCGTCCAGGCCGTGTTCGGCCATGGCGGAGGCGATGTGCGCGTGGTGGTGCTGGACGCCGGTCAGCGGACGGCCGGCGGCGGTGCGCCGGGCGCGGGCGGTGGAGCGGTAGCCGGGGTGCAGGTCGGCGGCGAGCCGGGTGGGCCGCACGCCCGTGATGGACTCCAACTGCTGCTCGGCGCGCGCGAAGGCGTCCTGCGTGGCGAGGTCGTCCATGTCGCCGATGTGCGCGGACAGCCAGGCCTTGCGGCCCTGGCCGAGGCAGAAGGCGTTCTTCAGGTCTCCGCCGGCGGCGAGCACGGCCGGGACCGGCAGCGGCAGGTCCAGCGGCAGCGGCGCGTAGCCCCGGGCCCGGCGCACGAGGAGCGGCGCCCCGTCGCAGACGCGCACCACCGAGTCGTCGCAGGGCACGTGGATGGGGCGGTCGTGGGTGAGCCAGGCGTCGGCGAGGCCGGCGAGGCGCTCCAGGGCTTCGGCGTCGTCGGTGACGATGGGTTCGCCGGACAGGTTGCCGCTGGTCATGACGAGCAGGCGGGGGCCGGGCGGGTCGCCGGGCAGCCCCAGCAGCAGGTGGTGGACGGGCGTGTACGGGAGCATCACGCCGAGGTCGGGGCAGCGCGGGGCGACGCCCTCGGCGACCGCTCCGCGGTCCGCGCCCGGGCGGCGGCGCAGCAGGACGACGGGCCGGACGGGCCCGGTCAGCAGGGCGCGTTCGGCGTCGTCGATGCTCACCAGCGGTTCGATGTCGGCGGTGTCGCGGGCCATCAGCGCGAACGGCTTGTCCCCGCGGGCCTTGCGGCGGCGCAGCTCGGCCACGGCGCCGGGGTGGGCGGCGTCGCAGGCGAGGTGGTAGCCGCCGAGGCCCTTGACGGCGATGATCGCCCCGCCGGCCAGGAGCCGCCGGGCCTCGGCGACCGGGTCCGCGCCGGCCGCCTCGCGCGGCGGCGTCCCGGCGAGGAGGCGCAGCCTGGGCCCGCAGGCGGGGCAGGCCACGGGCTGGGCGTGGAAGCGCCGGTCGGCGGGGTCGGCGTACTCGCGGGCGCAGTCGGCGCACATCGGGAAGCGGGCCATGGTGGTGTGCGCCCGGTCGTAGGGAAGCCCCGTCACGATGGTGAAGCGTGGGCCGCAGTGCGTGCAGGTGATGAAGGGGTGGCGGTGGCGCCGGTCGGCGGGGTCGGCGAGCTCCGCGAGGCAGGCGGTGCAGGTCGCCGTGTCCGGGGAGACGAGGGTGCGGACGGGGCCGCCGGAGCGGGAGGCGACGATGGTGAAGCCGGAGCCCCCGGCTGCCGGCACCTCGCAGTGGTCCACGGCGTCGACGACCGCGAGCGGCGGCGCGTCGGCCGCGAGCCGCTCGCAGAAGGCGGACACGGCCGCCGGGGCGCCCTCGACCTCGGCGACGACGCCTTCGGGGGTGTTGGTGACGTGACCGGCGAGGCCGAGCCCGGTCGCCCGGGTGTACACGTACGGCCGGAAGCCGACGCCCTGCACCACGCCGCGCACGGTGATCCTGCGGCGCTGTACGTCCTCCATCAGCGGGCCGGTGCCGGGGCGGGCCGGTGGTCGCCGGGCGCAGGGCGGTCCGCGGGGCCGTGGGCGCGCACCTGGTCCTGGCCGTGGCCGTGCCCGTGGCCGTGGTCGGCGTGGCTGTGGCCGGGCCCATGGCCCTGGCCCTGGTCCTGCCCGGGCTCTTGCCCGTGCCCGTGGCCGTGCTGGGGTGCGTGCTGCTGTGCGGCCATGACCGGTACGTGCACGGCCGAGCCGTCGCCGGCCGCCAGTGCCCGGTCGAGCAGGAGTCCTGCGCCCCGGCCGGTCCGCGCGGAGGTCAGGAGCACGTCCACGCCGGGGTTGACCTGCTGGACGTTCGCGCGGAAGGCGGCCTCGTCGAACTCCGCGGCCTGCGCGAGGTCGGCCTTGGTGACCACCACGAGCTGGGCCAGCCCGAAGGCGGTCGGGTACTTCAGCGGCTTGTCCTCGCCCTCGGTGACGGAGGCGAGCACCACGCGCAGCGATTCGCCGAGGTCGTACGAGGCCGGGCAGACGAGGTTGCCGACGTTCTCGACGAACAGCAGCCGGGTGTCCTCGGGGAGCCAGCCGTCCAGGTGGCGGCCGAGCATCGCGGCCTCCAGGTGGCAGAGCCCGTCGGTGAGGACCTGCTTGACGGGGACGCCCGAACGCGCCAGCCGCGTCGCGTCGTTCTCGGTGGCCAGGTCGGCGGTGAGAGCGGCGACGGGCAGACCCCGCCCCCGCGCAAGGCCGAGTTCGCGCTCCAGCAGGGCCGTCTTGCCGCTGCCGGGACTGGACAAGAGGTTCACGACGGTGGTCCCGCGGGCGGTGAGAGCGGTGCGCAGGGCGTGCGCGGCACCGGCGTTCTTGGCGAGGACCGCCTGCTTGAGGTCGACCACACGGCACATGCTTCAGCGCTCCTCGACGATCGGTTCGCGGGTGGGGGCGTACGGGCACGGGGCCGCGGCGGATGCGGCGGCGGCCGGGGCGGCGGCCGGGCCGTCCTCCCAGCGGGCGCCGGTGATCTGCAGTTCGCGCCCGCAGAGGAGTTCGACGTCGGCCGCCCGTTCGCAGCGGGGGCAGGCCAGCCGGGGCGGCATGCCGGCCGCCCAGTCGTACGCGCAGGCCCGGCAGCGGGCGCGGGCGGGCACCGTCTCGGTCTCCAGGGCGGCGCCTTCGAGGAGGGTGCCGGCGCAGGCCAGTTCGAAGCAGAAGGCCAGGGCGTCGGGTACGACGCCGGCCAGTTCACCGACCTGGAGCCGGACCGAGGTGACGGCGCTCGCGCCGGCGGCCTCGGCGGCCTCCTCCACCTGGCCGACCACGGCCACGGCGATCGACATCTCGTGCATGGGACTCCGTCCTGCCGGGCCTCATTAGACCGGGCGGCGCCCGCACCCGCGGGCGGGCACGCCGACGCGCCGGGCACGCCGTACGCCGTTCGGGCGCAGGCGCGGCCCCGGCGCGCGCACTGGGGTCGCGGGACGGCCGGCTGCGGTCACATGCGGCGGATGCGCAGGTAGCGCTGCAGGTCGGGCAGGACCGACTTGAGCACGGCGGCGAGGGCTACGACGGCGGCAGCGCCGCCGATGATGGTCTTCTTCACGGGGTCCTCCTCAGGTGGCGGCGACGCCGGGGTCGGTCTCGATCGGCTCCTGGCCCGGCCGGTGGACGAGGTCCAGCACCATCCGTACGGCCTCCGGCACGGCGGCGGCCACGGGCGCGCTGAGCCCGATCCCCTCGTCGAGGCAGGCGGGTTCGCAGCCGACGACCCAGATGCGCCGGGGCGGGGTGGCACCGGTGCCGGCGCACAGGGTGTCCAGCAGGGCCAGGACGGCGTCGGGGGTCATGTGGTGCCCGTCGAGCACGGCGCCCTGCGGGGTGACGGGCTCCGCGTCCGGGCCGGCGGCCTCGATCAGGTGGAGGGTGCCCGGCTCGGCGCCGCGGGCGGTGGCGTCGACCAGGACGAGCGTGTCGTAGCCGTCCAGGAGCCGGTAGGCGAGGTGGACGCCGCGGATGCCGATGTCGGCGGTCTCCACCCCGGCGGGCAGGGGCGGCCCGGCCGTGGACAGCCGGCGGACGGTCTCGACGCCGAAGCCGTCGTCTCCCAGGAAGACGTTGCCGATGCCGGCGATCAGGGTGCGGCCGCTCACGCCTCCTCCACAGCGGCGAGCTCGTCGGGCTGGAAGTACAGGAACCGGCCCTGGGCGCGGCGGATGTCCGCCCCCGGGTCGCCGTCCACGGTGACGGCGAGGTGCACCCCGCCGTCGACGTCGTGCAGGACGGCCTCGACGAGGGCGGTGCGCCCCTGGAGGAACAGGTCCTGGGCGTCGGTGCGCCGCAGGCCGGGGCGCAGCACGACCCGGCTGCCCGGGCCCACCGGGGTTCCGCCGACCAGGACGCGGTCGCCGTGCGGGGCGGCCGGATCCGCGTGCTCCGGATCCCACCAGGGGGTTTCGGGGCGGAACAGGGCCTCCTCCGCCGGGGGTTCGGGTGCGTCCTGTGCCGCAGGGGCGCCGGGCCCGCCGATCTCCCGCAGGGCCCGGACGGCGCCGTGGAGCCGCTCCAGGACCTCCGGGGGCATGGTGTCGGCGAGGTCGACCACCGCGGCTGCGCGGGCGTCGGTGCCGCGGGCCTCGCGCTTCTCCTCGTCGGTCAGGGCCGCGGTCCGCAGGGCGAGGATCTCGTCGATCTCGGTGGCGTCGTACATCGCTCCGGCGCTCTCGGGGGCGATGCGGGGGTGGTCCTCCAGGATGATCGGGGAGGACAGGACCACGTCGGCCCGGCCGTCCTCGCCGGCGAGCACGGGCCAGGTGTGCCGGTTGGTGCAGGCGCCGACGAGGGCCCGGGCCCACTCGGGCGGGTCGGTCATCGACAGGAACGAGCCGGCGCTCAGGCCCAGCAGCAGGTGGGAGGCGACCAGCGAGCGCGCCAGGGCCGCCTCGCGCCCGGCGCCGCCGGGCGGCGGCGTCCAGTCGCCGGTGTTCTCCACGACGGCCGTGAGCTTCAGTGCCCGGTACGGCAGGTCCAGTTCCTCGGCGCGCAGCCGCACCACGCCGTCAAGGCGCTCGGTGCGCCGCACCAGGCGGCCCGCCGGCCGGCCGTCGGCGCCGGCCACGGGCTCGGTCTCCTCGCGTGCGGGCCGGGTGAAGGGCAGGCTGACTTCCCCCGCCTCCAGTTCGGCGACGGGCACGGTCATCTCCACGCGCTCCTCGCTCCCCTCGTCCCAGGGGACCAGGACCCGGTCGGGCAGGTGCAGGGCGGGGACCTCCGCGAAGGTGCCGTCGGGCCGCGCCTCCTCGACGGTGCGGCGGCAGGCGTGCAGGAAGCGCAGTTCGACGGTGACGCCGGCCCCGCCGCGCGGCTCCATCACCAGCTCCGTGCGCTGGCAGGAGGGTTCGCCGTGGGCGGGGCCCCAGGCGGGCGGGACCAGGACGCCGAACTGCCAGCGCATCCGGTTCTTGGCGGCCGACGCCCGGTACGGGTAGAGGACGTAGCCCTCGAACAGGACGGCGTCGGCGACCTGCCGGGCGAGGTCGAAGCGCGGGGCGGGCAGGCCGGTGGTGGACGTGGTCACGGCGCCGTCCTCTCGGTGGTGCGCGGCAGGACGGCGCCGGCCCAGGCGGCGCGGGGAACGTCGGCGGCGGTGGCGCGGGCGGTGCCGGGCGCGCGGGGCTCCGGGGGCGGCGGACCGGCGGCCCCGGCCGCGTCGAGGAGGGCCCGTACGGTCGCCTCCCAGGAGGCGAGCGCGTGGCGCGAGCGGTAGGCGAGCAGCTCCTCCAGGGTGGCGCGGGGCAGCCGGAGCCAGCCGGAGCCCGGGAAGTGCTGCTCGATCATCTCCCGCCAGACCGCGACGGGCATCCGGTACGCGGCCTCGCGGTCCCAGGGCACGGGCTCCACCTGGAAGCCGCCGGCCCCGGTGAAGGCCGTACCGGAGAACAGCATCAGCAGGGGCACCTCGCCGTCCTCCAGGGCGGCGAGGTAGCGGCCGGCCGCGAGGTCCATGTCATAGGTGCACGGCACGGGCACGTCGGTCTCGGTCTCGCCGGTGAAGCCCGGCACCATGACCGCGACCTGCGCGAACTGGACGGGCTGGAGGGTGGTGCCCCAGCGGGAGCGGTCGCCGAAGAGGTCGTGCAGCGCCGCGGCCTCGGCGTCGCTGTAGGCGCCGCGCCGGGCGGGCTCGATGCGCAGCTGGCAGCGCAGGGCGAGGGCGTGCACCCGGGTGGTGCCGGTGGCGGTGATGCGCAGCCGGAAGACGAGGGTGGGGCCGGCGGCGTACGGGTCGGCGCGCACGCCCGTGCAGGTGAAGGTGAAGCCGGTCATGGCCGCCGCTCCTCGGGGACGGGTGTGGCGCGCCGTTCGACCGTCTGGAAGAAGGCGTCCAGGGCGGCGCGGGCCTCGGCGCCGCCGTCGAAGCCCTGCCACAGCAGCCGCATCCGTCCCACCAGCTCGTAGCAGATGTCGATCGGTACGAGGAAGCAGTCGGTGCGGTCGGGGGTGCGGCGCAGCAGCAGCGCCTCGACGTCGGGTTCGAGCAGGGCGGCGAGGCGGCCCGTGCCGAGGACGCTCTGCCAGGTCTCGGGGTCGAGTTCGCTCTCGGTGGCGCCGGCCGGACTGGGGTAGAGCGCGACGAGCCGGTCCAGGGCGGCGTTGCGGAAGAAGAAGGCGACGCCGACGGGGATGCGCAGCAGGTCCCAGGCGCCGTCGTCCAGGCGGTGGCCGGGGTCGGTGAGGTAGCGGTCGGGGACGGTGCGGTAGCGGCCCCCGCCGGATCCGGGCCGGTCGAAGAGCAGGGAGCAGGGCGGGCAGGCGCAGACGAGGCTGCGCCGCTCGGTCTCGACCAGGTGGCGGTGGCCGTCCTGCGGCACCGCCGTCCCGCACAGCTCGCACACCTCGGGGCGCGGCGGGCGTGGGCCGGTGAAGCGCCGCAGCCCGGCCACGGCGCCGCGGCCGGGCGCGGCGCCGGGCCCCGGGGCCGGGGCGGGGCGGGGGTGGGCCGGGGTCACGGCACGCGCGCCGGGGTCTGCGGCCGGGTGCCGATCTGGAGCAGGGCCGGTTGCGGGGCCGCGGCTTCCAGCTCGATCCCCGTCACCTCGGGCGCGAGGCGGGCGAGGGCGTCCTCCACGGCCCGGGGGGCGGCCCCGCCGCCGCTCCCGCAGCCGCAGCCGCCGCCCGGGCCCGCGGCGGCGGTGGACCTCAGCCGCAGCGTGCCGGTGGACCGGTCGAAGCCGAGCAGCTCGACCGGCTCGCGTACGGAGTCCAGGGCGCGGGCGATCCGCGTGCCGACGTCCTCGGGGTGCAGGTCGTGCAGGGCCAGCAGCCCCGCGACCAGCTCGTCGTCGAGCAGCCGGGCGAGCGGGCTCCCGGCCTCCGCCGCCGGGCCCGCGGGGGCCGGGCCGGGTGCGCCCACGAGCTCCACGATCCGGGCGAGCCCGGCGCCGTAGAAGTCCATGAGCACGCGCACGAGTTCCTCGGCCGCCGTGCACGCCTCGCGGTCGCCGGCGGCCGCGAGCCGGTCGAGGACCTCCTCGACGCGCCGGCCCGCCTCGCGGGCGTCGGTCACCGGCGCGCTCATCCGCCCAGTCCGCTCAGGCCGGTCGGCACGTGCATCGACTTCACGGTCTTCCCGCCGCCCACGTACATGTGGACGCCGCAGGGCAGGCAGGGGTCGAAGCTGCGCACCGCCCGCATGATGTCGATGCCCTTGAAGTTCTCCGGCGGGTTCTCCTCGAAGATGGGCGTGTTCTGCACGGCGTCCTCGTACGGGCCGGGCGTGCCGTAGGTGTCGCGGGTGCTGGCGTTCCACGGGGTCGGCGGGTACGGGTGGTAGTTGGCGATCTTGCCGTCGCGGATGACCATGTGGTGCGAGAGGACGCCGCGGACGGCCTCGGTGAAGCCGCAGCCGATGGACTCGTCCGGGACCTCGAACTTCTCCCACGTCTGGGTGCGGCCGGCGCGGACCTCGGCGAGCCCCTGCTCGGCGCAGTGCAGCGCGATCGCCGCGGCGTACGCCTGGAAGTAGGTGCGGGCCCGGTTGCGCTCCAGCGCGTTGCTCCACTGCGGGATCTTCCACTCGAAGGTGGACTCCGGCTTGGTCATGGTGCGCGGCAGGTTGATGACCACGCTGTGGCCGGTGGCCTTGACGTAGCCGACGTCGACCAGCCCGGACAGGGCGGTGGACCACAGGCGGGCGATGGGGCCGCCGCCGGTGTCGAGGGCGAGGTGGTCCTTGCCGTCGTACCAGCGCGGGGACATCACCCAGCTGTACTTGTCCGCGAAGTCGCGCTTCTGCGGGGCGGGGATGGTGTGCTGGTTCCAGGGGTGGCGGGGGTCGACCGGGTTGCCGAGGGGGTCCTGGCGGACGAACTGCTCCTGGCCGGCCCAGTCGTCGTAGTAGGAGCTGCCCAGGAGGATGCGGATGCCGAGGTTGATCTGCGTGAGGTCGTTGGTGACCAGCTTGCCGTCGACGACGACGCCCGGGGTGACGAACATCTTCCGTCCCCAGTCGGTCATGTTGGCGTACGTGAAGTCGCAGTACTCGGGGTCGTTGAGGGCGCCCCAGCAGCCCAGCAGGACGCGTCGGCGGCCGACCTCCTCGTAGCCGGGCAGGGCCTCGTAGAAGAAGTCGAAGAGGTCGTCGTGCAGGGGGACGACGCGCTTCATGAACTCGACGTACCGCATGAGGCGGCTCATGTAGTCGGTGAACAGCTGGACGGAGGCGATGGTGCCGACGCCGCCGGGGTAGAGGGTGGAGGGGTGCACGTGGCGGCCCTCCATCAGGCAGAACATCTCGCGCGTGTAGCGGCTGACCTGCAGGGCCTCGCGGTAGAACTCGCCCTCGACGGGATTGAGGGAGCGCATGATGTCGGCGATGGTGCGGTAGCCGTGGTCGCCGGCGTGCGGGGCCTCGGTGCGCTCGGCGAGTTCGAGGACGCCCGGGTTGGTCTCGCGGACCATCTTCTCGCAGTAGTCGACCCCGACCAGGTTCTCCTGGAAGATGTTGTGGTCGAACATGTATTCCGCCGACTCGCCGAGGTTGATGATCCACTCGGCGAGGTGGGGCGGCTTCACGCCATAGGCCATGTTCTGCGTGTAGACGGAGCATGTGGCGTGGTTATCCCCGCAGATGCCGCAGATGCGGCTGGTGATGAAGTGCGCGTCGCGGGGGTCCTTGCCGCGCATGAAGACGCTGTAGCCGCGGAAGACGGACGAGGTGCTGTAGCACTCGGCGACCCGCTTCTGCTTGAAGTCGATCTTCGTGTGGATGCCGAGGCTGCCGACGATCCGGGTGATCGGATCCCAGGCCATCTCCACCAGGCCGCTGCCGTCGCCGGCCGCCTTCGTCTTCGGTGTCATCGTGTCTGCCGTGACCCTTCCTGGAGCCGGGAGCGGGGGGTTGTGCGGGAGGAGACGGGGGTGCGGGGTGCGGGGCCGGGGTCACCAGGGCGGGCGGTAGCCGGTGGTCAGCTTCCGGCCGCCGCGGCGCCACTTGGGCTCCTCGTCCACGGTGTGCAGCGTGATCGAGCGGAGTTTGCGGATCACCGCGCCGTAGGCGCCGCTGGCCGTGCTGGAGACGGTGGCGCCGGGCGGCTGGTCCATGAACGGCATGAACTTGTCCGGGAAGCCGGGCATGGTGCAGGCGATGCAGATGCCGCCGACGTTCGGGCAGCCGCCGATGCCGTTCATCCAGCCGCGCTTGGGGACGTTGCACTTGACCACGGGCCCCCAGCAGCCGAGTTTCACCAGGCACTGCGGGGAGTCGTAGGTGGAGGCGAACTGGCCCTGCTCGTAGAAGCCGGCCCGGTCGCACCCCTCGTGGACGGTCTGCCCGAACAGCCAGGTCGGCCGCAGCTTGTCGTCGAGCGGGATCATCGGGGCGGAGCCGGCCGCCTGGTACAGCAGGTAGGTGAGGGTCTCGGCGAAGTTGTCCGGCTGGATCGGGCAGCCCGGCACGCACACGATCGGGATCCCGGCCTTCGAGGTCCAGTCCCAGCCGAGGTAGTCGGGCACCCCCATGGCGCCGGTGGGGTTGCCCGCCATGGCGTGGATGCCGCCGTACGTGGCGCACGTGCCGATGGCGACGACGGCGAGGGCGTGGGGCGCCAGGCGGTCGATCCACTCGCTGGTGGTGATGGGCTGCCCGGTCTCCGGGTCGTCGCCGAAGCCGCACCAGTAGCCCTCGGGCTTGATCTTCTCGTTGGGGATCGAGCCCTCGATGACCAGTACGAACGGGTCGATCTCGCCCCGCTCGCCCTTGAAGAACCACTCGATGAACGTGTCGGCGCCGCCGACCGGCCCGCACTCGAAGTCGATCAGCGGCCAGTGCACGGCGATCTTGGGCAGGCCGGGAAGCGCACCGGTGACGATCTCCTCGATGCTGGGCTGCATCGCTGCCGTGAGGGCCACCGAGTCGCCGTCGCAGCTCAGGCCGGCGTTGATCCAGAGGATGTGGATCGGGGGGTCCTCTACCGTGCTCGGCGTTGCAGCAGCCATGGGACTCGCTCCTTGGGAGGGATGCGGGGGAGGTGGGTCGCGCGGGGCGGGGCGGCCGCGGGGGAAGGTCGGCGGCCGCCCCACCCTTCTTGCTAGCAGCCGTCCGGCCCGGATGCCCTGTGCTGTTCGGCCGGTCCGGTGACGCCGCGCCGCCGGGCGGGGAGGGTGGCGGCGCGCCGCCCGGGGGTGGTGCGGGCCAGGTGCGGCGGGGTCTGCCGCAGCGGCTCCTTGCGTACGAAGGCACGGCGCAGCGCGTGGTAGGGGGCCTCGGGGTCGAAGAAGGTCTCGCGCATCCGGGCCAGTTCCGCCTCCCGGTAGGCGGCGAGCGGTTTGACCGCCTCGTCGACGCCGCGGCGGGCCTTCTTGCCGGCGATGCGGGACTGGGTGGCGGGCCAGTCGGCCAGCCGGACCGCGAGGCGGGCGGTCTCCCCCGCGAACTCCCCGGGGGCGCAGGCGATCGTGCGGTCGACCAGGCCCAGCCGGCGGGCGCCCTCGGCGCTCAGCGGCAGCGCCTCGGCCATGAGGCGGTCGGCCACGCCGGTGCCGGTGCGGCGGGGCAGGGTGTAGGTCCAGTACTCGGAGCCGTACAGCCCCATCAGCCGGTAGTGCGGGTTGAGGACGGCCCCCGACCGGCACCAGACCTCGTCGGCGGCGAGGGCGAGCATGGCGCCGCCGGCGGCCGCGTTGCCGGCGACGGCGGCCACGACGAGCCGGTCGGAGGTGGTCAGGACGGCCTCCACCAGGTCGTCCATGGCGTTGATGTTGGCCCAGGACTCCTCGGCGGGATCTGCCGCGGCCTCGATGACGCCCAGGTGGATCCCGTTGGAGAAGAAGTCGCGGGCCCCGCCGAGGACCAGCACCGAGGTGGGCCGGGAACAGGCCGTGCGGTAGGCGGCGAGCAGGCGCCGGCACTGCTCGGTGCTCATCGCGCCGCCGGGGAAGGAGAAGGACAGGAAGCCGGCCGCGCCCTCCTCGCGGTAGGCGATGTCGGACCAGGTGTCCGGTACGGCGCCGGCGCTGCCGTCGGCTTCGCCGTGGTCGCTGCCGGCGAACAGGGGCGCGGGGAGTTCGGGCAGCGGCGGCAGCCGGTCGCCGAGGGCGAGGGTGGCGGGGAGCTTGACGGCGGCCGGACCGCCCGGGTCGCGCCGGGCCCGCAGCTCCGGGATCCACACGGCGCCGTCGGCCGTGGCCCGGCAGATCGCCCCCGACCGGGTGGCCAGCAGCTCGCCGGGGCGGCCGCGCAGCCGGCTCTCCGGGTGGCCGCCGTGCAGGTACCAGGAGGAGCCCAGCAGCTCGTCGAGCACGCCGGGCCGGGAGTCGGCGGCGCGCAGCAGGCGTACGACGCGGTCGGTGGGGTCGGTGTGCCAGTCGATGCGGCGGTGCTCCTGGCGCAGGTACGGCCGGGCGCGGCCGGTGTGCTGGGGCCGGGGGGTGTACGCGCCGGAGGCGAAGCGGTCGACGGCCGTCAGGACGGCGGTGAGGGCCGCGTCGGCGATCTCCCCGCGATAGGCGTCGCTCTTGCCGACGGGCGGCAGGTCGCACTCGGCGGTGGCCCACACGTCTCCGGCGTCGAGTTCGGCGGCGGCCTGCAGGACGGTGACGCCCCAGCGGGTGGCGCCTTCGGTGAGGGCCCAGTCGAGGGAGGAGGGGCCGCGGTCGCCGACCGGACCGGGGTGGACGACGAGGCAGACGTGGGCGGAGAAGACCTCTTCGGGGATGGCGGTCTTCAGCATCGTCGCGAGGACCAGGTCGGGCCGGTGGCGGCCGACGGCCTCGGCGAGGTCGGTGCCGGTGCTCGTTCCGGTGCCGGTGCTCGTGCCGGTGCCGGTGCCGGTGCTCGTGCCGGTGCCCGTGCTTGTGCCGGGCAGGGCGAGTTCGACCGCCACGCTGTGCCCGCGGTCCCTCAGTTCTGCGTGCACCCGCTGGGTGAGACTGTTGAACGCACTCGCGACGAGCAGGATGTGCACGTGGTCTCCCAACCGTCCGGCCTCGGCGACGGCAGCGCTTCGGCGGCCGGAAACAGGCCCGGCCGCTGGCGATCGTCGGCGACGGGCGGGCCGCCGGTCGGCGAGGCGTTCTGGGGAGTCACTCGGAAGTGGGCGGCCGGGGCCGCCATCTGGTGGACCGGGGCGTGGGCCCCGGCGCCGGCCCGATTGGGCGGTACGAGGTGGGGCAGGCTGAGGGGCGTTCACGCACTCCCCTTCGG